>JBDNCV010000111.1:0-13234 GCA_046719465.1 Anaerolinea sp.
GCCCACGCTTGCGCCCACGCCGACCCTCAATCTTGCCGACTTTGTGCTGCCGGGCGGGCACACCTCCCCCTTAGAGCCGGGCGGAGGCCAGTTCAACTTTGAGGAAATCCCGGCCAACCTGCGCGCTCAGTTCCGCGATCAGATCTTCCTGCCGCCCAACATCAGCCGCCCTGCGCCACAGCCGGAGACGCCCGTGCGCGTCATCATCCCAGACTTGAACATCGACGAGCCGATTGTGCAGGGGACAGACTGGGAGGCGCTCAAGCTGGGGGTAGGCCAGCATCTGAACAATGCGACGCCAGCTCAGCGCGGCTCTAACGTGGTGCTGGCCGCCCACAACGACATCTACGGGCAGATCTTCCGCCATATTGACCAGCTTCGGCCGGGCAGCATCATCCGCATCCAAACCCAAACCCGCATGTATGAGTACGTCGTCACAGGGTCGGAGGTGGTGCGCCCGAACGAAGTCCGCGTGATGGAACCGCGCGGCTATACGGCGGTCACGCTCATCTCGTGCTACCCGTATCAAGTCAACACCCATCGTTACATTGTCTACGCTCAGTTGAGCGACAGTTAGAAAGAGGCCGCGATGGCACGTCGCAAAGCATCATCCCCCAAAATCCCCGCGGACACGCTGGCCCGCGCGCGCGCCCAAGCCGCGCTGACGCCCCCGCCTGCGGAACCCGCGTCCACCCCCATGTCGGAGACGGCGGCTCCTGCGCCTGCGGCGGTCTCGACGCGCAAGCGCCTTGAGGAAAAACGCGAACGCGAACGCAAAAAAGCCGACCTCGACGGGGAGACGATCAAGCAGATGCTGCTCAACCCGACGAAATTCCCCACCGCCGAGGACTTGAAGCAGGACTACGTGTACGTCACGCGCGACCTGCGCAACATGTTCCTGCTGACGGCGGCGCTCATGGCGTTCATGTTCTTGCTGGCGGCGGTTGCGCCCGGGCTGTAGCCTCTAGCGCTCGTCGTGTTTCTTCATGCTCAGCCAGCGCGTGGGCAGGATGGCGACAGCGCACAAGATCGCGCCGACTAGGCCGATCTCGCGCAGCACCGTCACCGCTGATTCGGCGTAGGTCTGCGCGAACACTGCCGCGTCGAACACGCCGTCCACAAGGGCGCGTTCGTTGGCCAGCGTGTTGACACGGTTCAGCATCAGCGACGATAAGCTGGACACGCTGAGCGTCATCCCGACCAAACGCAGGATCAGCACAACTGCGCCGGCCACGCCGCGCTCATCGTCGCGCGCGTTGTTGATGATCGACGCGCTGATGGGCGAGAAGGTGAAGCCAATGCCAACGCCGATCACCGCCATTTCCGCCGCCAGCAGCAAGAAGCCGATGTCCAGCGTCCACGTCAGCCAGATGGCCACATAGCCCAACAAGGCCAAGCTCAAGCCGATGCGAACGGTGTTGGCCGCGCCGATGCGCTCGCTCAACCAGCCGCCGGGGACGGTCGCAATCGCCATTGGGATCGTCAGCGTGGACAGCACCAGCCCCACCTCCAGCGCGGCTTGATCGAGCAGGGTCGTATCGCCTGCTCGGACGTTGATGAGCACTGGCACGCTCACCAGCCCAATGAACAGCACGTAGCCGATAAACAGGTTGATGAGCGCGCCGCTGGCGACGGGCGGCTTGCGGAACATTCCCGGGCGGATGAGCGGGTGGCGCAGGCGGCTTTCCAGCAGCACGAACAGCAAGAACATGATTGCGCCAATGCTCAGCACGGGCAGCGCGTAGGTCGGCAGGGTTTGGAGCGAACTCAGCCCGCGCGCGACGCTGCTGGTGTCGATGTTGGCCCCCAGCCCGATGGTCAACGCGGAGAGCGCCCCGCCGATGAGGATCGTGCCAAGCAGGTCGAAGCTGCCGGGGGCTTTCAACTGGGGCACGCGCCGCAGCGCATACAGCACGGCGAACAGCGTCAGCAGCGTGAGCGGCACGTTGAGCAGAAACAAGCCCTGCCACGGCATAAAGCGCAGGAAAATCGCCCCGTAGACCGGCCCCAGCACCCAGCCGAGCGTGTCCACCGCGCCGATGAGGCCAAGCGGCTGCGCCCGCCGATGCGGGGGGAACAAGTCGCCCACCAGCGCCAAGCTCACCGGCACGAGCGCCCCCGCGCCCAACGCCGCGATGACGCGCCCGACGATGATCACCTGAAGTTCAACGTAAGCTGGGTCAGGGCGCTGACCCATCCGCCGCAGCATCAGGTACACTTGATCCGTCAGCGTCTCATTCCCAAGCACAGGCGTGCCTGCCAGCGCCGTGATGACCGAGCCAACGATGAACGTGAGCAGGCAGCCCACGTAGATCGCGCGCCGCCCATAAAGATCAGACAGGCGCCCCATGAACGTGAGGCTGATAGTGTAGGCGAGCAGGTAGCCCGTGACCATCCATGTAGCGTCGTCCAGCGCGGTGTCGAAGGGCAGCCCCAGCTCCGCGATGAGCTTGGGCAGGAACGCGCTCACAACGGTGAGGTCGAGCGAGCCGATGAAGACCGGAATGAGGATAAAGCCGATGACCACCCACGGGCGGGTGACGCCGTTGGCGCGTTCTACATCTACAGGGATAGCGTTAGTTCTGGTCGACAGGTCGGCCATTCTCGCCTGCTCTCACTCGTGCCGGTGCGTTGATGTCGTACAGCTCGATGTTCCACGTAGTATCCCCTTCGCGCTCGGTGGCGGTTCCGGGGAGGGTGAGGACAAGGCGCAGCGGGAAGCGTGTTTGGGGGTCAAGGTAGACATCGACGACGATGTTATCTTGCGTCAGCGCGAGCAGGTTGAACATCAAGTTGTTGATCGTCTCGCCGCTCGCGTTGCCGCGAATGTGTTGGGTGAGCGTGCCATCGATGAGGGTTGCCGTCCCGACGTATTCGAGGTTGCGGAGCTGCCCCAGCGCCAGCGCGAAGCCGCTGTCATCGCGCACCAGTTCGCCCGGGTTGAAGCCCTCTGCAATCGGGAAGTTGATCCAATCGCCGCCTGCCAAGCGGAAGAACTGGTTGAGTTCCTGCGCGAAGATCTCGACGTTGACAGTGGGCAGCGGCGGCACTTCGAGCCGCACCGTGGCGTAAAGCTCATCGGGGACGATGAACTGAGCCTCGCCGCGCCGCATGATCGCGGTGACGAAGGTCGTGCCCGCGTCCAGCGACACTTGGAACCGATAGGCTACGCCCGTCTGTTCGATCAGGATGCGGAAGGTCTCTTTGGAACGAATCTGCTCGACGGCCTCGCGCAGCGCTTCTCTTGGGTCGGTGATAGGCTGAAGATCGCTGCGTTGTTCGGGTTGACAGCCGACGAGCAGCACAAAGGCGATCAGGCACACGCTTACAGTTCGCAGCACAAGCAGGCTCCTTTGGTTGGCAGCGGTGGTGGCCTTGAGTTGTCTGGTAGAATCTGACGGCATTATATCACGCATCATACAATGACATGGAGGCAGGATGAACAACCCTCATGACATTCACATCGCAGCAGGCCGCCTGCGCGCCTACCTGCCGATGACGCCGCTTGTGCCGCTGCCGGAGTTGGGCGCGCAGGTCTACGCCAAGCTGGAGCACACCCAACCGACGCGCTCGTTTAAGATTCGTGGGGCGTTGAACGCGCTGCTTGAGCTGGAGGCGGAACAGCGGCAGCGCGGCGTCATCGCAGCCAGCAGCGGCAACCACGCGCAGGCTCTGTCGTGGGCCGCGCGCGCGCTAGGCATCTCTGCCGTGGTGATGATGCCCGAGACCACGCCCGCAACAAAGGTCGAACGCAGCAGGCAGTGGGGCGCAGAAGTGCGCGTCCTCGGCGCGAACTACGACGAGACAGAAGCGCTGGCGCGGGCGGCGGCGCAGCAGGAGGGGCGCGTCTATGTCTCACCTTACAATGATCCGCACGTGGTCGCTGGTCAGGGGACGATGGGGCTTGAAATCTGCGAGCAGCTTCCGACGGTGGCGCGGGTGGTGGTTTGCGCAGGCGGGGGCGGGCTGGTGAGCGGGGTCGGGCTGGCGCTGAAGGACGCCAACCCACAGGTGGAAGTGATCGCTGTGTGTGCGCAGAGTGCTCCTGCCCTCTACAACCATCTGCGCGGCACAGCGCATCCTGAAGTGTGGGAGACGCTGGCAGAAGCGCTCAGCGGCGACATTGAGACAGGCAGCATCACGCTCGAGATTGCGCCTCGTGTGGTCGATGAGGTGGTCATGGTGAGCGAAGCGCAGATTGCCGCCGCCATGCGCCACCTATATCAGACGCACGGATGGATTGTGGAGGGCGGCGGCGCGGTCAGCGCTGCGGCGTGGATGCATGGCCTCATTCCGGCCGATGAGCGCCCGACGGTGTTGATCGTCAGCGGGGGCAACGTCAGCGAGGACAAGCTCAAGGCGCTTTGAGCGCGTCATCCGCTGTGGCGGAACACGATCACATCGCCATCTTGGACGACGTAATCTTTGCTCTCAAGGCGCATCTTGCCTGCCGCTTTGACAGCTTTCTCGCTGCCTGCCTCGATGAGCACGTCGTAGGGGATGACCTCGGCGCGGATGAAGCCCTGCTGGATGTCGCTGTGGATGGCCCCGGCGGCTTCGAACGCGGTCGCCCCAATCGGGATGCTCCACGCGCGGGTTTCTTTCTCGCCGGCGGTTAGGAAGGAGTGAATCCCAACCAGCTCATACGACAGGCGGATGACCTGCGCCGCGCTCAGCTCGGTGATGCCGTACTCCTCCATAAACACGGCAGCATCCTCTGGCGAGAGCTGGGCTAGCTCGGCCTCAAGCGCGGCTTGAATGGCGATCTGCTTGGCGCGGCGGTAGCTGAACGACACCTGCTTGTCGGACTCTTTGACTTCATCGCCCAAGTTGAGCACGATGAGGACGGGCTTCATCGTCAGGAAGCCGTAGCCCCCAAGCTTTTTTTTCTCTTCTGCGCTCAGATCAAGGTCGCGCAGGGGCTTTTCTTGGGCGAGGTGGGCTTGCAGTTTTTCCAACAATGGCACTTCGTCGATCACGCCTTGTTCGGCGCGTTTGCCTTTGACGCGCAGCTCATGTTGGAGGCGTTCCAAGCGCGTTTCGACGGCCAGCGTGTCGATCAAGAGCAGCTCGCTGTCGAGGATTTCAAGGTCGCGTTGGGGGTCAACGCTGTTGTAGGGGTGGGGGACGGTGTCGCTGCGAAAAGCGCGGATGACGTGCACAAAGCCGTCCACCTGCGCCAGCGCCGTCCGCATGGGGCCGGGCATCCCGCCTTGGCCGATGCCTTTGTCTAAGCCGCCGATGTCGGTGTAGGTGATGGTGGCGTAGACCTTCTTCTTGCTCGCGTACATCTCGCTGAGCCGGTCGATGCGCTCGTCTGGCACGTTGACGATGGCGGTGTTGATCTCAAACTGCCCGCTGCTCACGGCGCTGGTGGCGATGTTCCCGCCGGTGAGCGCGTTAAACAGGGTGGTTTTGCCGCTGTTGGGCAAACCAATAATAGCCAGCCGCATAAAGTTCTCTCGCTGTCTCCGTCTGGTTTCGCAAGCCTCATTGTAAAGCCCATGAGGCCGCTTTCGTAGGTTCAAAGCTCACGCAGCAGCTGTTGGAGTTCGCTTAGCTTGTCTGGGAGGTTCAACTGGGTGAAGATGTTGGCGGCGGCCAACCAATAGCGGCGCGCTTCGTCACGATAGCCCAACTCGTACAAGACGCGCCCCATCGTCTTGGCGAGTTCGGCTTGGCTTTGGAAGTCGTTCAACTCATGGGCGAGCAGGGCGCTCTCGCGGTAATGCTCCAGCGCGAGGGCGTAGAACTCTGCAGCGGCACGGCCATCGCTGGTCTGGCGGGCGCGCTGAGCGTAGAGGTTGCCGAGGATGCCGAGGCGCAGCGCGGCCTCGTGTTTGCGATCCAGCGCAAGGTATAAATCCACCGCTTCGCTGTAGCAGTCGATTGCTTGATCGAAACTGCCCAACTGCATCAGCGTGTTGCCGAGGTAGCCGAGGCGCAGCGCAAGGTTAGGGCGATCTTCCAGCTGCATGGCAATCTTGACCGCTTCCATGTGGTAGACGCTGGCCTGCTGAGGTTGGCCGAGGTCGTTGTAGACGAGGCCGAGGTTGGTCAGCCACAGGCCGCGCCCGCGCTGGTCGTTGTGCTGCTGTGAGAGCGTGAGCGCCTCGTACAGGGCGTGGATGGCGTCCTGATGGCGGCCTGCCTCGCGCAGCAGGTTCCCCATGTTGCCCAACAGTCCTGCTTCGGTGATGGGGTCGGCGTCTTGTTGAGCATAGCGCTGCCCCTGCGCAAAGCTGTTGAGTGCCGCCTCTAATTGGCCAGTGCGGTACTGGGCCAGCGCCAAGTTGCCCAAGTGGCGGGCGGCCGCGCCCCAGTCTTGCTCGCTCTCGGCAATGCTCACCAGCCGCTTCAACCCTTCGAGCGCGCCGACAAAGTCTTCATTTTGCAGCGCCTGTCGCACCGTCCGCAGCAGGTACGCTAATTCTTGTGAGTGATCCATACAGTTTATCCACATCTGCGAATAGGGCGTGCCGATCATCTGTGCGGCATGAGCAGTGCGATGCGTCAGCTCGTCATTGGGGTGAGAGCAGCATCGTGGCTCGCAGCTCTGGGATGGCTGATGTGGGCCGTCCTATTGGCCTGCGCTGACTTCGTCGCTATCATTATGACTGGTAGTGACGGCTTGGTCAAAAGGCATCCGGTATGGACGCAGTGTTGAGACAACTTCGCAGCCCACAGCCGGCCCAAGTCGCCTATGGGGCCGGAGTGCTGATGGTTTTGCTGGCCATCGTCACCACGTCGGTCTGGCCGTTGATCACGGCGGGCTTGATGGCGGTGTGGGGCTGGTGGGTGCATGCACAAGCTGCGCCAGCGCAGCCCGCCCCCGCGGAGGCGCTGCCCCCCTCCGACAGCGCGCTGCAGATGCAGACGACGATAGACGGCTTAGTGCTGGCGTCACAAGCGATCAACGAGGTCACCAGCACGCAGGCCGAGAGCGCGCGCGAACAGGCCGAGATGATCAAGCTGGCCAATGCACGCCTTGAGGACTTCCTCATGCTGACGGAGCGCATCACCGCGCAAGCGCAGCAGGTGATGCAGGTGGCAAACCACGCGGCGACGATGTCCGAAAGCGGCCAGAGCGCCATTGCCGCGACGATCACCACCATGGACGACATCCGCACGCAGGTGAACGCCATCGGCCTGACGATCAAGAGCCTCGCCGAACTCACCCAGCGCATCGACGACATCATCGACAGCGTCTCGGAGATTGCGACGCAGTCGAACCTGCTCGCGCTGAACGCTTCAATTGAGGCCGCCCGCGCGGGCGCGCACGGGCGCGGCTTTGCTGTGGTGGCTGATGAGGTGCGCACGCTGGCCAGCCAATCGACCCAAAGCGCGGAGCAAGTGCGCGCGATTCTGGGGGAAATTCAGACGGCGATGAAGCAGACGATCATCGCCACGCAAATCGGCATGCAGAACGTGGAGCAGGGCCGCGCCCGCACGCAGATTGCGCAGGAGGTGATGCTCCAACTTTTGTCGAGCGTTTCGAATGCGCGCAACGCCGTACAAGAGATTGCTAGCGTTTTGAAGCAGCAGTCTGAAGGGCTAGAGGAAATCGCCATGAGCATCGACCGCGTGCAGCGCATCTCCCAGCGGAGCCTCGACAGCACGCGCACAGTCGAGATGGTGAGCAGCAACTTGTCCCGTCTGGCCAACGATCTGGTGAAAACAGTCGCAATCAACCAGTAGGGGGATGCTGCGCGGCCTCTCGGCCTGTACCCTGAAAGAAATGACCACCCGCTAAGCGAGGAGGAACAGATGTCCACGAACTATGACATCACCCGTGACCTGCGTGAAGCCGTCGCCATGGCCGAAGGGCTTGATCGCTATGTGCGCGGCACGGAACTGTACGGCTCGACCGGCGGCGGTTTTTTCGCCAGCACGATGCCCAGCCTCACAGTGGGGGCGCTGGTGATGCGCCTGCGCCGCCTGCACGCCCTCAGCGACCGCCTCGACGTTCGCCAGCGTGAGCAGCTCGCCGCCGCCCAGCATGAGTTTGACCGCGTGCAGAAAGAGTGGAACGTCCACTTCAGCGATAAGATCGTCAAAGAGGCCATCAGCCGCCTAGATGCGATGCGCACGTTCTTCAGCGAGTGCAGCAAGAGCAGCGCCACCTGCGCCCAGAACTACGCGCCCGAGGTGCTGCGGCGGACGATTGTTGAGGAGCTGCGCCCAGTGATTGAGGCCAACCACGCCTCAGCGGAGGGTCTGGCCGAGAAGCTGCGCACGACCGATAGCAACTTGCGCGCGGTCGTCCAGCCTGATCAGTTTATCTGGGCACCTCTGTTACAACCGGTGTATCCGCAGGCGGTGTATTGGTGGCTGTACCAGAGGCCGCCTCAAAGTTGAAGACGCTGGCCAGCACCGCCACGGTGATAAGCGCTACCGCAATCGACCCCATGATCCACGCGCCGTAGCGCACAAGGTCGCGTAAGGATTGTTTTTCGGCTTCTGTCCACGGCTGCGGTTTAGGCTTTTGTGACATCTCTGCCCCATCCTGATAGGAAAGATCAGCACAGGCTTAAATCTAGCAACTTGTGCCGAGCTTTTCTAGCGTTTCTCAGCGCTTTCCCCTAGAATACGTTAATATATACCGTAGATAGAGACGGCAAGCTACCGCTGTAGTCCACTAGAATACTGCGCCCTAGTGCGCGACGCCTGTCATGGCTCTGGCTAGCTTGTGTCCACCTAAACCCGTTGCCGCGCGTGCCACAGCGGACGCAGTCGGCCTTAACGTCATGTGGAGTCTCTATCTATGTACAAACTCATCCCCCGTTGTTCGGTTGCCGTTGGCGTTGACATCGGCAAAGAAGCCTATCACGTCTGTGTTGCCGACCCCACGACCCAAGTCAAGTCTTGGCCAGTCCATGAGATCGACTTGAAGCGTCCCGATTGGCACGAGCGGTTACGGCGTCTGATACCAGCAGACGCGCTTATCTTGCACGAGCCGACCGGATGGGCGTACAGCCTACCGCTGCGGCGGGCGCTGTCGCTGTACGGACGCGAGCCGGAAATCTGGCTAATCAACCACGTGGCATCAGCGGCTAGCCGCCGTCTGTACGTGTCACGCGCCAAGAACGACACGTTAGACGCGCGGGCGATTGCGCGCATCGCTCTCGACATCGTGAACGGCGATGATGTGCGGGGCGTGCGGCGCGATGACCCGAAGATGCAGGATGCGGTGCTGTCGCTGCGGTTGATGCTCAACCATCGGCGGCGCGTGACCAAAGTGAGCACGCGCCTAAGCAATCAGCTTGACGCGCTGGCTCACAGCATCTGGCCGCTGCTGTCACAGAAAAAGGCAACGTACCTGCGCTGCGTGGCGGAAGGCGCGGTAACGCCCGCCGAGATACGAGCGATGGCGGAACACAAGCCCGCCGACATCGTGGGCAGATCAGCGGCGGCACTCAAGATGATCTGTGATGAAGTGCCGGACGTGGTGGTGCATCCCCAGATCAGAGCCAGCATCATAACGCTGTATGCCGAATATCAAGCGCAAATGACCAAGCGCCAAGCGCTGGAAGACACGATCGAGGGGGTGCTGCTGTCCGAATTCAAGGACATCACGCAGCGCTGGCAGACCGTGCCGGGCGCTGGGGCGCTGTACATCGCGGCGCTCATCGTCGGCACAAACGGCATGTACGCTGAACTGACGCCGGAACAATTCAAGGCGTCGGTGGGCGTTGCGCCCAATACAGGCCGATCGGGCAGTGTGGACAAGACGCGGCGCGGTCGGGCTGGCAGCGTGCACAGCAAGGACGCGCTGCACATGTGGACGATGTATCTGGTGAACGACAGCGCGCCGCCCAACGTCATCCGCAGCTACTACACAGCGGGGCACAAGCTGGCACACTGCAAGCGGAAGCTGGCGGAAATCCTGAGCGGTATTGCGCGCAACCCGCGCGGGGCATGGAGGGGTTAGCGCTATGTATCCACTCAAGACGTGTGACGTGTGCGGCGCGCCGTTCCGCCCGAAGCGTGACGACGCGAAGACGTGCAGCGCGGCGTGTCGTAAGGCGTTATCGCGGGCGCTGAAACGCGGCAGCGCGCCGAAGCTGCCCAAGCGCAAGACAGAGAGCGCCAACGGGAACGCGCCGAAGCTGCCGCAGATCGACAAGGGCGCGCCGCGCGTGCTGGTGTTTAACCCGTCAGCGAAGCGCACGACGGTAGGCGCGTCGCCGTTCGGAACGGTACGCCCGCCGGATACGGGCGCGCCGGAATATCGCCCGCCGTTCTGGGAAGTGGTTAAGGTGAGTATCGATGGGTGCATGCGTAGCATTTTCAACACGGAAGAGCATCCAGATCAGCACAGGCTAGCGCATCTAGGCAGTATCATCATGAGTGAGCTGCTGGACACCGGACGCATCAGCGAAAACGACACAATAGCGCTGCCGGTAGTAAAAACGGCCAGCCAGTGGATGGAAAACAAAAAAGGCAAATGGCTAATAGAGCGAGTCCGGTTAGAAAACTGGGACGTCTTGCGCGTCGAATACCAGTTAGACGGCGCGCCGGATAGTGTGACATCTAACGCCGCAACGCTTAATAAGTGTGACATGCCAGCCACAGACAGCGCGCCAGCAGCCACAGACAGCGCAGAACGTGCGCAGCTTTGGACGGTAAAGCACAGCGTGCCGCAGCCGCACGTGACTAGCGTCAGCGGCAGGCACTGGAGGCTTGATGAGGTTTGGCATCACTATTTGACACGTAAGAAGGCGCTGTTACGTGTAGACGGGATAGGCGCGGCAGCGCAGATCATGGAAGCGGACGCGGCGAAGCTAGTGCGTTCGACACGGGTTGAATCTCAACACAGCATGCCTCAGCCGCGCGTAGTGATAATATCGGCAGGCGCTGGCATCGTCTGCGATACCAGCGATGCGACAATCATCGAAGTGCCGAACAAGTACAGAAGGATGAAGTATTGGGCGCAGCGCGCCTATGACGCGGGTTTGTGGCAAGGTGATTACTTGTTCATAAACCTGCGGGGAATGGAGGAATATGCTGCTACGGTGGATCACGTTGATCTGGCAGTGGACATGATTGATATTGCGCCTGATAAGCGGGTGCGTGTATTCCTAGCAGCCTACAAAGCAGACGCCGCGCTTGCGAAGCGTGACGCAGCGCCGGAGGCTGCCCAGACGGAAGCCGGTCAAGCGGCTGGGAAAGGGGTGGAAACCGGTCAAGCGGCTGGGGACGGGGTGGAAGCTGCCGACGGCGGCGCGCTGGTTACGTGTGACGCAGCGCCGGAAGCTGCCCAGACGGAAGCCGGTCAAGCGGCTGGGGAAGGGGTGAAAGCGGACGGCGTGGGCGCGCTGGTTAAGTGTGACGCAGCGCCGGAAGCTGCCCAGACGGAAGCCGGTCAAGCGGCTGGGGACGGGGTGGAAGCTGCCGACGGCGGCGCGCTGGTTAAGTGTGACGCAGCGCCGGAAGCTGCCCAGACGGAAGCCGGTCAAGCGGCTGGGGACGGGGTGGAAGCTGCCGACGGCGGCGCGCCGGTTAAGTGTGACGCAGACGCGCCGAGCGTGGCGCTCAGCAGCGAGCGCGATGATCACGCCCCCAGTGATGACGTATCAGACAAGCCACAGACAAGCGAGGTGATCACCATGAACGACGTAACCCCCGAACAGCCGAACGGACGCGCCGCCAGTGTGGCGCAACGTCACGAAATCGCGGGCGGCGTGCCAATATATACCTGCCAGTGCGGCAAAGCGTTTATCCGTTACGCGCTGTCCAACATCGCGCTATGTCCCGACTGCGTGCAAGCGGTAGAGCTGAGCCACTGCCTGACGGTGGACGAGAACGGCGCGCCGCAGTTGCAAGTTATAGCGTTTGAACTGGACTACGGGGCGGCAATTGACAGCCTGAGCGAGTGTTACGACCCCGAACACTACGACGTAACCGACCGGCGGCAGATGCAAGAACTGAACTGGTTGATAGCCAGTCCAAAGCTCACGCCGGTGCTGATGAGCAGCGACATGGTGCGGCAAGAGATACTGCCGTTCTAGGTCGCAGTCGGCAGCGTCGCGCCGTGCGGCGCTGCCGCGTCGAGGCTGTCGCTATGTCACGTCGTAAAGGCGCACAGTATCCATCAGCATCGCCGGCCGAATTTGCCGCGTTGGCAGACGTGCTAACGACAGGCGAAGCAGCGCGCCGGTATCACTACAGTCGCCGGACGATAACGGCGTGGTGTGAAGCGGGTTACGTGGCGGCGCGTTACGCGGGCGGGCGCTGGATACTGAGCGAGCAATCATTAAAACAGTTCCTAGAGCAGCGTCACAAACGGGCGCAAACGAGCGTACAACGAAGGCAGAAGGCTAGACCACGGGGCAAGCCATGAAAACGCGCTATTACGCGCCAGAACGCGAATTTGACGTATTCGACGACCTGATGACGCCGCGCATGGCGGCGGCAGAATTTAACTACAGTCCGAGGACGATTGTGATGTACTGCGAAGCTGGGCGCGTGGCGGCCGTTAAAATGGGGAAACAATGGATTATTAGTCGGTCATCGCTGAAAAAATTCCTACAGTGGCGTGAAAAGAAGTCAAAACGCCGTTACGCTGGCCGCAGCGCTTGAAAGCGCCCAAGGCCATCAAATCGAAGGAGATACAAGCATGACGACACAACACTACTCGATGTTCACGCTGCTTGATGCGTCAAACGAAAAAAGCAACGTGACGATCTACAACGGGGCGATCACGGCGACGTCGCTGCCCGGATTCCTCACCCAGTTTGGGGCAGTCCGCAGCGCGATTGACGCGATCACGTTGGGCACAATCCACAAAGAGGCATGGATCGGCGATTCGACTGTGCTGAGCCAAACGCTGCCAACGAACGCCTTCGCGCAGCGTGAGCTCAAGTGGCTGGTGCGCTACCGTGGCAACACCAGCAACAAAATCTTCACTTTGACCATCCCGACGGCCGACCCAGCTGGCCGACTCGTGGCCGGAACCGACCGCGCCGACCTGACCAACCCGCAGATTCAAACGTTCATCACCGAATTCCAGAACTTCGCACGGACGCCCGACGACGACACGGAAACCGTGACGGTACTGGATATCACGCTGGTCGGTCGCAACATCTAGCGACGCGCGCCGTATGTCACGGCTAGCTTGGATCACGCCGCCGACAATCCCGACGAACGCGGTGATATGTCGGCGGCTTGTCATTCCGAACGATCCGGTACTGGTCGCCGCCGTCAACGGGGCGCTGCTGCCGTTGACCGATGC
>JBDNCV010000112.1:0-13181 GCA_046719465.1 Anaerolinea sp.
TAACGGGTATCGATGGGCGTATTCCTGTCCTGATGGCGATGGCCGCGCGCCGTTCGTATCACGAGAATCGTCCTGTTCGTCTCGACGAGATCCTTAACTCCTAACTCCACAGCATAGACTGATGAGGAGCCTAGTCATGGTCGAAAAAATCAGAGATTTTATCGGTGGGCAGTGGGTTGAAGCGCCTGATGCGGAGTGGTTAAACGTTATCAACCCAGCCAGTGCCGATGTCATTGGCCACGTGCTGCTGACCCCGCGCGAGATTGTCGCCCGAGCGGTTGAAACCGGCCACAAGGCGTTTCAAGAATGGCGCTCGCACCACGGCATTGAGTTCTACACACAGACGAAAGTTGTGGTGGAACGCTGGCCACGCGAGTGGAATCGGCAGTTTTGAGCATGACAACCGTAACGCTAGGCAAATATCGCCATCTGAGCCGCTGCGCCAACGACGCGGGCCACTTTATCATCCTTGCCATTGATCATCGGGCGAATCTGTGGCAGGCGCTGCAAACTCACTCGGCTGAGGCGGTGGATGCATCATCCTTCTTAGCCTTTAAACAAAGTGTGCTCAGCGTTTTGCCTCACACGCCCCACATCACTGGTGTGCTGACCGACCCTGCCTATGGGATCGGGGCTGGCATTGCGCGGGGATCGATTAGCGGACGGCAAGGCCTGCTGGCCCCAATCGAGGTCACCGACTATGATTTGCCGCCGGACAAGCGCTCGGTAGAATTCATCCCGCATTGGTCAGTTGGCAGCATCAAGCGCGTGGGGGGGGATGGTGTCAAACTTCTGCTGCACTATCACCCCTCGGCATCAGATCGGGCAGAAAAGGAGAGCATTGTCAGGCAGTTGGTTGAAGCCTGCGCGCAGCACGACATCCCTTTTTTTCTAGAGCCGATCACCTACAGCCTCGATCCATCACGCCCGTTGTGCACGGCTGAGCTGCGCCAGATCACAGTGGAGATGGTGCGTACCTTCTGTCAGATGGGGGTGGATGTCCTCAAGCTGCACTTTCCAGTCAATATCGACGAGACACCGCATCACGATGCGTGGCGGTCGGCCTGTGCCGAAGTGGATGCTGCTTGTACCGTCCCGTGGGTTCTGCTCAGCGCCGGCGTGCCTTTCGACGTGTTCTGTGATCAAGCGCATATCGCCTGCCTTGCAGGGGCAAGCGGTGTGATTGTTGGCCGCGCAGTTTGGCATGAAGCGGTCACGCTTCAGGGGGAGCAGCGCATGAACTTCATTCAGCAAGTGATGCCGCAGCGTATGTCTAAACTAGCTGCGGTTTGCCAGCATGGCCGCCCGTGGACGGATCGAATCCATCCCCCCGCTGTTACGTCGGAGTGGTATGTGGATTCAGCTCGTTAACCTACTGCAAGTGAACGATTGACCTTTGGCGAAGTGGGCACAAGAGGAGTGGCTAAAACGATAGACGTGAACTAGACTAAAGCCTCTGCTAGATATGCCTGACGTATCGTCATGAACGGTCTACATTCGGCTTACATCCACATCCCGTTTTGTCGGCATATTTGCACCTACTGCGCGTTCAACACGTATGCTGGTTTAGACGCGCTGATTCCGGCGTATATGGAGGCGTTGTGCGCTGAGATTGCCTACGTAGGGGAGCGTCAGCCGGGCATCAAGCTGCACACTGTGTTTTGGGGCGGCGGCACGCCGAGTATGATCCCTGCGACTTGGATCGCACAGGCGCATGAGACGCTGCGTCGCTATTTCAACGTGTCAGAAGACGCCGAAATCACACTCGAGGCAAACCCAAATGATGTGACGGCCAGCTACGCGCGGGAGCTGTTCGACGCAGGGGTGAACCGTTTGAGCGTTGGCGTGCAGTCGGCGAATGAACGCGAACTGCGACTGTATGAGCGCGAGCATGACCACACGATGACGATTGCAGCGATCGAAAACGCGCGCAAGGCAGGCTTTCAGAACCTCAGCCTTGATCTCATCTTTGGTAACCCTGACCAGACGATGGACGAGTGGCAGGCGACGTTGACGGCCGCGTTGGCACTCGCGCCCGAGCACATCTCCCTGTATGGGTTGGAGGTGAAGGGTGGGACGGAACTCAAGCGGCGTGTGCTGCGCGGTGAGGTTACTATCCCATCGGATGACCTCAGTGCTGACATGTACGAAGTAGCACGGTTGTGGCTGGGGCAAGCAGGTTTCAAGCACTATGAGATCAGCAACTGGGCGCGCCCGGGCTTTGAATCTCGGCATAATCGCCAGTATTGGCACAATCAGCCGTATTTGGGCTTTGGGGCGGGCGCGCACGGCTATGTCGGTGGGCAGCGGACGATTGTTGTGCGCTCGCCGCAGCGCTACGTTGCGCTGGCAGGATCGGCTTCGCAGCGCGCATTTCCGCGGTCGCCTGCGACGTCGAAGTGTGTTCCTGTGTCTGCCGAGGATGAGATCAGCGAGACGATCATGTTGGGGCTGCGTTTGGTGCAGGAAGGGATCAACCGCCGCGCATTTGCAGAGCGTTTTGGTGTTGATATTGTCGCGCTGCGCCGTGCTGATGTGGAACGCTTGGTAGGGTTGGGGTTACTTGAGGTGAGCGACGAATACGTGCGCCTCTCACCTGCGGCGTATCTCATCAGCAATCGTGTGATCGCCGAATTGGCTTGAACTCTCAGTATTGGCGGTTGAGCAAAAAATCGACGAACGCATCTAATGCAGGGCGCATGGCGGCGCGGGGGGCTGCGCGGTCGAGCGCGTTGATAGCCTGCTGGTAGTAGTGTGCTTCTTGCGACAGAGCGTAATCGCGCGCGCCGACATCATCTAGCAGGCGCACGATTTCGCTGCTGTCAATGGGGTTGGTGGGGTCAGCGTAGATGGTTTGCAGCGCTGGTGATTGTTCGAGCGCATACAGCACAGGCAGCGACTTCTTGCGCGAGTCGATGTCGGTAGACGCGGATTTGCCAGTGACGGCTTCTTCCCCCCAGATGCCGAGGATGTCATCGCGGATTTGGAAGGCGATGCCCAAGTTAAGGCCAAACTCGGCAAAGTGGGCGGCCTGTTCAGCATTCCCTGAGACGATGAACGCCCCTAAGCGCGCGCACGTGGCGATAAGAGCCGCAGATTTGCCTAAGATCATCGAGATGTACTCGTCGACGGTGACGCTAAGCTGTGACTCGAAGCGCATGTCGAGGTGTTGGCCGCGCGTCAGCTCTAGGTTTGTGTGGTTGAACATCTGCCAGATCTGCACCATGTTGGAGGCGCTGACTGTGGCTGCGAGGTCGGCAAGGGCAGCATAGGCAAGAGTGAACATCGCGTCACCGGCGTTGATGGCGTTGGGGATGCCCCACACTTTCCACACGGTGGGGCGGCGATGGCGCAGGGGTGAAGCATCTTGAATGTCGTCGTGGATGAGGGAGAAGTTATGCAGCAGCTCAACGGCAGCGGCAGCAGGGAGCGCGCGCTGCCACTCGTCGTGCAGCGCGTGGGCGCACAGCAGCAGCATCAACGGGCGCAGACGTTTGCCGGTCGGTTGATAGTAGGGCGTGCCCTGATCGTCTTCCCACCCGAGGGCGTAGCGCAGCATGACGCCGAACCCGGGTTCATCTGGCAGATGGCGTGACACGATGTCGCGCATGACCGCATCGAGCGGCTGCAGGTAGGTTGCAGCTAGCGATTCCATGAGGGCTAGTCCTTGATGAGGGGGGCCTTGGCCAGCGCAGCGAGATTGCGCGAGCCAGTGCAGAGCATGGCGACGCGGAGCTGCGTGATCAATTCGCGCGCGTATTGGTTGGTGGCTTCAACTGAATCTGCAGCGGCTTTGAGGAAGGGGCCGGCATAGCCTGCAAGAGACGCGCCGAGCGCAATCGTCTTGGCCATATCGATGCCATCGCGCAGGCCCCCACTGGCGATGGTGGGGAGGTGGGGCGCTGCCTCACGCGCATAACGGATCCCGTCTGCGGTGGGGATGCCCCAATCAGCGAAGGCGCGGGCAACATTGGCGTGGAAGCTGGTGGGGGCGCGGTGATACTCCACTTCGCTCCATGAGGTTCCACCAGCGCCTGCGACGTCGATGGCGGCGACGCCAGCATTGGCCAGCAAGCGGATGTCATCTGGGCTGAAGCCCCAACCCACTTCTTTAGCAATCACGGGCACGCCGACACCACGGCAAACAGCTTCGACTTTGTCGGCGAGGTGAGAGAAGCGGGTGTCCCCCTCGGGCTGAACGGCCTCTTGCAGGACGTTGAAGTGCAGAATGAGCGCGTCTGCCTCGACCATGTCGACAGCGCGTCGGCATTGGTCGACCCCATAGCGATAGTTCAACTGGACAGCGCCGATGTTGGCAAATAGAAGAATGTCAGGCGCAATATCGCGGACTTGGTAGGTGTAGGCGAGGCGTGGGTCTTCAATGGCGGCGCGCTGAGAGCCGAGGCCCATAGCGATGCCGTTGGCTTGGGCGACTTCGGCAAGGTTGCGGTTGATGCGCAGGGCGAGGTCTGCGCCGCCGGTCATCGAGGAGATGAGCAGCGGGGCTTGGAGCGTCTTGCCGAACAGCGTCTGCGAGGTGTCTACATCCTCGAGATCCAGCTCTGGAAGGGCACGATGGACGAAACGGTAGCGTTCCAGCCCGGTGGTTAGGCGCGGGAAGTCCACGTTTTGTTCAAGATTGATGCGGATATGGTCGACTTTTCGACTCTCAGTGGTCGGCTGCTGCGTGACTTCTGGCATGGAGAGGGGTTCCTGTAAACAATGAGTGTGCTGCTGACCGGAGTATCGTACTGCGAGCAGGAGAGCGTGTCAATGACAGCGGTGGCGTACACTTTACTATCAAGAACAGGGTGAGTACACTTTTACCTGCTCAAAGTGTCGCATCCTGAATGAGACAATTACAGAATCCGGTTGGAGGGAAAAGCAAATGGCTAGCATTGAAGAGCGCGTCAAAGCGATTGTGGTGGATGTGCTGAATGTAGACGAGTCGCGGGTGGTGCCGGAAGCGCGCTTCCGTGATGATCTGGAAGCGGACTCGCTCGATCTGGTGGAGCTGATCATGCAGTTCGAAGAAGCCTTCGGGGGTGAGATCAGCGATGAGGCGGCGCAGAAGATCGAAACGGTGGGACAGGCCATCAACTACATCGAAACGCACATGAACAGCTAGGCTCAGGCTGGATCAATTGAAGGGCGCTGCGGCGCCCTTTTTGATTGGAGGATAAGAGCAGCACTGATGGCGTAGGTGAAGAGCAAGGCGGGTGCTGCGAGGCCAAGCTGGTATGGGATCTGGTACTGCGTCAGGTAGGCATGGGTTTGTGTGAGCGCAAGTAAAAAAAGGCCTGTACCGATCACGTGAAGCACAAGCAGGGTGTATTTCGTATAGTGAAAACTCGCTAATGCGACGATAGTGACAGAGGCAGCAAGAAACAGCAAAGCAATGAGCAGCTGCTGTTGGTAGTTGGGGTCATTGGGATGAGTGAGAAATTCGAGCGGAGGTAGTTGAGATAGGGTGACGACCCCTACTGCGACTGTAGTGCCGAGCCAGTTGAAGCGTGTACTGCGCATAGTCAAGAAATAAACTGCGGAGAGAAAGACGACGACAAGCTGCAAACGCAGCGTAAAAGAAAGCAGCAGGGCAGGTGAGGCATGGCGCTCGGCTGGCAGTAGGCTTGCCCACTCAGCAAAGTCAAAGAGTGTGAACGATAAACTGCCCGCATTGGATTGTACAAGTGGCGCAGTAAGGACAAACGATAGAGATGTTAGAAACAGAATTCGCATAGTCATGATGAAATAAGCGTTTCCAAAACCTGTTCAATCTGACGATCTTCGACCCGCTGCGCTTCGATGAATGACGTCATGAACTCACTCTTACGCTGACGCAGCGTCAACGGCGCAACGGCTCGAAGATCGTCTAGCGTAACTTCAGTGCGCATGTCGGCGGCGCAGTAGGCGCGGGCGGCCTCGAACATCGCATATTCGGCACGGTGCGAGTCGATATTGAGGGCGCGGACGATCTCGATGCCTTTTTGGATAATTTCGTCTGATAGGGTCGTCGACTTGAGGAGGTTGCGCGCGATGGCAATTTCCTCTTGAGCGTTGGCGGTCATCAGCTCATATTGGCTGGCAAAGCGCTTAGGGTTGGCACGGTAGGCGCTCGCTCGGCGGTAGACCTCGGCGCGCTCCTCGGGAGAGACGATACCTGTCACCAGCACGCGCATCCCCAGACGATCCAAAATCTGTGGGCGCAGGCGGCCTTCCTCCGGGTTCATGGAGCCGATCAAGACGAAGCGTGAGCGGTATGTGCCGACGACAGCGCCACGTCGTACGGTGTAGCTGCCCTGAGCGGCGGCGTCGAGGATTAAGTCAACAATTTCGTCGTCGAGCAGGTTGATCTCATCGATGTAGAGGATGTTGTTATCCGCACGAGACAGGATGCCACGTTCAACGCGAATCTCGTTGCGCGCAACGGCGATGCGTTCGTTGATGCCACCAACGACATCCTCGACACGCGCGCTCAGAGGCAGCTCAACCAACTTGACGCTCTCATAATGAGAGATGGCCTGCCCAGCGGCCCATTTCTCGTAGCAATCAGGGAATAGTGCTTGGGCTTCTTCGCGGTTGAGCTTTTCCAGCTCGTGCGGGAGCGCGCCATCGGCGCAGTCGCTGACTTCAACGAAGGGCAGGATAGTTAACAAGCTGCGCACGGCGGTTGTTTTGCCCGTGCCGCGCGGGCCGATGAGCAGCACGCCACCGATCCCCGGGTTGATTGTGGCCAGCAGCAGCGCGAGTTTCATCTGGTATTGGCCGACAATGGCCAAGAAGGGGAACGGCTGCGGCTCGGCAAAGCCTAAGTCTGGCTCGGGCAGCTCGGTGATGCGTTTGTAGCTGTAATCGTAGAGCAGGCGCAGCAGCGCGGATTGTTGAGCCATGGTGTTCCTCTCTCCTGCTTTGGGTGGTCACATGCTCAGCACTTTTGAGTATACCTCAGCAAGCTGGCGCGCAGTGGCTTGGGGCGTGAAGCGCGCCGCTTGCTCGCGCCCACGCTGGCGCAGTTCTTCTGCGAGCGCAGCGTCTGACAGAATGCGGCGCATCGCTGCTGCCAACGCTTCTACATTGTAGGGATCCACCAACAGCGCCGCATCGCCAGCGACTTCTGGAAGGGAACTAACCGCTGATGTGATGACCGGCGTGCCGCATGCCATGCTCTCCAGCACAGGGAAGCCAAACCCCTCATAGAGCGAGGCGGCCATGGTGCACTTGGCAGCGCTGTAAAGGGCAGGCAGATCGTGATCATCCGCAAAGCCGATTAGGTGAACGCGCTGGCTCATGTTCGTGCTGGCGATGGTGGCGTAGAGTTCATCTTCAAGCCAGCCCTTGCCACCAGCGATCACGAGGTGGACGTGATTCCACTCTGGCCCGAGCGCAGCCAACGCACGCACGACACGCGGATAGTTCTTGCGAGGCTGCACCGTGCCGATACACAGGAAAAAAGGATGCTCACCGATCTTGTACTTAGCGCGGATTGTGTCATCGTGGGTTGGCTTGAAGCGCGGCGCAACGCTCGACAGCACAACGCTCACCTTTTCGGGCGGGCATCGGTAAAGCCCGATCAAGTCTTGTCGCGTCGCCTCGGAATCGGCGATGATATGCGTGGCGCGGCGCACGCTGCGCGGCACGGCGGCCTGCAAAAAAGCGCGCAAGCGCGGGCTAGCCGCATCCGGCACGCGCTCAAACGATAGATCGTGCACGGTGAGGATGGTGGGCGCTTTGGATGACGCATGCGGCAGCAGGAAATCGGTAGCATGGTAGAGCGCATACCGTCCAACCAACCACTCGATAGGCAGCGGGATCCGCAGCCGATGCCACACACGCTGCTGCCATATCGCTGAAAGCGGCACTGTGACGGTCTGCACGTTGGCCTGTGTGAAGTGCGGCGGGTGCGGCGCACCGCGTGGGTACACAAGGCGAAAAGGCGTTACGGGGTCATGACCGATGAGCGCCTCTACTTGCTCACGGACGAGCCGCCCGATGCCGGCGGTCTGAGTGGCAGCTGCCGTGTAGTCAATCGTGATCGGATACACGTTAATCGACGTCGTTGTACGTCCAGTAGCGGTTGATGAAGAAGTTCCAGATCATCACAACGAAGATGGCGATGAGCTGTGAGATGTTGCTGCCGAGGCGGCGTGTCAGCTCCGGAGAAGCCACATAGTCTGGGGCAAGGGTTTGCAGGATGCCGTTGGCGAATAGGCCAATGGGAGCAAAGGTCAACGTAACCCAGATGGTGCGCGCCACCCAGCCTACGGCGCTGACGGCGAAGAACTGCATGAGCTGGCGCCGCAGCGAGCGCGAACGCGAGTCGGGGTATGTCCAGTAGCGGTTGAACGTGAAGTTGCTCGACACAGCGGCGATGAAAGCAAACGTCGTGGCGAGCGCAACGTTAATTGGGACATCAGGCCGCAGGATGGTGGCTTGCAGCAAATTGAGAACGCCGAAATCGATGATCGCGCCGACTAAGCCGACCGTGATGAACTTCAGGAAGCGCTCTACCTCTTTGGCCTTCGTTGGACTAACGCGCACTGAGATGGCCGTGTAGAGACCATCAATCGGAGTCCGGAGAGCACGGGCGGGGGGTTTCACTTGATCAGACTGTGGCACCGTTGCCATGGTACTCCGTGGTGGTCGTCAATGCTGACTGTCGATATACCCAAAAGGTGAGGCCGAGTAAAACGCCTACGTGTATAAACACATTGTTGACATACAAGTTGTCAAGGAGGCTGTGCAGCGCCACGTAGACCCACGAGCCGAGCAGTGCGATTGCAAGGTAACGCACTGAGAGGGATGGATGAATACGTCCACGCGCTGCGAAGTACAGCGCTGATCCTTGAAATGCTGCGTATGCCGCGAGGCCTATGATTCCAGTTTCTGCGAGAACATTCAAGTAATAGTTGTGCGCGTGGCCGAGCGCCTGCGGCCAGTTGAGCAGGCGATGCTCCGCGTAGGCGGCGTTGAAGCTGCCCAGCCCGACACCAAAGGGGTGCGCTTGCGCCATGTTGAGCGCGGCCTGCCAATGCGCCAGTCGTTCCACTACAGCGTAGTTCTCGGTGGTGATATCGACGCCGCGCATGTCGTCAAACGCGAAAAACTCCTCTGTGGAGCTGCTGATGCGTTGAGCGATAGAAGCGGGCAGCAAACCGGACGTCCAGATGAACAGGCCGCCAGCGCTCAGCACTGCGAGCAGCAGCGCGCTGTGGATAAAGCGGTGCGGGAGCATCACCACCATCACGAACACTGCGCCGATCACGCTGAGCCATGCGCCGCGGCTCCAAGACATAACGAGCGCGGCAGCAATCAGCAGTGCGCAAACGGCGGCTAAGGCGCTGAGGCCTGCGAAACGTGCTTGCTTGTGCTTGAGCCACAAGTGAGCATAGTCCACGGTCAGCGCAAGGCTGAGCGGGAAGCTGATGCCCATGAATCCACCGAACGGGTTAGGCTGGCCGAACGTCCCAAACGCGCGGAAAAAGCGATCGTTGATGAGCAGGTGATCGGCCCCGCTCCCGCCAAAAAAGATGTAGATTCCCACGAGCGCGTTGGCCGTTGCTGCCACTACAAGGGCAGCGATCAACCAACGCCAGCGCCCACCCCCCGCATGGTAGAGGACGAACAAGGCTACAATTAGCACGGTCAGCCACTTGATGCTCTCTGTGATGGCAGCAGACAGCGACCACGCCCACAGCCACGACACCATGCCCCACATCACGAACGCGCCCAGCGGCAGCGCGAGCATCGTCCAGCGCACGGTGAGCATGCGCTGGTTTGTCAGCAGCCGTTGGAGGCTCCACCAGCCAGCGAACCCCAGCAGCAGCAGTTGGCCGATATCTAAAGGGAGCTGAAGCGAAGCCTCGGTTTGGATCAGCGTTCGCAACGGGGAAAGCACCAGCACAGCCGCGAGCAGCGCAAACGGGCTGTAGATGGCAAGCGCTGCCAGCGCCAGCACGCCGAGTAGGGCGGCGGACACTGCCGCGAGCACAAGCGCGAGAGCCAACCCTGCAAGCAGCGCCAACGCTCCCCAACTCAGCAGGTGCGCGTTGAGGTGTGGTCGGGCGCTAGACCCGCGTTCTGAAGTACTCAAGGGTGCGAGCGAGTCCATCTTGGAGCGATACACGTGGTTCCCAGTTTAGGATCGTGCGAGCGCGCGTGATGTCGGGTCGGCGGTTTTGTGGGTCACCCTTAATGCGGAGTGACTCCTTAAAAACGATGCCGGCGGGGTTGCGCGCGATCTCATTTACCATTTCAGCAAACTCCAGCATGGTCATCTCATGCTCTGTGCCGATGTTGACCGGCTCGGTGAAATCGCTGAAGAGCAGCCGGTGAATGCCCTCGATGAGGTCATCGATGTATTGGAAGCAGCGGGTCTGCTTCCCATCACCATAGACGGTAAGCGGCTCTTGGCGCAGCGCTTGACCGATAAAGTTCGGGACGACACGTCCATCATCAAGGCGCATGCGCGGCCCGTAGGTGTTGAAGATGCGGACGATGCGCGTCTCCATGTTGTGCTGGCGATGATAGGCCATCACCAGCGCCTCAGCGTAGCGCTTAGCCTCATCGTAGACCCCGCGCGGGCCGATAGTATCCACGTTGCCGACGTAGGTTTCTTTCTGCGGGTGTTCGAGCGGGTCGCCGTAGACCTCTGAGGTGGACGCTAGCATGAATCTTGCGCCTTTGGCGCGCGCGAGGCCGAGGGCGTTGTGCGTGCCCATCGCGCCGACCTTTAGCGTCTGAATGGGAAACTTGAGATAGTCGATCGGGCTGGCAGGGGAGGCGAAGTGCAAGACGACGTCGACGCTGCCGTTGATGTAGATGTGGTTGCTCACGTCGTGATGAATGAACTCGAATTGGCTGCTGCCGACGTGATGGGCAATGTTGTCATACGACCCTGTAAGCAAGTTATCCACGGCGACTACGCGGTGGCCCTCCGCGATGAAACGATCTGCTAAGTGCGACCCGATGAAGCCTGCGCCGCCCGTAATCACAATACGCACGATGATCCAACTCCCGTTTGAGTGACTGTTCCAAGCATATCATACGCGCGGCGCGTCGTCAGTAGGGGGCGGTGTGCCGAGGCTGATTTGTACAAGGGTCGCAGCGATTAGCCAGAAGATGATGGCAAGATCAACCACGAACAAGCTGTTATCCACCATGCCATGAGCGATGAGCGCGCTGAGTGCCCCCAGCGCCCCGATGAGGAGCGCGCGTTCAGTAGGGACTGGTGTGATGCTCAACAGACGTCTGCTGAGTATCACAAGGACGCAGGCGATACCGATGAGCCAGATCACGCCGCCGATCCCCAATCGCAGCCACACATCTAGGATGAGGTTGTGAGGGTGGTTAAGCTGGCTGTCCCAAATGGCGTCGGGCTTGACGTATGTGCCGCGGTAGCGCTCCAAGAATTGATCTAGCCCGACGCCCGTAACAGGGAAATCCTCAATCATGGCCAACGAGCTTTCCCATAGGCGCAAGCGTATGAAGTTAGTGCCGCCGGTGAAGTCGAACAGGCTGGCAAAGCGTGGCGATACCTGCGCCGCAACCCCGACAAACACAAGCACAATAACGCCAACCCCAAGCACAGGGAGGACGGCTTGTCTGCCACGTGTGAGCAGCAGCACTGTGATGAGACCCGCAGGCAGGCCCAGCAGCAGCCCACCAGTGCTTTGCGTCAGAACCAGCGTGATGAGGAACAACGCGCCGGCGACAGCATAGACGCCGCGCCAACGCCCACGGTGGAACAGCGCCAGTGCCAGCGCGAACGGCAAGCAGCGTACCAGCAGCAGCGCGACGTTGTTGGGGCTGCCGTAGACGCTGGCGAGCCGCCGCGTGCCCTCCTCGGCGGTGATGAGGTGCGTGCCAGTGATGAAGTTGGCGAGGCCGATGGCGCAGACGACCACCGCGCCGGCCAGCAGCGCTTGCACCAGCACGAAGAGCTGCGAACGTGTGACATGCACGCGGATGAGGGCATAGAACAGGATCGGCTCGATGATGAGGGTGCGGAACTCCGTTATGGCTGGGGCGCGGTTGGGCGAGATGCTGAGCGCCACAAGCCCCAAGAAGAGATAGGCCAGCGCGAACCCGTCCAGCATGTGCCAGCGCCAGCGAATGCGCGCGGGGAACTGAGCCGTGGCCGTTTGCCTGCGGCGGGCATGATCGACCAACCAGCGCAGGCCGCTTGCTGCTGCTGTGATGAGCAGCAGCAGCTCCGTTAGCGGGAAAGCAAACTGATACAGCTCCACAGGGAACAGAAAAAAGGGGGCATACAGCAGGGTGAGGGCCAGCCCGATGATTGGGCGGTGGTAGAACACCACAAACAGGACGAGGCACGCGCCCAGCACAAGCAGCGCGGACAGCTCAAAGGCGAGCAGCCCAGCGCTGAGCGCCACCGCTGTAAGATGATAGGCCATGTCACGGCGCAGCAGTGAGAACGCCCCGTCGGTCAAGCTTAAGAGCATGCCTGCGGTCAGCGCAAAGGTTGAGACAAGGCTGATCCCCCACATAAGCGGGCGTTCCATCCACATCAGCATCGTCGAGGGCAGGCGCAGCGGCCACGCTGCCATGACCGCGGTGAAGACGAATGCTGACGCAGCGACCGCAGCGACGAGCCATGCCGCCTGTCGCAGCGCGATTAGGGGGCCGGCGATGTCACCATCGCTCACAAGATAGCCTGCCAGCACCCATTGATCCCAACCGCGGTCAGCCACAACGTGCAGCGTGTGTGCGCTGAGCGGTAGGTTGGTTGCGATGGGCACAGGACGCACTTCCGGCTGCTGGCTGTCGGAGCGCAGCAGGATGAACGAATTGCCGCTGCTGTCGCGCTGAACAGCGTTGGGGGTGAAACCATCCAACGTGGGATAGAGATAGGCGATGAAGTCACCTTGCCGCAGCATGAGGCCGATATCGCGCCCGTGGAACTGAAAGCGCAGTTGACTGTCGGAGGTCTCCAACCAGCCGATGTCAGCGCCCAGCGGGCCAAACGTCCACAGGCCGCTGTAGGCGGCGCTCGCCACGGTGGGCGGGTAGAAGCCATTGGCGGGAAGGGCTTGCCGCGGTTGGCTCTGGAGCGCTGTGAGCAGCGGGGATGGTTGGCCATGCTGACCCACCAACGCAAAGCCCCAACGCGGGTCTTCTGGCGGGCGGTTGGGCTGCCACTCGCTCAGAATGGCAGCGCCCAC
>JBDNCV010000113.1:0-13107 GCA_046719465.1 Anaerolinea sp.
TGCGCGACAGCGACCGACGCCCCGCCTTCCAACGCCTTTCCGGGTCCTAGTAGGGACAAGGCCTGCCTTGTCCGCCTGCCTTGTCCGCCTGCCTTGTCCGCCTGCCTTGTCCGCCTGCCTTGTCCGCTCAGGCCTTCGTCTGCCACGGGAAATAGACATAGCTGATGTGAGCTTGCGTCTCGCTTGTTAGACTGCTGAGCAGCACCGGCTCTGGATGGTTGTTGTCCGTCACCCACACGCCGCGCGCGTCCACCCGTTCGACGTACATCACGTGGCCGTAGGCGCTGTCGGCGTAGGGGTGGTCGCGCTCCATCACCAACACCGAGCCTTCCAACGGCACATCCCCCACCTGTAGGCCATACTGTGTCAGGCGGGCGACGTTGTCGTTCCAGAGGTGAGCGTTGGTGGCCATCGCGGGCGGGATGGCCATGCGCGACGCGACGTAATGGACGCAATCCTGCGTGTTGTCGAGGACGGCCTGCGCGGTTTGCCCGTGTTCCATCGCCGCGATGAGCTTGACATCTGCGCCTTCGCTCGGCATCACCCGCTGGAAGCGCTCATGCAGCGCGGCGAACTCCGCCTCGGTGGCGCTGATCTGCGCGTCGAGGTGGGCGATCTGCGCGTCGAGGTCAGCCAGCCGCCCTTGCAGCTCCGCCACCTGCGGGACAGCCTCCAAGCGTGTCTGCGGGTCAAACGTCAGGATGCGGTTGGTGAGGGCGTTGAGTTCTGTCTGGTGCTGGTCGCGCTCGGTCAGCAGGGCATCGCGCAGGTTATGGGAGGTTTGCAGCTTGTGGCGGGCGGCATTCCAGTCCTCGTGCAGCGTGCGGTTGATCGCTGCCACGAACGGCACGCTGATCGCCCACGCCACCCCCGTAGGCGCGGCGACCTCCGGCGCGGTTGGAGCGGGCGCTGCGGCCAACATCCGCGCGAGGCGCTGCTTCCGCCGCGACGGCGGTAGGATATGCCCACGAGCCGCGCTGGCTGCCACCGGCAGCGCCGTCCCCACTGCCACCGCCGCTTCAACGCTGCCATCGCCCACCGCCGCCGCGATCTCGTCGTGCGCGGTTTGCAAGGCTTCGCCCATCTGCCGCAGCGCCGCCCCCAGCCCGCTGACCGCCGCGCGCCGCCGCGCCAGCTCATCCAGCAGCAGGTAGACCGTCGGGCTTTCATAGCCCGTCAGCAGCAGGCTGTCAATCTCGCGCAGCGCCGCCAGCACCGACAGCTCCACACGTTCGCTGCTCTGCCGGAGCTGCTCCGCCCCAGCTCGAAGGGTTGTCAGCCGCGCCTCAAGTTCGCTCATGAGTCCCCTCGCAGGTTGAGCGCCAGCGGGCGCTCGGCCTCGTTCAGCGGCGTGACCAGCAGGCGGGCGGGCACGCTCACGATAGGCGCTTCAAACACCAGCAGCCCCTCGCTCACAATGCCGAGCGCCACCGGCGGAAAGGCCGGATCGCCCACTGCGGCCACGTCGGCGCGTGGATCCAGCGTAAAGCCGTCGCTCAGCACCAGCTGCACTGTGGCCTGCGGCGGCCGCTCACAGATCGGCGTCCGGCACTCGAAACCGAGGCGCACCACGTAGAACTGCGCCCCGCTGATCGGGCGGGCGAGCTGCCCCGTGCTGCGGCTGACCACCGCGCGCGCCCCGTCCTCAATCGTCAGCACGCGCAGCACCCCCGCGCCATACGCCACCGGCGCGAGGTCGACAGGCTGCGGCTGGGCGGGTGGCAGCGTGGCGGTCGGCGTGGGCAGTGCCGCCACAACCAGCGCCGTCTCGGTCGGCGTAGGCTCATATGCAGGCGCAGGCGCGAACAGGTTGAAGCCGCCCCATACCACGGCGATCACGGCCAACGCTGCCAGCCCCACCGAGGCGACCGTCAGCCGACGGCGCGGCACTTGGGGCGGGGCATAGCGTTCCTCAATCGCCAGCGTCTCACGCGCTAGCTGCACGTAGCGGTCGTCTGGCGGGTGTAAACGGGTCAAACGCCGCAGGGCCGCCAACCGCTGGTCACGGTCGCTTATCGTCTGCGCGCGCAGCCAAGCCATCGCCGCGCTGTCCGCATCAGCCGGGTGGGCCTGCGCGTGGGCATCCAGCCACTGGGCAGCCTCGGCGCGTTCGCCCTGCGCCAGCAGCGCCGCCGCTCGCATCCACTCCGGCGAGGTCATGGCTGCGTCCCTCGCAAATCGTTCAAGAGGTCGTCGATCAAGCCCGCTGTATCGATGTCGAGCGGGTCGCCATCGGCGGTGGGCGCTGCGACAGCGTGGGGCGAAGCGCTGGATAGGGGTGCGGCCTGCCACGCGGCGGCCTCTTCATGCGCCCAGCGGTCATCGTTGAGCCGCGCCACGTGCGCCGCCACATCCTGCACGAGCGCCAGCTGCACGATGTCTACGCCGCCCACGCGCGGCACGAACGCCCGACCGGGCGGCATCGTCTCCGCGGGCAGGTGCGCCGTTCGCAGGTTGAGCCGCTGAAGCGCGTCGCGGTGCATCAGGCCGAAGCCGCTGCGCCGCAGCAGAAGCTGCTTGATGAACGCATCCGACGCGCGATCCAAGCTGCCCGCCGCCCACACGTGGAACGGCACATCGCTGTAATAGCGCACCAAGTGCCGCAGGCGGTTGGCAAGGTCAAGATCCACCAGCAGCGCATCCGCCAGCAGATCGTAATCGTCAATGAGCAGGACGGTCGCGGGCGCGGCGTCGCCCTGCTGCTGCGCCGCCGCCAGTGCCCCGCCCAGTTGATCGGCCAGTGCGCGCAGCTCGCCCACATCGGTGATGCGCGCCAGCGTGTGTTTGAGCGGCTCCAACGCGCGCAAGCTGCGCTGGTTGAGGTCAATCAGCACAAGCCGCAACCGCGACGGCGGGAGCAGTTCCGCCGCCCGCAGCGCCGCCAAGTGCAGCAGGTTGGTCTTGCCGCTGGCGGGCGCGCCCACCACCACAAAGTGCGTGCCGTCATCGCGCCAATCGAGCGCATACGGGCTGAGCGTGTCGTCGTCCGTCAGCCCCAACGTGGTGATCAACCGCTCCGCGCGATCTATCGGCAGGGCGGCAAGGCTGAGGCGCTGCGGCAGTTCGCTCAGCGGCAGAGGGGCTTGCTGAAGCACCCCGCCGCGCATGAACGGCGCTCCCAACGCCGCCACCGAATCAGCCAGCGCGTCGCTGATGGCCGGCTCGGTCAAGCTCACGGTCGGGTTGAGGACAGGCAGATAGATTTGCGCCAGCAGCGGCTGCTGCGCGTGGACGTAAGCCCGCCCGGGCGGGAGCGCGCGCGCGTCCTCGGCCTGCAAACGCCCCACAATGAGCGCGTAATCGCTGGCGTTGGCCTGCTGGAAGGCGACGCGCTGCTGCATCATCGCCCGCAGACGATCCGGCAGCGCGTGGATCGTGGAAGCGCTCAGCACCACGTAGACGTTCACCGCGCGCCCCTCATTGATGAGACGCTCCAACTCGGCCCCGTGGTGATCGCGGTATAGATCGCGGAACTGCTCGTACTGGTCGATGAACAGCACGAGATGAGGCTGACCCTGCGCCCCCTGTGCGAGGCGCGCCTCCAGCGCGGTGATAAAACGCCCGAACAAGCGCCGCACGCGCTCGGCCTGTGTGCCGATGACGACCTGCTCCGCATGGGGCAGATGACCAAGCGCGTTCAGCCCGCCGCCGGTGAAGCTCAGGAAATAGAGATGCAGCGCCGATGGCGGATGCAGCGCGGCCAAGCTCAGCGCCAGCGTGCGCATGAGCGTTGTCTTGCCAGTGGCGGGCGCGCCCACGATGAGCAGGTGACCGTCGTTCTGCGCCCCGCCTTGTTGGTTGAGGTGCACCCACAAAGGGCGCTGCGCCCGCCCCGTCAGGTCGTCCACCAACCCGACGGGCGCGCTGCCGAGCGCCACCGCCTGACCCGCCTCATCGCGCACCGGCAGCCAGCGATAGCCGTCAAAGCCGCCGCGCAGCCGCGCGTGCAGCTCCGTCAGCCGTGCCTTGACCGGCAGCGTCGGCAGCAGCAGCGGGCGCACAGGCGGCTGCTGGCGCTGGCGATACACCTGCGCGATGCACTCGACGACGGCATGGGCGACGCTGTGCAGCTCTGCGCCGTCGCTCGCCTCCACGCCCACGAGCTGCGCTACCGCGCCGCCCGGCTCAATCACGCGCAGCAGCGGCGCCTCCACCCGTGGCCCCGCGTGATACGGCCCACCGCTGTAGGCCGCTTGAAACTGACGATACAGCCCGCGCTCGCCCACTTGCAAGTAGCCGCGCCCGGGCCGCCCCACCGGCAGGTAAGCGGCATCAGGGCGGCGCAGCATAGCGCGGCTGGCATCCGCGCTCTGCACGCGCAAGCAGATACGGAACTGCAAGTTGGCGTTCATCTCGTCGGTGATCACGTCCATCGGGCTTTGCGTGCCGAGGATGAGGTGCAGCCCCAAGCTGCGTCCGATCTGTGCGGTCTTGACCAGCTCGCTGAGGAAGTCGGGCATCTCGCGCGCCAACTGGGCGAACTCGTCCACGACGATCACCAGATGCGGCAGCGCCCGCGCCGGGTCGCCCGCGTGGTGGCGATAGTACTGCTGAATGTCGCGCAGCCCCTGCGCTTTGAGGAACTGCTGGCGCTGCTCAACCTCGCTGCGCAGCGCCTCCAACATGCGGCGCACTTCGGTCGGCTCTAAGTTTGTCACCAGCCCCACCGTGTGCGGCAGCGCGGCGAACAGGTTGAAGGTGCTGCCGCCTTTGAAGTCGATGAGCAGCAGCGTCAAATCGCGCGGGTCATGTTCCACCGCCAGCGCGCACACCAGCGATTGCAGCAGTTCGCTCTTGCCAGCGCCGGTCGTGCCCGCCAGCATCCCATGCGGGCCATGCGCATCCTCGCTCAGCATCAAGAACGTCTCGTTGAGCAGGCTCTCGCGCCCGATGGGCACAGGGCGAGGCAGCGCCCCGCCCGCGCGATCCCAGCGCGTGGCGATCTGCCGCGCCAGCTCACTGACGCTGTCCGTGCCGTACAAGCTCAAAAAATCTACGCGCGGCGGAATTTGCGCCATCTGGCGCGTGTCGGCCAGTGTGATCGGCGCGAGCGCCCGCGCCAACAGGGACACATCGCGGCGGCTGATTGCATCTGCAACCTGCCCTTGCTGCTCCTGCACCCCCACACGATAGCGGAAGCTGCCGTCAGCAGCGATGAGCATCTGCGCAGCGCAGTCGCCGGGCACTTGGCCGTAGCTGCTGGCCACACATAAAACGCTCACGCCCACCTGCGCGCCCATGCGCAGCAGTTCCACAAAAGCCGCGTCCGTGTCGAGCGTTTGCGGCTCATCCACGATGAGCAGCAGATGGGGCTGCTGGCGGCTTAATTCGCGGCGCATGTCCAACCACTGGCCGAGGTAGCCCATCACGCGGCGGGTCGTCTCTGCGTTGAAGGCCAGCGGCAGATGGTCATCTTGGCGCGCATGCGGCAGCCAATAAGCCCAGTCCCAGTCGCTGGCGGCGTCCGGCGGGGCGATCACTGCGATGTGCAGCTCCTGCGGCGCATGAGCGAGCGCGGCCTGCGCCACCACCGCATAGGCTGCCCCCAGCGCCTGCCGCCGCCGCCCCACCACCGCCAGCGACCCCACCTCTGCCAGCGCCACCGTGATCGGCGCATCCGGCAAAACGCGGTACTGCTGCGCCAGCGACATCAAAGCGGGGTCGCGCTCAAACTCATCGGAGGACGCGCGCCACTGCACCGGCAGATACGCCGCGCCCACGCCCACGCGCACCTGCATGAAATCAAAGTCAGACGGGCGGCGCTCCCACAGGGCAGCGCTCGGCTGCAAGCCGCGCCGCACAAGCTGATCCGGCGGGGGATAAAGCTGGGCATAGTACGCCAGCGTCGCTATCCGCAGCGCTTCAAGCCGCGCGCGGCGCGCGTCCACCGCGCGTTCATAGTCCCGCCTGCGCGCAGCAAACGCCTGCTTCCAATTTGCGCTGCGCCAGCGCTGGAGCATCACCGTGGTGAAGATGCTCACCCCTGCCAGCAGCCCCAACGGCAGCACTGCCACCGGCGATGTTACCCCGCCACGCGCGACGTAGAACAAGGCCATCGCAAAGAAGCCCATCAGCGGGGCGAGCACCAGCACCCAGTGCATATCGGCTTGGGTCGGCGGCTCGGGGATCGTCGGCGCGTCGATTGTGACGGTTTCGACGCTCGGCAGATGCTGGCGCGGCGGGCGGTGAAAGGGTTGGGCACGGTCGATCATCACAACCTCAGAAGCCCTCGTCGGCGGCCTGCATCCGCCGCGCCTGCACCTCAAGGCTCATCGCCAGATTTTCCAACAGCAGAATCCAGTTCTCCATCTCGGGGCGGGCCTGCTCCCACGCGGTGAAGAAACGCTCGGCGCGCTTGCCCATCCACTGGATGCTGTCAATCGCTTGGCGCAGCGCTTGCAGCTCGGCGCGCGTCGCCTCCGCTTCTTGACGGATGGCCGCTGCCCGCGCCATCAACTCGGTGTAGGGAACTTTGACTAAATCAGCCATATGGCAAAACTCGATTCACTGTAATCACTCAATCGGACGGGCAGCCGCCTCAATCTCATCGGCGGAAAGCGCGAGCTTCTCTTGGAACGTCAGCAGCTTTTGATGAGCATCGCGCAGCACCGGCGTCAAGCGCAGGTACTCCGCGCGGAATTGATCCGCCGCCGAGCCAGCAAAACGCTCCGCATCTAACGCCTGCACCTGAAGCTCCACGCGCATCATGATCTCGTCAATGCGCGCCGCTGAGGTGCGAATCAACTGCGCGGCGTCGCGCATCTGCTGCAACCGTGCCAGCAGTTCCCCTTCCATGTGTACGGCTCCCTCTGCCTTTTGTTTGAGTATAGCACGCTTCTTTAGTGTCGTTTGGTGTCGAAAACAGAAAACCCCTGCCGAAGCAGGGGTTCCATTGCTGCAAAGCGTTACAACTTACTCGGGGAGCAGCACCGCGTCGATGACGTGGATCACCCCGTTGCTGGCGTCAATGTCGACCATGATGATCTTGGTGTTGCCGTTGATGATCAGGCCGTTCTCAGGATCAAGCATGATCGACAGCGTCCCGCCGCCGAGCGTGGTCACATCCACCATGCCATCCTCGCCCAGCAGGCCGCTCAGCGCCGTGGAGCTAACCGCGCCCTCCACCACGTGGAAAGCCAGAATGCCGGTCAGCGCTTCGGTATCAGCGACGACACCGTTAAAGGCTTCCTCGCCCAACGCCTCAATCAGCGCGGCGAAGGCCGCATCCGTCGGGGCAAACACCGTGTACGCGCCTTCAGGGTCGCTCAAGATTTCCAACACCGACGGATCCGCCGCCTGAACGGCCGTCAGCAGGGTGGTGAACTCCGCGCCTTCTTCCGCGCTGGCAGCCTCCACCACAATCTCGGCCAGCGTGCGCGTCTCAGGGAGCAGCACGGCGTCGATGACGTGGATCACGCCGTTGGCCGCCGCAATGTCCACCATGTCCAGCACGAGGTTCGCGCCGTCCACGCTGATGCCGTCCTCAGTGTAAGCAAACTCGATGCTCTGGCCCAGCAGCGTCTCGACCGAGGCGGTCGCCATCACCAAGCCCCATGCCTCCTGAACCTCTGCCACCGTGTCGAGCGCGGCCACCACGTCCGTGCTCATCAGCACCTCGCCCACCACATGGTACAGCAGGATGTTGGTCAGGAATTCGGTATCAGCCAGCACCGCGTTGAAAGCTTCCTCGCCGAGCGCCTCCGCCAGCGCGGCAAAAGCAGCATCCGTTGGGGCGAACACGGTCAGTTCAGCATCGGGGTTCGACAAGGCTTCGAGCACCGCAGGGTCAGCAGCCTGAACCGCGGCCAACAACGTGCTGAACTCGGGGGTTTCGCCCGTCGCGCTCGCTACAACAATGTCGGCAATCGTGGCGGTCTCCATCATTTCCTGCGCCATCACTGGGGCAACCAGCAAGCTGGCTACTGCACCCAATACACCTACAATCGCTTTACGCATCTCTCAACTCTCCATCTCTCTATACTTTTGGCTAAAAGTGTGATGTGCAATCACGCCCTTCAGCATAGGAACGTTTTCTAAGCGATAAGTCAACATAGACTGAGAGAGGGTTAAGTGATTAATCGATTTTGTAATCTTTTGGTAAGGATTGCGCTCAAATGATCACCAAACGGTTACAGGGTTTGCGTCAAGCGCCACATCAGCCTCTGCCAGCGGCACGTGCCACCCGCCGGCCTCCTGCATCACAATCTGGTGCAGCACGGCGATGAACTCATCGTTGTCGTTGAGACAGGCCGCCAACGTGTAGTGCTCGCCGTGGCCGCCGCCCTCCTCAAAGGACTCGCGCCCCTCGTTGCCCAGCTCATCCAACGTCTCGAGGCAGTCCGTCACAAACCCGGGCGAGAACACCAACGGGCGCTGGATGCCGCGCTGCGGCAGGTGTTCGATCGTCTCATCGGTGTACGGTTCCAGCCACTTCTCTGGCCCAAAGCGCGATTGAAAGCAGATCGTCCACTCCTCGTCCCGCCAGCCCATGGCCGCCGCCAGCAGGTCAGCGGTGCGCTCGCATTGGGCGCGGTAGGGGTCGCCCGTCCGCACGTAGCGGTTTGGGATCCCATGAAACGTGATCACATAGTGATCTGGCGGCTGCGGCATTGCTGCGATGACGCGGGTCAAGTGCGCGCGCATCGCCTCGATGTACCCTTTGTGGTCATAGAAGGGAGGCACAAAGCGCAGCGTTGGGATGAAGCGCTTACGCTCATGGAACAGCGGGCAGCGCCGCCCTGCCGCCGCGCGATACACCGCATCGTAAACGCTGGCGGTCGTGGTCGATGAAAACTGCGGGAACATCGGCAGCACAATGATGCGGTCGATGCCTTCCGCCTCCAGCGTCTGGATAGCATTCCGAATGCTGGGGTTGCCATACGTCATGCCGATTATCACGCGGAAGGTATCCCCCAGCAGCGCTTGCAGCTTCTCCGCTTGGCGCTGCGTGTAGACCAACAGCGGCGAGCCTTCCTCTAGCCAGATGCGCCTGTAAAGCCGCGCGCTGCGCCGTGGCCGCGTGTTCAGCAGCAGGCCGCGCAGCAGCGGCTGCCAGATGAACGGGCTGTAGTCGATCACACGCATATCAGACAAAAACTGCGCCAGATAAGGACGCAAGGCTTTCGCTGTCGGCGCATCCGGCGTGCCGAGCTGCGCTACCAATACACCAATCCGCTGATTTAACATGGGTGAAACTCTTTTCCGTCGTGTGTTAACTCAGCAGGATTATACATACGACTCGTCCTAAAAACTACATAAATCTACATTAATCTATAGAACACATCATGAGGCGAGCAGAACTGAATATCATCCACCCCAAGCAAATGGCAAACAAAGGCATTTGGGACTTCGTTTGCTATAATACTAGCCGTTTTAAAGAATTTTCACCGTCATGCCGCACCCCGAAAGGATGTTGGAATGTATTTAACCTGTTATTACGACAACAATGAGATTTGCTTGGGGATCCGCTTGGACGATCTCATCATCCCCGCGCCAATGTCACCGGATGAGCTGTACGCAGGCGGCCTTGAGGCCTTACAGCGCCTTCGAGAGACAGCCACAGGATTTGAAAGCACGACCCGCTTCGTCGACAATCTGAAGTATGCCCCTGTCGTCCCCAACCCGGGCAAGGTGCTGTGCATCGGTCTTAACTATCGCCGCCACGCCGCAGAAACTGGCGCGCAGGAACCACCCGCGCCGCTCCTGTTCAGCAAGTTCAACAACGCCCTTGCCGCCCACGAGCAGGATATTCCGATCAGCCCTAAGTGGGAAAAGGTCGATTATGAGGCGGAACTTTGCGTGGTGATCGGCAAGCGAGCGCGCTACGTCAGCGAGGCCGAAGCGCTCGACTATGTGCTGGGCTACTGCAATGCCAATGACTTGAGCGAGCGCGCGCTGCAATTCGCCTCCAGCCAGTGGCTGCTTGGCAAGACGCTCGACAAATTTTTACCTATCGGCCCTTATCTCGTGACGGCGGATGAGATCGGCGACCCGCAGAACCTTCCAGTGCGCGGGTGGCTCAACGGGGAGCTGCGCCAGAACAGCAGCACCTCCGACATGATCTTCAGCGTCGCACAGTGCATCAGTTACGCCAGCCAGTTCTTCACGTTGGAGCCGGGCGACATCATCAGCACTGGCACGCCAGAGGGCGTAATTTTGGGCATGAAAGAGAAGGTGTGGATGAAGCCCGGGGATGTGTACGAGGTAGAAATTGGGCCGCTAGGACGGCTGCGCAATCAGCTTGTGGCTGAGTAGCACAGGGGGAGTCAACCTCCCCCACAAACGGTGTTAGGTCGATTCTGGGGTCAGCGGCGCGGCTTGTTCCGCCCTCATGTATCGGTTGAACAGCGCCTCTAACCCACCCATAAAGCGTTCGACCTCTTCTTCTTCAGCGTAGCGATTTTGCATGACATACGCCTCATGGAAAAGATCGCGCGCGTTATAACTGAGGAACGATTGCAGCTTGCCCAACGCCTGCACGTCGAGCTGGTGATCCTGTAAGACGGACACCGCCACCGGGCGCGGCGTCATCGCCTCAAACATCTTTTCGATCTCGCTTTTCTCCTTCGCGCTCAAATTCGCATTAGCATGACGCCACATCACGCCGTACCGTTCGAAGATGAGTCTGTAAAGCAGCAAACGGTCGTGCAAGTCGCCGAGGATCAAGCCAAGCTGGTCATAGTGGGCGATCGCCTTGTCCAGCAGCTCCGGCGCTGCTGGGCGCAGCAGCGTATACGCATACCACAGGCGCTTCACCCGCTTGCGACACTCGTGCGAGCCAGTTTCAAAGTCGATGCGGCCTGCCCACACCTTGAACGCAAGCCGCAGGGCAGCACGACGTGACAAGCGCATCTCATGCTCCAACGTGCGGAAGGGGGAGCCTTTCGCATACAGCAAGGGCAGCGTAACCGCATCAGCGGCTTGCTTGGCCGCCTCAAGCTGCGCAATCACCGGCTCATAGCGCTCCGGCTGCAGGAAGTGACCTTTGAGCGCCTCATACTCCGCCACGAACTGCTCACGCAGCAGCGGAACCATCGGGTTAGCGCGCACTTTCTCTGGCAAGTTGTCCAACAGCTCGATGCGCACCCACGCATCGCGCAAATCGCTCAAGCTGCGGCCGACATCGCGGTAGGTGGCATTCGCCTGCTTATAATCCTCCGGCGTCATGGCGCTTCGGAACAAGCGTGCCAGCCCGCGCAGGCGCTTCATGCATTTGCGCGCGGCGTAGATGCCCTTCTCAACGTCTTTAGGCTTGGTCAAGCTGGCAATCGCAAGGTCGATCTGCGCGCGGGTGATCGCGCGGTAGTTCTCTTCTAGGGTGAGGTCAGGTTGCAATTCATACAGGGTCATGATACTTCTCGATCTGCACCGCCTGATGCGTGGGCTTCATTGGTCACATGATTATACTACAGATAGTCGCTGATCTTACGTAATCACCCTATTATTAGGGGGTGGTGTAGGCATCTTGAGGGTACATCCGTCAATATTTCAGTGTATTTCTGCGTCTGTATGTTAAACTCTAAGAGTGTTGTGCGTGCGAGACGCCCAACAATCATCGTGCAAACGCACGTGGGTTACCACAACATGGAATCGGTGGTAATGTCATGATGTTTGACCTAGGAGAGCGTGGTTATGACGACATTGGTCACAGGCGCGTCGGGCTGTATTGGCGCATGGGTTTTGCATCACCTCGTCAAACGCGGCGAGCCGGTGATCGCGTTTGACATCGCGCGCGGTGGCCACCGCATCGACCAAGTGCTGACGATGAGAGAACAGCAGCACATCACCTTCGTCCAAGGCGATCTGTCCGACTTCGCCACAGTCAAAGGCCTGTTCGAGCAGTACCCGATTACCCATGTGATCCATCTTGCCGCGCTGCAAGTGCCGTTCTGCCGCGCTGACCCCGTGCGCGGGGCGCACGTCAACGTTGTGGGAACCATCAATGTGTTTGAGGCTGCCCGCCGCAAAGAGATCAAACATATTGCCTACGCCAGCAGCGTTGCGGTGTTCGGCGCACCGGAAGATTACGACGATGCCGCGCTGACCGACGACGCTCCCACCTTCCCGCGCACGCTCTACGGCGTCTACAAACAGGCCAACGAATCTACCGCGCGCGTCTACTTCCACGACTACGGCATGACGAGCACCGGCCTGCGCCCTCACACCGTCTACGGCGTTGGGCGCGATCAAGGCCTCACAAGCGACCCCACAAAGGCGATGCTGCACGCCGTCGCGGGCAAGCCCTACCACATCAACTTTGGCGGACGCTTGCAGCTCCAACTCGCCAGCGATGCTGCCTTGCAATTCATTAAAGCCGCCACCCACCCGCTTGATCAAGCTTACGTGTTCAACATGGGGGGGCAAGTTGTCAGCGTAGAGGAAATCACTGCGCTCATCAAGCGCAACCGCCCCCAAGCGCAGATCACTCACGCAGAGAACGCCCTGCCCTTCCCACAGCAGCTTGACGACAGCGGCCTGCGCCAGCACCTAAAAGTGTATGAAACGCCGCTTGAGGTGGGCATTCAAAAGACGATGGGCATGTTCGCCGACCTAATGCAGCGCGGCCAGATCACCTTGTAAACTCGCTGAAAAGGGAGTGTCTAGGCCGCAGCAGAAGGTGGCCGTGCGCCAGAGGCTTTAGCGTCCGGCGTTCAACGTCCGTTTTGCACGATGTGGGTAACGCCTAGCACAAGGGGTGAGGTGCAGGGGGCAGGGTCATCACCAGTGATTTAGACACTCCTCGCTGAAAAAGACTTGTTGCGGAAAATAACACAAACGATACAATTGAACTAAGCAGCTCTTTTTGCAAACGCTTGCAAAACCCCTGAGCTACTCGCTATACTTCTGTCTAACTAATTTGTTCTAGAGAGGTTACTTATGCAGCATCGTTTCGTTAGGTTCTTCGTTTTTGTCAGTTTGATGCTGTCCTTCGCTATGACGACGGCCAGCGCTCAATCCGAGGGCAGCATCGCCGTGCTGCTGCCAGACAGCGCGTCCTCAGCTCGTTGGGAGGCAGACGACCGCCGCTTCCTCGCCGCCGCCTTCGAAGCCGCTGGCGTGGAGTACACCATCGTCAACGCCGAGGGTGACCCCACCACCCAGATCACC
>JBDNCV010000114.1:0-12961 GCA_046719465.1 Anaerolinea sp.
CGCTGCCGGTGTTTGACATCAACCTTGTGGTGTGGACGCGCCTTTGGGAGCGGCGCTCCCCGTTTGAAGGCGGACGCGACCACACCTCACACCGCATCATGGCGTTGGGCTTCAGCCAGCGGGTGACCATCCTCATCATCTACGGCGGCTGCGTGGTCTATGGCGCGCTCGGCCTACTAATCAGCCATCTATCACCGGAGGCTGCTGGTTGGGTCGGCGCATTCAGCCTCAGCCTGCTCGGCATACTGGCCATCGTGATGGTGTGGATTCGGGAGCGCGTTCAAAAGCGCCCAGCTCACCCGCCGCAAGGATAAACTCCGGATGACCCTCACCCTGCGCTACATGTACCCCGACGACGTGCCCGAGGTGGTGGAGATTGACGCACAGTCCTTCCCCGACCCGTGGCCGCTGCGTTCTTATATGTTTGAGATCAACGAAAGCCGCATCAGCCACATGTGCAGCCTAATTTTAAGCAACGCCGAGATCCCCGCGCCCGAGCCGGGCTTGATCGACCGGCTGCTGCGCCGCCAGCGCCCCACCACGCGCAGCGAGATGATCGCAGCCTATGGGGGGCTGTGGTGCATCGCGGAAGAGGCGCACATCAGCACGATTGCGACTCATCCGCGCTTGCGAGGCCGCGGTTATGGGGAGATTGCGCTGGTGGGGATGCTGCTGCGGGCGCTTGCGCTGCATGCCGAGTACGTCGTGCTTGAAGTCCGTGTGAGCAACCGCACCGCTCAGAACCTCTATCAAAAGTATGGCTTCGTCATGGTTGATGTCACGCGCAAGTACTACCGCGACGGTGAGGATGCCTTCCTCATGCGGCTAGAGCTGACCCACACCCCCAACATCGAGCTGATCCAGACGCGCTATGCCCAACTTCAGGAGCGCGTCCCGTTCGTGGATAATTACAGCCATGTGAGCCATCCCCGTTTGGGCGTGTGACACACTGGCAAAATCCCGCCCTCATGCGTTACACTTGAAGCTTGTGTGATTGAGACATCTCCATGCAGGGAAAATTGGCATGACGACCAGCTCGAAAACGTGGTTTTACTCTCATCCTGAGCCGCGCCCCTACTACATCGAAGAGCGCGTCAATCAGACCCTCTGGAAGCACCGCGTGCAGGGGCTGTGGATGAGCTGCACCCAAGCTGAAAAGCCCATCAAGATGGAGGGCAATTGGAGCGGGATGCCGATCCTGTTCGAGTGGGAGCCGGGCAAGTACTTCATCTTGCGCATGGGCGAGGAGCGCAAAGAGATGATCGGCGTCATTCGGCAGATCTTGTTCAACTTGCCCCCGTCTTTTGCCTATCAGGACGTAGACGGCCTCTACGTAGTGGAATGGCACCTTGACGACAGCGAAGCCCGCTGGAAGGACATTCAAGGCAACCCGCAGTATCAAGGTTTGCGCCGCCTTAAACGCGCGCGCGCCTAGCCGTTCGCAATTCAGGCTGCTAAGAAGCCCCCACTGGAACCCATGGGGGCTTGTGCGTTTAAGATTTGGGATAGGGCAGCGCGTTGATGGCCGCCGCGATGTCGATGTCCTTCTGGCTGATCTTGTTGCCCGCATCGTGCGTGCTGAACGTCACCCGCACCGTCTTATAACCGATGAATAGATCGGGGTGATGATCGTAGCCCTCAGCCAACGCGCCAACGGCAGCGGCGAACATCAGGCCAGCGGCGTAGCTCGGCAGTTTGAACGTGCGCGTGATGCTGTCACCTGTGCGCTCCCAGCCGGGCAGCCCTTCAAGCGCGGTGGCAATTGCTTCATCCGTGAGTGGCTGTGTCGCCATCGTTGTATGCTCCTTTACTGGTTGACTTCTTCAAGTGTAATCGTCAGTGTGGCATCTTCCCGCTGTTCAGAAGGTTCTTGATCGCCGAAGAAGGTGCTGTCAGCGCGTAGGCTCATGACCAGCGTGCCACTGCTGCTTGCAATGAACTCAATCGACCCCGCGCGCCCGCCAGACATGGTCAAGCTGGTGTTCGTCTCGACAAACACGCTAAACGAGCGCGCGCTGTTGTTGGTGACCAGCGTCAAGCGGTAAACGCGGCCTTCAACCACGTTAGCGCTGAGCTGGCGAGTGGTCACCCTCGTATCGATCACAAGCGTTGTGGGCGTCGCAGAGACTTCTATAATCTGACCTTCTGTGAAGGCAATGGTGAAAGGCGCGCGGAAAGTCACCGAGAAAGGCAGCACTTCCAGTTGGTACAGGCCATCCTCGCGCAGTTCAACGCCGCTTACGAACGATGTGCTGCTGGTCGTCTCGCTGAAATAGTCGACAACGCCGGAGGGGCTGACCAGCGAGAAGAACGCCCCTGCGCCAAAGCCAGCTGACCAGTCGACGACAATATCCACCACATCACCCGCGCGCCCTTCAAACGTGTAGAAGCGCGCTCTTTCGCCTTGCGCGTTGACGGTGCGCGTTTCACCGCGCTCCAACGGCTCGACCACGGCTTCAGTAACGAGCAGCGCGTAATATGGCCGCGGGGCATAGCCCCCAAAGGCCGCTTTCAACGCCAGCCGATAGCGCCCGGGCAAGACGGGCTGCTTTAACAAGCTGGTATCGCTGCTGATGAGCAGTGTGCCATCTTCAGTAGACAGCTCCATCAGCGCAGGGAAGTTATAAGTCAGCGGGGAAATGAGCAGTATCGTCTCTTGTTCCACAGTGAACGTGAACGTGGGGAACACGTCTCCCACGATGCCGCGCACAATCTCTCCTAGCACAATCTCGGCTTCGGTCACAATCTCCAACGGCTGCATCAGGATAGTAAACGCGGCGTCGCGCGTCGTCCCATCGTAGCTCACCACGTTGACCGCATACGCGCCCGTTTGTGGGAAGCTAATCCCCAACGCTGGGTTGATCCCATCACCGCTGTCGTTATCGCCTGCCACGTAATTGCCCAATGGGTCATATAACTCAATGGCAAAGTCAGCCTCGCTCGATGTCACCACGATGAGCACAGTCTGATCAGCCTCTGCATTAACCGTGAACGCGACCGGCGCATCCACATAGCGAGCCGAGACAGGGACGTTGAGTTCGAGCGCTTGCTGTGCCACAGCAGTGGAGGCAGTCACGGCAAGCAGCAGCACAGCCCAAATAACTAGTACGCGATCACGGAGCATTTGCAGCGCCTCCTCTGATACCCATCAATACAATACCGCAAGTATAGCAGGCTTCACCACCGATCACAGCACAGCGCAAACAACCGTGGCCCAAGCACCCTTCAATCGTCGGCAAGTCGTTGACAGCATTTCGATCAAAATCTGCTTTCATCTCTTCTCGTTCCCTCATCGTATTTTAATCGTTTAATTTGCACAAATTTCTTGCAATTATTTTGTATCAGTGCTACTTTAAACGTTTAAATAGACAAGTCGCGATTTCACTTGAAAAAGAGAGCTTGACTGTGTTTGATCGCTTATGGAATCTAACGGAATATCCTTTCCAGCCAGAACGCCAACTTTACTACGAGACCATCTTCTGCATTGGCAACGGCTATCTCGGGAATCGCGCTAGCTTTGAAGAAGGCTTCCCGGGGGATACCCCTGCGACGCTGGTGCACGGCCTTTACAACCATGCAGACGGCGCACAAGTTCCTGAGTTGGCCAACATCCCCCACTGGCTTGGCATTGAGTTTACCGTTGATGACACGCCTTTCTGCATTGACTTCAGCAAGAAGGACTTGCTCAAGCCGCCGAGTGGTGCTGCGCTGGGCTACCAGCGCACGCTCGACATGAAACATGGGGTGCTCAAGCGCGAGGCGTTGTTCCGCGCCGAAAGCGGCGGCACGGTGCGCGTGACGTTTGAGCGCTTCGCCAGCATGGACAACGTCCACCTGATGGTGCAGCGCGTGACCATCACCGCCATTGACGGCACGCCGGAAATCCGCCTGCGCGCTGGCCTTCATGCGGATGTTCACAACGAAGGCCGCCGCCACTGGAAGGACGTTCAGACCCACGCCACACCGGAACAGATGACGCTCACCGCCACCACCACCCAGAGCGGCTATCAGGTGGCAATGGCCTCGGCGCTGGTCTGCAATACCCCTATTCAGGCCAGTCAAGATTCACAGCGCGCGGAACACGAGACAAGCTTCAAGCTGGGGCTGGAAGAATCGGTGACGCTGCTCAAGCTCACAGCCATCACCACCAGCCGCGACACCGACGACCCGCTCATGCTGGCACAGTCAATTCTCAGCACGTATCGCCAGCAGCCTTACGATCAGCTCGTGGCCGCACACGCCGCCCAATGGGAGCGGATGTGGGATACGACCGATATCCAGATCGAAGGGGACGAAGAGGCACAGCTTGCCGTGCGCTTTTGCGCGTATCACATTCTGATCGCCGCGCCGCGCCACACCGACGACGTGAGCATCGGGGCTAAGACGCTCTCCGGTTTCGGTTACAAGGGCCACGTCTTCTGGGATACTGAGCTGTTCGTCCTGCCCCCGCTGACGCTCACCCATCCGCAGATCGCCCGCAACCTGCTCATGTACCGCTATCACCGGCTGGCAGGCGCGCGCGCCAAAGCCCAAGAGAACGGCTACGAAGGCGCAATGTTCCCGTGGGAGAGCACCGACACCGGTGAGGAGACCACCCCCAAGTGGAGCGACCCTCAGCCTGACGGCACGCGCATCCGCATCTGGACGGGCGACAACGAACAACACATCAGCACCGATATTGCCTACGCTGTCCTACAATACTGGCGCTGGACGGGTGATGACGCCTTCTTGATCGACTATGGCGCAGAAATCGTGCTGGATACAGCCGTGTTCTGGGGCAGCCGCGTTGAGGAGCGCAACGGACGCTACGAGCTGACCAACCAGATCGGCCCCGATGAATACCACGAGAACATCCCCAACAGCGTGTTCGTCAACCGTATGACGCAGTGGCACTTGCAGCAGGCGCTCAAGCTGTTGGCGTGGCTGGCGCAGCACGCCCCACAAAAACATGCCGCGCTTGTGGAGCAGCTCAACCTCACATCAGAGCGCCTCGCCAAGTGGCAAGACATCATCGACCGGATGTACATCCCCTTTGATCATGAGAAGCAGATCCACGTGCAGTTTGACGGCTTCTTCGACCTTGAGTACATCCCCGTGTTGAAGTATGAGCCGCGCGTCGGCGGCATCTGGCCGATGCTGGGGCATGAGCGCGCGCTGCAATCGCAGGTGATCAAGCAGGCCGATGTCGTGATGCTGATGGCGCTGCTGGGCGACGAAGTCGGCCCGCGCGAGGTCATGGTGAACAATTTCAACACCTACTACCCGCGCACTGACCACGGCTCGTCGCTGTCCCCGGCGATGCACGCGTGGGTGGCGGCGCGCTTAGGGCTGGACGATATCGCCTACCACATGTTCCAGCATGCTGCATGGATCGACCTCAAGGACAACAAAGGCAACGTGCGTGATGGCATCCACGCGGCGGCCTGCGGCGGCCTGTGGCAGTCGGTTGTGTTCGGTTTCTGCGGTCTGCGCATAACACCGGAGGGCGATCTGGCGGTGGATCCACGCCTGCCCGCGCATTGGAAGCGAGTTTCTTTCTCTGTGTACTATCGGGGTGAGCGCCGTAATTTCACGGTCGAGCAGCCCGCGTTAGTCGCTCCGTAACGGCGCAGCGGAGGCGGTCAGCAGCATTACATGGCCGCGAAATTGCGCCACAAAACAAGTTAAACCTTTTGGAGGTAGTGGAAAAATGTTGAAACGATTGGCTCTCATTCTCAGCGGGATGGCACTGGCGCTGCCCATTATGGCGCAGGACAGCACCATCACTCTCACGGTGGCCGGTTGGTCATCTAACCCAGCAGAAGATGCGGCGTTGAACGCGCGCCTTGAGGCGTTCATGGCAGAAAACCCGGGGATCAGCGTGCGCTTCGTCCCCTCCACAGATCACAACGTGACGATGCAAACCGCCTTTGCCAGCGGCACGTATCCTGAGGTGTTCTATATCGACAGCTCGCGCCTGCCGGACTGGGCAACCGCTGGTGTGGTGGCCATTGGCGACGAGGACATTGAAGACCTCGACGGCTTCTACCCGGCGCTGCTCGACGTGTTCACCTTCGAAGGCGACCTCTACTGCCCGCCGAAGGACTTCAGCACGATGGCGCTGCAATACAACAAAGACCTGTTCGACGCCGCTGGCCTCGAATATCCCACCGCTGATTGGACGTGGGATGAGCTGCGCGCTGCCGCTGAAGCTCTGACGAATCCTGAGGCCGGTGTTATCGGCCTTGTCACCCCGCCCAACCTTGAGCGCTGGCTGCCCTTCCTGTATCAAGCAGGTGGCGCCATCTTCAACGAGGATGGTGAATATGTGATGGACAGCCCTGAAGCGTTGGAAGCGCTTGAGTTCTACGTTGGCATGGTGGCCGATGGCATCGCTGGGCCGCCCTCGCGCGTGGACAGCGGTTGGGGTGGCGAGGCCTTCGGGCGTGGCCGCGCCGCTATGGCGATGGAAGGCAACTGGGTGATCCAGTTCCTGCTCGACAACTACCCTGAACTCAACTGGGGCGTGGCAGAAATGCCGGCTGGCCCCGCGGGACGCGCGACCATGGCCTTCACGGTATGCTACGGTGTGGCGGGCAACCTGAGCGGTGACAAGTTGGATGCCGCGTGGGCGCTTGTCAACTTCCTGACGAACGACGAAGGCGCGCTGAGCGTGGCTTCGGCCAGCTTCGGCCCGATGCCGACTCGTCCGTCTGCAGCGCAAGCTTACCTCGACAACTGGGCAGCCCGCACTGAGGGCAGCGGCGTCAACTTCGAGGACTTTGAAGCGTTCATCGCTGGCGGTGAATACAGCTATCCGTGGGTGCTGCCGGTTGGCTTCCAGCCGTTCGTGGACGCCTTCAACGCTGGTCTCCAGCGCGCTTTTGACGGCCAAGCCACGGCAGAGGACGTCCTCGCTGAGGTAGCGGTGATCGCCAACGAGCTGCTGAGCCGTTAAATTGTAGTGCACGTGTTGGTGGGGCGTGGCGGCAGTGGCTGCCACGCCCTGTTCCTAAAGATAGAAAATACTTTGCATTCGGTGAAGTTAAAGGTTTGAGTCATGGCCGTTTTAGCCCCTAAATCCAAGGCGGGTAGTACGCCGCGCGGCTCGATGGCGCAGAAGAAACGAGAAGAGGCGATTGCCGCTTACTTGTTCATGGCGCCTGCGATGATCATCTTCTTGGTGTTTTTGATCATCCCCATTTTCTTCGCGCTCTACATCAGCATGACCAATTGGAACGGCATCACCCCGCTGAACCAAGTGGCCGCCAACGCCCGTGGGCCAGTCGTCTTTGAGAACAGCAGCGCCGACCCAATCACCCTGCCTGCTGGCACGATTGTCTCCAACGGAGGGAACAACCCACGCCGCTTCCAACTGCTGGAGGAAGTCGTCGTCCCCGCTGGTGGCAGCGTCGAGGCGGTCGTCGAGGCTGTTGACATTGGCCGCCGCAGCAACGTGCGCCGCGGCCAGCTCGACACCGTTGAGGACGAGGTGCTGGCCGCGTTCATCACCGTGAGCAACCCACGGGCTATTGAGAACGGCGCAGATGCGCCCTTTGAATTCGTCGGATTGCAAAACTACGCTCGTTTGTTGTTTGAGCCGGGCATCCGCCAGACGGACTTCTTCATCTCGCTCAAGAATACGGTCTACTTTGTGCTGGGCGTCGTGCCGACGCAGACGATCCTCGCGCTGATCCTCGCTGTGATCGTCAATCAGCGCTGGCTCAAAGCCAAAGGCTTCTTCCGCACCGCCTTCTACTTCCCGTCGATCACGTCCTCCGTCGTGATCTCGATCATCTTCATGTGGATGTTCACGCAGAGCGGCATCGTCAACACGATCCTTGCCGCGCTCATCCCGAACTTCCAAAACATCGTCTGGTTAGACGACTCCAGCGGCGTGCTGCACAACATCCTCGCCAACTTCGGTGTGACGCGGCAGACGGTGGGCGATTGGGCCAGCACGCGCGTCGCGGGCCTCACCCTGTGGGATTGGCTGAGCGGCCCGAGCGTCACCATGTTCACCATCATGATCCTCAACACGTGGACGACCATCGGCACGCTCATGGTGATCTATCTTGCGGCGCTGCAAAACATCCCGGGCAGCGTGTATGAGGCCTCCAGCATCGACGGGGCGAACGCGTGGCAGCAGTTCCGGTTGATCACCGTGCCGCTGCTCGCGCCGACCACCTTCTTCGTCGTCACCATCGGGTTGATTGGCACGTTCCAAGTGTTCGATCAGATCTTCGTCATCTCCAGCGGCGGCCCCGCCAAGACGACGCTCACCATCGCCTACATCGTCTATACGAACGGCTTCCAAAACTCTGAGATGGGGCTGGCGGCGGCAACGGCCTTGGTGCTGTTCGTGATCATCTTCATCTTTACGCTGATCCAGCGGCGCTTCAGCCGTGAGACGGCCAACGTCTAGCCACCGCTCAGAAAGGAGTGACCTGCGATGACTGCCCAGACGGTGTCCTCATCACAGCCCAGCGTTCAGAGCATCTTGCGCCGCGTGTTGGCTGTGCTTGGTTTCGCGTTCCTCATTTTGTTCGCCCTGATCGAAACGATGCCCTTCGTGCTGACGGTGGCCAATTCGTTCAAGTGCTTGCCGGCCACCCGTGAGGCGTCGCAAGCCTTTATCCCCGTGCCCCCGTTCGGGGTGGACTGCCGCGGCGCCGACGGCGTGATGCTGCCCGCCACGGCAACCACCGCTGGCTTGACGTTCAACCCAGCGCTCGATGGCTACCAGCGCATCTTGCAGTACGACTTCGGGCGCTGGTTTGGCAACTCCGTGATCTACGCCGTGGCGATTACCGTCTTGCGGGTGTTGTTCAACTCGCTCGCGGGGTATGCGCTGGCGCGGCTCAAGTTCCCCGGGAAGCGCATCATGTTCTTCATCATCCTCAGCACGCTGATGATCCCCGGGATCGTGCTGCTCATCCCGCGTTTCATCATCCTCCAGCAGATCGGCATCTTAGGGACGATCCAAGGCGTGGTGCTGGCGCTGGCAGCGGACGCCTTCGGCGTGTTCTTGATGAAGCAGTTCTTTGAGTCTATCCCTGAAGAGATTGAAGAAGCCGCCATGGTGGACGGCGCGGGGCGCTTCCGCATGTTCTTCCAGATCGTGCTGCCGATGGCCACCCCTGCCCTCACCGCGCTGACGATCTTCAGCTTCCAAGGGACGTGGAACAACTTCATGGATGTGCTGATCATCATCGGCATGAACCCTGACCTGTGGAACCTGCCGCTGGGCTTGGCACAGCTGCGCGGCCAATTCGGCGACACGCTCGAGTGGAACACTTTCCTCGCGGGCGCAGTCTTTACGACCCTGCCGATGGCGTTGATCTTCTTCTTCTTCCAGCGCTACTTCGTCGAAGGCGTAAGCTACAGCGGGTTGAAGGGCTAGGATGATCGACGCGCTGCGGGTGTGGTGGCGGGCTTTTCGCCACTACAACCACTACGGCTATCGCTACATCTGGCTGAACGTGGCGTGGATCACGTTCAGCCTGCCGATTGTGACGGCCCCAGCGGCGTGGGCGGCTTTCGTCACGGTCAGCCACGCGCTCTATAACGGCCAGCTCGCAGGGTTTGACGAGTTTCGTGCGGCGTTCAAGGCGCACCTCAAGCGTGGGCTGCTCATGGCGCTGCTCAACGTGATCGTGATTGGCATCAACGTCGTCAACCTTGCGAGCTACGCCGCCAGCAGCGACCCGCTCATCAACATCGCGCGGGCAGTATGGATCGTGACGCTGGGCGTGTGGTTCATGGCGCAGGTCTACCTCTACCCGCTCTGGATGGAGATGCAGCAGCCCACCCTGTGGGGGGCCTTCCGCAACGCGCTGGTGATGATGGCGCTGAACCCTGTGTTCACGCTCACCATGCTCGCGCTCTACCTGATCGTGTTCACCATCGGCTACTTCTTCGTGGCGCTGTGGATATTGATCATTGGGGGTGTGATGGTCACCACGGCGACGGGGGCCGTGCTGGATCGTTTGGTGCGCGCGGGGGTGCGTGCCCCGCTGCCCGACCCCACCACCTCCCCCGAAGTCACCGATATGGACATCACCTGATCGGTCACACCCGTTCATGGTTGCAGCGCACTCGGCGGCCGCAGCTGCACAACATCGTTGTCAATCACGGCTAACTGTGGATAATCGTTGGCGATACGCTTTTATTCGTTGAAAACGCCTATGCCCACGATCAAAGATGTCGCGCGCGAAGCCGGTGTCTCCGTTGCGACTGTGTCCTACGTCCTAAACAACAAGCAAGACCTCGTGAGCGAGCCAACGCGCCGCGCCGTGCTGGAGGCGATCAAGCGCGTGGGCTACACGCCCAGCGTGGTGGGGCGCGGGCTGCAAGCCAACAAGAGCCGTCTTATCGGCTATGCGTGGCATCCGATCACCTATGGCCAAGTCAACCCTGTGCTTGACCAGTTCACCTACTTCATGGCGCACGCCGCCGAGGAAGCGGGCTATCACCTGCTCACCTTCACCTGCCCGCTGGATAACCCCGTGCCAGTCTACGAGGATCTGATCACGACGCGGCGGGTGGATGCCTTCGTCTTGAGCGGCACGCGACAGGACGATCAACGCATCGCTTACCTGTTGGAACAGAACTTCCCCTTCGTCAGCTTCGGGCGCTCCAACCCGGAATGGGCCTTCTCCTATGTGGACACCGACGCGCGGGTGGGCGTGCGCGAGGCGGTCGGCCATCTCGTCGCGCTCGGCCATCGGCGCATCGCCTTCGTCGGTTGGCCGGAGGGGTCGCTCTCGGGTGATTGGCGCTTGCAGGGCTACCTCGAGGGCATGCGTGAATTTGCGCTCGCCGTGCCGCCCAGCTACATCCAGCGCGGCATTCAATCGGATGCGACGGGGCGGCACGCGCTCTGCCGCTGGTGGGAGCTGCCAGAAGACGAACGCCCGACCGCCGTGATCGCCGTCACTGATTTGATTGCGATTGGCGTCATGCGGCAGGCGCGCGAGTTTGGCCTCACCTTGCCCGCTGATCTATCGGTCATCGGGTTTGACAACGCGCCGCTGGTGGAGCACTTCACACCGGCGCTCACCACGTTGGAGCAGCGCATCCCTGAGATTGGCCAGATTCTGGTAGAACTTGTCGAGCGCATGGTGCAGGGCAACCACCCCGAACACATGCAGGTGCTTGTGCCGCCGCGCCTCATCGTGCGCGATTCGTGCGCCGCCCCGCGCGTTTGAGCGCTACGGCCCCGCCACCCACATGATCTGGTACGGCGCGAGCGTCCACTCGCCCGCGGAGACGCCCTGCTTGCTGATCAAATCGTACCCCTTGAACTCAAGCGTGACCGTCTGCGGCTGCGCGCTCACGTTGTGCACCGCCAGCACGCGCCCGATCTGCGCATCGCCCCGCAGCAGCGCGAACACCGCCGGATTGCCCAGATCCACCGCCATCTGCGGCGCGTTGGGGTGAAAGGCGCGCTGGCCACAGCGGATTTGCAGCAGGCTCAAATAGCCGTAAAACACCATGCTGCGGAAGGAATCTTCGCGCGCCAGCTCCGCCTCGATCTCGTCCGCGTTCAGCACTTGGCGGTTGATCGCGCGCTTGTAGCCCGCGCGGATCACCCCCTCCACGTCGTTGTGCGAGCCAAGCAAGCTGTGGATGTAGATGGCGGGGATGCCCGCCATCGCCAGCATGATCGCTTGTGAGACCAAGAAGCGCCGCACCTGCATCTCGATTGATTGGTCGGGGTCGGTGACGGCGTCGAGGAACGTGCTGTTCAGCTCATAGGCTACCAGCGTCCCATCGCCATACCGGCGGAAGGACACGCCGCCGCCGCGCCGCTCCACATGCGCCACCAACAGCGCCAGCTCATCCGCGTCCAGCAGGCCCTCCGCCGGTCGCACCCCGATCCCATCGTGCGACGCGGCAAAGTTCAGGAAGGTCGTCTGCGGCGAGGGCGCTTTGAGCGTGTTCACCCAGTCGCGTAAGTGCGTGCTGTCTGCGGAGAGCAGCGTATAGAAGAGCAGCGGCGGCAGCGCGAAGTTGTAGACCACGTGGGCTTCGTTGTAGCCATTCCCCCAGTAGGAGATGTTCTCAGGGTGGGGGACGTTCGTCTCGGTGATGAGGATGACGTGCGGCGCGGCTTGATCGAGGATCGCCCGCAGGAGCTGCACCACGGCGTGCGTCTCCGGCAGGTGCAGGCAGTTCGTCCCGACGATCTTCCACAGGAAGGCGATGGCATCCAAGCGGATCCACTGCGCCCCCTGCTCAACGTAGAACAGCAGCACGTCCACCATGCGCATGAGCGTTTCCGTGTGGCGGAAGTCAAAGTCCACTTGGTCGGCGCTGAAGGTCGTCCACACGTGCACCATATCGCCGTTGGGGCGCTCAAACGGCGTGAGCAGCGGCGTCACGCGCGGGCGCACCACCGCATTCAGATTCGCCTCGGGCGATTCTGTGCGGAACAAGCCTGCAAACGCCGGGTGATCGGCCAGAAAGCCCTTGAACCAGTCGCTTTGCGCAGACATGTGGTTGATCACCAAGTCGGCCATCAGCTCGAAGCGATCCGCAATCCGGCGGATGTCGTCCCATGTGCCCAAGTCTGGGTTGACCTGATAAAAGTCCTTGACGGCGAACCCGTCATCTGAGGTGTAGGGGAAGAACGGCAGGATGTGAATCGCGGAGATCACCCCTTGCAGGTGCTTGGTCGCAAATTGGTAGAGCGTTTGCAGCGGCGCTTGCCCCTCCCGCCGCAGCGAGCCGCCGTAGGTGATGAGCAGCACGTCGTGCTCGGCGATGCTTTCGCGCGGCGGCGTTGGCTTGATGCGCGCTTTGGTCTGCTCGATGCGCGCGATCAAGCGCGTCGTCAGCGTGGGGATATCTGCCTGCGGGTACAGCCGCGTGAGCAGGGAGGTGATGCGCTCGGTCATGAGGCCCTTTCCGTGGCGCTGGTGGTGTACGGCGCTGCCGCCGCCCATGATAAATGACCCGTTCCACGCTTGGCCAGAGA
>JBDNCV010000115.1:0-12955 GCA_046719465.1 Anaerolinea sp.
TGGGATGAGGGGTCATACTTCGGGTACAGGTGGCCGATGCGTTCCCATGCCTTGTCGCGCATCCATTCGCCGTAGTAGCGCACGTCGGCGGCGAGGCCCGCTGCGCCGCGCCATGTGGTGTCTTGGCCCTCACCCCCCGGCCCCCTCTCCCACTGGCGGGGAGAGGGGGGGTTAAGCCCTTCGCCCCTTGTGGGAGAAGGGTTTGGGATGAGGGGCGAAGAGAGAAACGCGGCGCGGATGGCGGCCAAGACGGCGGGCAGGTCGGTCTCAACCTGTTCTGCGGTGACACGAACAAAGCGAATACCCAGCGATTCGAGAATTCGCTGGCGCTGAGCGTCTGCCTCCTTCTGCTGATTGTGTATCGGGCCGTCCACTTCTACCGCAAGCCGCTCATCAGCACAATAAAAATCGAGAACAAACGCCCCCACAGGCTGCTGCCGCCTGAATTTGCGCCCCTCGAGCTGTCTGTTTCGCAGCGCCTGCCACAAAATGTCCTCGCTGGGCGTGCTCTCGCGGCGCAATTTGCGCGCAATTTCAATCATGATCTTTTCAAGCGCAGGCGGCACACTCAGGCGCTCCAACTCCCCCTCGCCCCTTGTGGGAGAGGGGGCCAGGGGGTGAGGGCCAAACTCGCCCCTTGTGGGAGAGGGGCCGGGGGTGAGGGTCTTACGATCACGCGGGTTCACCGGCGGCATGTTCGCAAAGCGCGGCGGGATCTCGATCTGCGCCTTGTTGATCATCACCGCGACGGGGTTCAGGTCGCTGGCGTGCGCTTCCAGCCCCAGCCGCTGCGCCTCCAGCGGGATGCTGCCGCCGCCCGCGAACGGGTCGAGCAGGGGCGGCGGGCTGCCCTCGGTGGCGATCATGATCAGCTCACGAGCCTTCTGGAGGATGTTTTGGTCGGCGGTGGCTTCCCACGTCACCAAGCGTTCGATGAAGTCGAACAGGCGCATGCGGGGCGTGTCGCCGTTGGCGTCGACGTTCTTGCCCCGCGGCAGCCTGCGGCATGCCTCCACGAAGGCGGGCAGCGCGCTCGGGTCGTCGGGGTCGTCCACCAGCGAGGCGAAGATCACCGCGCGGGCGGCGGCCAGCGGTCGGCGCGCCCACCACAGGTGCAGGGTGCTGGGGTGGCCGTGGCGGATGGACTTCTCGCGGGCGCTGGCTTCGTTGATGGCTTCCAGCGGCAGGGCAACTTCGATCAGTTTTTTGCGGTGGGTCATAGGTTCAATCCAAGTGAAATCGTAAAATCAGAAACAAAACGTGCTATCCTGCACCGAGATAAGGACTATCAGAGTTAACCACGCGCAATGCAATCTTAAGATTAACCTGATTGTCATATGCAAAGTTCTTGAAAGAGGAAACTCTTCCCATTCATAGGTGATTACTGTTTCTTTGTTATAAGCTGACTTAGGAGGAACATGCTCGAAGCTGAGTTCTTCGCTTCTGCCACAAATACAGCAGATACCCGTGTTTTTTCGCTTGGCCATATACTCTATTGACTCTTTTCTTCCACTGAGATTAGGTTTATTTTGTCCCCAAATCGTTTCAGATCATCAACGTTGAGAGTCAACAAAGTGTCGATCTCATAGGCAAGCATCGTCGCCACGATGTTGGCATCGTGTACTTGTTTGCCCTGTGTCGGGTATTGCTGAAGCAGTTCCAGCAGTTTGTCACGCACAGCAGTCGTTTCGTCTGCGATCTGAAACAGAGGCCTCATCGCTTCGATTTCATGCACCACCTGTTCGATTGTGAGCGGTTCTGCCAACGTGCGTGGATGGGTCGCCTGCACAATAAATTCACGGATCACCTGCCCGCTAATCCAGAGTTCTGCGCCTTCGCTGATGGTGCGCTTTACTAGCGCGTCCACTTCGGCGTGCTGGTTCATCTGTGTCAGGATCATGCGTAATAGGATGTTGGCATCAAGGAAGACTTTAGCGCCCGTCATCGTTGTACCAATCCACGCGCCGGATTGAAGGCTCTTCGTTGATCGCAACGTTGAGCTTCACAGCATCCAGCAGCTTGAGCTTTTCCTCAACGGTCAATGGGCGCTGTTGTGCCTGTCGGGTCAACAGCCGCTTAATGAGGTCTTTTTGTTGTTCTTCAGATAACTGTTCAACCAGTTCGACCAGTTGTTCATACCGAATGGGTAATTGCAGTGCCATTAGCTTGGCTCCTCACTCATGGTCAGCAGCTCGCGGAGGTTGAAGTTTACGCTAGCAGCCAGCGGGTCAGGCTCGCGGAACGGGTAATGTCGCACGTAGCGCGGTGGGCGGGCGACGGTGTGATCGACCTCGACCAGCGCCAAGATGAACCCTTCAGGGCTGTTCAACGCTCGATGCAGCTCATTATACGTCAGAGTCACCGTCTCTGCACCAGCGCGCCGCCCTTTGACTTCGATGAACCGCAGCCGTCCGGTGCGCCCGTCGCGGCTCTCGATGTCGTAGCCCACGTTCTGGGTGCTCACATCGCGGGGGTGGTGGCCCAGCGCAATTTCAGCTTGCATCACGGCGCGCATGGCGATCTGCTCGGTGATGCGCCGGTCGAGGATTTCCGGCGGCGTTTTATCACCCAGCAGCAGGCCAATCGGGATAATCAGCGCGCCCCCCACCACAATCGGCGGCGAGGCGGAAATCTGACGTTCCTGCGCGAGCTGCTCCTTGCGCTGTTTCAGGCGCTCGGCGAGACGGTCAGCCCGTTCCTGCGCGCGCTGGCTGTTCAGGCGGGCGTTGATCTTGCCGGCCTGCTCCTGTGCACGAAGTTCGGTGGCGCGCAAGTCCCAGTAGTGGATCTCCTTGGTCAGGCGCTCTTGCACGGCCGCTTCGGTCTTGTCGATCAGTTCAAGGCGGCGGGCACGCACCCGCTCCAGATGGCGCGGGACGAGATGCTCAACGGCGTGTGCCGTCGCCCGGCGTTCGAGGTTTTCCCCTTTCAGCCAGTCCTTCTCCAAAAGCAGGCTAACCTGAGCAACCTCATCCTTTGTTGCCGGACGATAGTCAAGATAAGGTGCGCCCCCCGCTTCGCGCACGTGGCCTGCGCTGTCGATCTCGACGAAGTGCACCTCGCGCGAGATCACGCGGCGCTCGCCATCGCGGCTCGGCATGGCGTCATAAATGGCTTGCTCCAGATAGAACAGCGCCCGTAGCTCGGCGCTGGGGTCAGTTTCATCGACTAACACGCCGCCGCGTTTGAGCGTGTCGCGCTCACGCAGCAGCAGCAGGCTGATGGTGGCATCCAGCAGCGGGTGCCCCGGGCAGACAAATGTGGCTGTGGGGGCGGAACGCACTCCGTCCGCATCCGGCATGTGGATGAGCGCCTTCTCAAAACAGATGCGCTCATATCGTGTTGAGACTGCCCCTAATCCGCGTTCTTTGGCGTGGGTGCGGATGACCGCAGGCACGTGATGGATGGCGTAACGCCCGCGCTCGCGCTCATGAATTGCGCCGCCGAAGTGTTCAAACGCCTGCAAGAAGAACGCTTTGACGTAGAACGGCTGCAAGCGGCGGGCCGCGGCGCGCTCCATCTCCTCGCGGATGCGCACAATCTGGCTGACATCCATGCTGGTCGTCACCAGCGATCGACGTTCGAGCAGCTCGCGCACGCGCTCGCGGTCAACGGCGTTGTCAACGGCTTGTTCCAAGCGCGCGCGCACCACCGGATCATCACCATAGCGCACGGCCTCCACCAGCAGGTCGCGCAGCGGCGTCTCCTGAAACAACTTGCCCAGCACGTCGAACACCTGACCATTCAGCGCATGACGCTCCGCTTCTAGCTTCTTCAGCAGGCGTTGATAGACCGCGCCTTCGCGCGTTGCCCCAGCCACCAAGTTCCATAAGTGGCAGACTTCCGTCTGCCCGATGCGGTGGATGCGGCCAAAGCGCTGCTCCAGCCGGTTGGGGTTCCACGGCAAATCGTAGTTGACCATCAGGTGGGCGCGCTGCAAGTTAATGCCCTCGCCAGCGGCATCCGTCGCCAACAGGATCAGCGCCTCAGGATCATTACGGAAGCGGTCTTCCACGTCGCGGCGTTCTTCGCGCCGCATCCCGCCATGAATGGTGACAATCGCCTCATCCCGCCCGATGAGAGTGGACAGGCGTTCCAACAAATAGTTGAGGGTGTCGCGGTGTTCGGTGAAGATCACCAGCTTACGATGCTCCCGCCCCATCCCCGTGCTCGCAGCAGGCAGCGAGTCGATCTCCTGCATCACACGCAGCAGCTCATTCCACTTGCGGTCAGTGCCGCTTCGCCGCAGCCGCAGCGCCTGCCCCTCGAGGCTGCGCAGAATAGTGATCTCAGCTTCAAGCTCTTCGACTGTTTGAGCGGCGGTTGCGCTGTCAATCAACTCCGCTTCGATCTGCTCTACTTCAGAATCGGGCGCGTCCTCGAAGTCGTCCCAGTAATCGTCGTCATAAGTTGGGCCTGCCGCTTGCAAGACACGCTGGCGGGTACGCTGCGCCTCCTTCAGGCGTTTTTCCAGTCGTTCTCGCCGCCGCTTCAGTGACTGGTAGATAGCTTCGGGTGACGATGCCAGCCGCCGCTGGAGGATCGTCAGCGCAAACCCGACTGTGCCTTTGCGCCCGTCGTTTTCGAGCTGCTCAGCGCGGTTAAACTCCTGCCGAACGTATTCGGTCACTGCCTCGTACAAGTCACTCTCTTCTGGTGAAAGTGTGTAGCTGACAGTGTAAGCCCGCCGTTCTGGGAACAGCGGCTTGCCGTCAAATTTGAGCAGGCGCTCTTTCACCATACGCCGCATCAAATCAGAGACATCCACCTGATGCACGCCATCACGAAAACGCCCCTCAAAACGGTCAGCATCCAACAGCGCCAAAAATAACTGGAAGTCCTCTTCCTTGCCGTTGTGGGGTGTGGCGGTCATCAGCAGGAAGTGGCGGGTCAGTTCACTCAATAGTTTGCCAAGTCGATAACGTTTGGTTTCTTTCAGATCACCGCCAAAGAAGGAAGCGGACATTTTGTGGGCTTCATCGCACACCACAAGATCCCAATCCGTTTGCTGAAGCCGCGATTGCAGTTCATCACTCCGGCTGATCTGATCTAGTCGGACGATCACTAGATCGTTCTCTGCAAATGGATTGCCGCTGCGCGACGTTTCAACCATCTCGCGCGTGATGATAGTGAAGTCAAGCTGGAACTTACCCCACAGCTCGTCCTGCCATTGTTCGGTCAGGCTGCCGGGCGCACAGATCAAACAGCGGCGCACATCCCCGCGCACGACCAGTTCGCGGATGAGTAAGCCCGCCATGATGGTCTTGCCCGCACCGGGGTCATCTGCCAGCAGGAAACGCAGAGGTTGGCGTGTCAGCATGTCGTCATACACCGCCGTGATCTGATGTGGCAGTGGCTCAATCATCGACGTGTGCACTGCCAGCATTGGGTCGAAGAGATGCGCGAGATGGATGCGGTAGGCCTCCGAGACCAATCGCAAGAGTGCCCCATCCACATCAAAGGCCCATAGACGTTCAGGCTGTACAATCGTCAGTTCCGGCTCGTTCTCGCGGTACAGAAGCGTATCTCCGACCTTGCCGTTGCCCTGCCGGTAAACAACCGTCACCGCATTCGACCCGTTCCATTCCACATCAATCAGCGTGACGATTTGCCCGGGGACGATACCGCGTATCATCACGCCGCGCTGCAAGTGTTCAAGTGGTACCATGTGTGCGCTTCGAATCTCAGCCTAACGTGAATAGCAATAAATACATATTAAGTTAACACCACTTATGCTGAGATCAAAAGCGTCTACTTGATGCAATGTAGGCACTTATTGGGCAAGTGCCAGTTCGAAGCGGAACAGCACGTCATCGTTAAAGGGCAGCACAGCCCGCATTGGCGCGCTCAATCATCACGAACTCGCTGATGGACAACCACTGCTGCGATCCCGCCTGTTAGCAGCAAGCTGCCCAACATGAGCAGCAAGCCCTGCATGCCAATCGCTTGGATCACCGACTGTTGAAACTCAACGGACGCAAACCCTCGGAAGATCGCAGGAAAGCCAAAGGCTGGGAATAGATATGAGCCTGATGCGCCAATGACACCGGCCAACACGGCAGCCAGCGTCGTCATCAACCCGGCTGCAAGCGACTCGTATATCTTGCTGGGGCGATGATGTGGGCCGAGACTGATCGAATCGTCAACGCTCAACCAGAACGTTACCGCTAGGACAAGCGCCAGCACTACCCCAAGCAGGCCATAACCCAGCACAAGGATATCACGCGCGCTGAGTTCATCACTGGCCAAGACCACTGCAGCCACGCCAACCGCAGCACCCACAAACAAGCCTGCGCCAATTAGCGTGCTGGCTTGCGCCATGATTTGCGTTCGGAGATTCTTCATCGTCGGCTACTTGTTCTGCCCATCGGCTTTTACAGCGCGGTAAATGCCTTTAGAGATATCCTCAATCAATCCGGGCAAGATCGTGATTGTGGCCAAGATCTCCCACGCGACCAGCATCGCCGTCTTAGCAAAGCCTTTAAAGCGCTGCCACAGCGAAGGATTGGCGGTCTCTTGCTGTTGGGCTGCGGATTGAGCCGCCTGCACGCCAGACTGCATGTTCGACACGATTCCCTCGCTGGCCTGTGCCACGTTTTGGAGCTGGTCTGCGCCTTGAATGGCGTTGTTCTCCTGCTCACTGCTGCCATCTTGACGGGCTTCTGCCTCTTCGATGCGCTCCTGACTTGGCGCTTGATAGTTGCTCCTATCCTGTTCGTTTGTCAGCAGGTGTGAGCCAACAGTATGCATCGCCATCCCGCCAGCGGTAGCTTTGGCAACCGTGTTGCCAACGCCCAGCCCAATGGGGATACCCTTGTCGAGTGCCATGCCGCCAATCATGGCCGCCATCGGGATTTTGTTGGTTGCCGGGTTGCGCAGCGATTCACCGAGGATAGAACCAATCGTACCGCCGCCATCCGCGACGCGGTTGAACATGTACACAGGGTTAACCGCATTGAGCGGATTGCCTGTGCCGATCCCTGCGGCCACAAAAGCAAGCGATGAGCCAGCAAGATCGATCACATTGCCGGAGGATTCGAGGGCTTTCTGACGCCATTTGCCGCCGAGGTTGATGCGCGCCCGGGGATCTTTGGCCGCCAGCGCGCCGATGCTTGTCCACGCTAGCATCGCCAGATCAGTCAGCGTCTTAATCACGGACAGCACCAAATTGATCGCAAAGGACGTGGTGCTGATAGCTGAGAAGGGCGCCGCCGCGCCGCCCATGCTGGCTACCCCAAGGATAGCTCCAATGATGGTGGATGCCGTACCAATGGTCGTGAAAATCGGCTTGAACAGCGGGATCGCGCCCGAGAGGAGCTGCATAATCGCATAAATGCGCTGTCCAACCGCCCCTCCGAGGCCGCTGCCTGCAAAGCCGCTCCCCTTCCAAATCGCGCTAACTTGCAGCAGCAGCTTCTTGATCTTTTCCGCGCGGCTTTCAGTCGTGAGCTTTGTCTGATAACCAGCGCCAATCGATTCTGCTTCGACGCTGTAGCGCCCGGCGGTAACCATGCTCGTGCCCACGCTCATGAGACCTGCCGTCACTTTGAGGGCGAGGCCTTTAGCGGTGCTCATCTGGCGCTGGCCATAGCTGTTGAGCTTGCTGCTTTCGTCTTTGACACGCTTCTTATCACGTTTGAGTTCCATGCGCATCTGATCTGAGAGCAGAACATTCGCCCAGACGTTGCCCACACGGTTGATAGCAGTAGCCTTATCGCCTCGTTGATCTTCTGGCAACTTCAGCAAGGCAGCGATTTCATCGTAGAGGCTCAACGACTCTTGTGCGTTGGTGGCAATGAAATTGTAGTAGAGGACTGCGCGGTCAACGCGGCGTTGGGATTCTTCTTGAACGCGCGCTAATAAAATAAGCTTCTGAAGGATTCGCGCGTTTTTCTTGCGCAGGACTTTTTTCGTCTCGCCTGTTTTGCGCCGCAAAATGCCCGATTTGATCTCTTGAGTTTTGTAGACGAAGCTCTCATGATCATCTGGCACAAGCCCAGCGGCTTCTTCGAGGGTGCGCGCTACCGCCATATTGGTATCGCTGGCCTCGCTGCGGCCCGCGCTCATGATGGCATCCACGACATCTTCGGGCAAACCACGACCAATCGCTTCTTGCCGCGCATCTTGAAGCAAGGCGCTCACGTTGTCGTAGTCAGCCTGCTGGTACGTGTAGTACTTCTCGGCTTTCATTTTGCGCTTGTCCATGGCCACAGCGGCGTCAGATGCCTTGCTGCGGATATTGCCCCACGAGGTTTTGTCAAGGCTCTTGAAGCCGGTGATCGCAAGGTTAGCATCAAGCAGCGACTGCTTGGTAGATTGCGCCAACTGCTGCTCCATCTGGTTGGCGCGGTCTTCCATGTCGCGCACGCACAGTTCCATGTTGTTGAGCTGGCGCGAGCCGTGGTCGAGGTTGGCTGGCTCTTGCTGCGTCGCCTCCATGTACGCATCGCCAAAGGAGCGTGCATCGTCGCGCCGCGTCAGCACGAAAGCTTTATCTTGAGCGAAGCTCGCTAACCTTTCGTCGTCGCGGTCGGCGCTGGCACGAATATTGGTGGCACGCTTCTTCATCGCGCGCACGTTGGTTTGGTCTAAAAGCTCCGAGCGTTGGTTCAACGCGCTCAGAAAGGTATCCATGGCGGTGTAGGCATCTTCCGCCTTCGACACTGCGGCCTGCATCCGCGCCACAAGGGAGGTGTAACGTTCACGCAAGCCCTCATCAGTGATGAACCCCATCTCATCGTCAAGAACAGGAGCCGTGACAGGGGCAAATCGGCCACCCACCGGGCGTCCCATCCCGCCCCGCCTGCGCGTCGGATTGCGTTGAATGAGGGTTTGTGTCGCCTGATTACCGACTTGGCGCTGCAAGCTCAAGATGTGCGCCGCCGAGTACGGCAGCGCCCCTAACGACGGTGACGAGCCATCACCGTGCTGTGAGCGCTTCGGTGATGATTGATGATGCTCATGAGGTTTGTTCGTACGCGCGCCACTCAGCATGCTAATCACTTTAGGGTAGCTTACACAAGTAAGAACATCATAACACAGCTTCAATTTTTTAACGTATGGAAATGTCTACGTCTCAACGGAGGCTTTAGCGGCCGGTACTAGATTCGCTTACTAACAGCCATTTTCTGGTTCGCACAACCACAACTTCCGACACTTCCGACTGTAATAAAATTTGCATCTTTCCGTCATTTCAGGGTATAAACGACCTTAGTAGCTTTGCTTCAAGCCTTTGTTCAAGTACGGCATAAATTCGTCTTGACACAATTCTTGTTTAGTAAGGAGTGAATCATGCGGAAAATAGTCGTCAAATGGTGGGGTTTCCTGCTGGCAGCGATGCTGTCAACGAGCGCCTTGGCGCAATCGGACAATGTGCTGCGCTATCCGATCGACGCCGATCCAGAACACCTTAACCCATTTACCGCAGAGACCATCGCCATCTCGCGTATTCTGTCCAACGTGTATGAAGGCCTGCTGGGCTATGACCCGCGTAATGGAGAGATCGTGCCGCAGATCGCCGAGAGCTACACCGTGACGGAAGATGAGAACGGTCGCCAAGTCTACACCTTCAACTTGCGGCGCGGCGTGCTGTTCCACAATATCGCAGGCGTTCCGCTCGAAAATCGTGAAGTCACGGCGCAAGCTGTCATGTGGAACTACATGACGGCGCTCAGCGGCGAAGAAGGCGTATCGGCTCGTGCTGGGGATCTGGATGCGATCTTGGGAGCAGCAGCTTTCACGGCAGGCGAAGCCGACACCGTAGAAGGGTTAGAAGTTGTCGACGATTACACGTTCAGAATCACACTTGAGCGGCCCGACCGCTTGTTCGCCATCAACGGCATGATCGCCATTGCCTCGCCCGAAGCCTATGAACTCTTGGGGGATGCTTTCAACAACACCCCCGTCGGGACTGGCCCCTTCCAGTTTGTCGAATGGCTGCGCGAAGATCGCCTCGTGCTCGAGCGCAACCCCGATTACTACATGGAAGGTCTGCCGATGGTCGATGGCGTGCGCTTCATCAACTATCCCGACGCTAACACCGCCCTGCTCGACTACCGCGAAGGTAACTTGGACTTCCTGTTCTCGTTCCCCTCTGGCCAGTTGAACGCCATCAAAGCTGAGTTCGCCAGTGACTTCAACGAGAAGCCCGGCCTGCACGTTCGCTATTGGGGCTTCAACATGAACAACGGCTTCTTCGCCGAGAATCCGCTTGTGCGCAAAGCGTTCGCCCACGCGCTCGACACAGTAACCGCATGGGACGTTCTGGCCGAGGGCGCACGCTTCCCAGCCACCTTGGGTATCCTGCCGCCGTCGATGCCTGCGTCCACCCCAGCCATCACCTACCCCTTCGACCTCGAACGCGCGGCCGAGCTGCTGGCTGAAGCCGGCTTCCCCAACGGTGAAGGCATGCCCGAGATTAAGATCAGCCTGCTGGCAGCCATCTCCAGTGAGCCACAGATTGTCTTGTGGCAGCAAGCGCTGGAATCGCTGGGCGTCCGCGTCGTGTTCGACATCCAAGATGGCAGCACTTACTGGAACAGCATCGTTCAAGATGACGCTATGCTCTTCATCAACGGGTGGGCGGCTGGCCTCGTGGATCCCTCTGATGTCTTCGACTTCCTCATCTTAGAAGGGCGCGGCTCTATGCGCTACAACAACCCCGCTGTCAACGAGCTGCTGCGCGCTGCTCGTGTTGAGCTAGACGAAGACGTGCGCGAAGCCCTCTATCAGCAGGCGCACGACCTCGTAATGGCTGACTTGCCAATGATCCCTTCGGCTTATAGCAAGGTTCTTTGGCTCCAGCGTCCATACATTGAAGGCTTCGAACCCGGCGGTGGTGGCACGTACACCGCACGTTTGAAATTCGTCTCCATTCGTCGCTAGGCGCCACTGCGCGTCTGTAACGACATAGCGGGGCGGCCTTAAAGGGTCGCCCCCGCGTCACAAAGCTTCAGGGAGACAAGCGTGACTAAATACATCGTGCGTCGGGTCTTACAGATGATCCCAACGCTGCTGATCATTTTTACAGTGATCTTTGTCCTGCGGTATCTGATGCCCGGTGACCCGCTCAAGGCCACGCTCGGTGAGGAGTACAACCGGCTCGACCCCGCCACAATCGCCCGCCTCGAAGAAGAACTAGGCATCAATCGCCCATTTCTCGTGCAGTACTTAGACCACTTAGGGCGCATGGTACGCCTTGATCTCGGGCGCTCCTACATCGAACGGCAGCCCGTTATCGACATCATCGGGTATCGCCTGCCGCGCACGCTGCAATTGATGCTCGGTGGGATCGCTGTCGGCCTGCTCATCGGCATTCCAGCGGGGGTCATTTCCGCGCTGCGTCAGTATTCTTGGCTCGATCATACCTTGATGGTGCTAGCGCTCATCGGCCTGTCGATGCCGGTCTTCTGGCAGGGCTTGATGGCCCAGCTCCTCCTCACACAGAGCACAACAGGCATCAAAATCTTCCCCGTAGCAGGCTTCGGTGACGGTGACCCGTGGTATATGGTGCTGCCGTCGCTGGTGCTGGGTACGAGCCTGTCCGCGGTCGTCGCACGGATCACCCGCACGTCGATGCTGGAGGTCAAGGGGCAGGACTATCTCAAAACCGCCCACGCCAAAGGCCTCACCAACCGCATCATCCTCTTTCGCCACCACCTCCGGAACGCGCTGCTCCCCATTGTGACCATTGTCGGCTTGCAGTTCGGTGGCATCATGGGCGGCGCGCTCGTCACCGAGACGATCTTCAACTGGCCCGGGCTTGGCCGTGTGATCGTCACTGCGATTCAGCGCCTTGACACGCCGGTTATCCTCGGCGTGCTGACGATGGGGGCGCTCACGTTCATGGTCGCCAACCTCATCACCGACTTGATCTATGCCGCCATCGATCCACGAATCCGCTTCAACTAGGCACTCAGCATGAACACAAGCACGTCTCCTTCTGAGCCGAGCAGCAGCGCTCAGATCGCCCAACTCGCCCACCCCAGCCGCAGCAACCAACAGCGCTTCCTGCGGGCCTTCCTGCGCAATCGGATCGCAGTGCTGGGGGTCTTCATTGTGCTGACGATGATCATCTGCGCCATCTTCGCGCCGGTCATCGCGCCGCACCCTCCCAACCGCCTCAACCCAGCGGATCGCCTCTTGCCGCCCAGCGCCCAATACCCCCTCGGAACCGATGAATTTGGGCGGGACATCTTCAGCCGTCTGCTGTATGGCGCTCAGATCTCGCTCGTGATTGCGTTCGTGGCGCAAGGCGTCGCCATCGCCATCGGCCTCACCCTCGGGTTGGTGTCTGGCTGGTACGGTGGCTGGATCGACGACGTCATCATGCGGATCACCGATGCCTTTTTCGCCATCCCCGGGCTGATGTTCTTGATTGTGTGGGTGTCGCTGCTGGGGGCCAACCCGATCAGCATCTTCATCGCGCTCGGGTTGATTGGCTGGCCGAGCGACGCGCGAATGATGCGTGCGCAGGTGCTTTCCCTTAAGCAGCGCGAGTATGTGCTGGCGGCGCGTGCTATGGGTGCTTCCGCCGTCCGAATTATGGTGCGTCACCTGCTGCCGAACGCCGTTGCGCCGTCCCTTGTGCTGGCGTCGCTCGGCATTGCAGGCGCTATCCTTGCCGAATCCAGCCTCAGTTTTCTAGGGTTGGGCGTTCAAATTCCGAATCCGAGTTGGGGCACGATGATCTCAACCGGGCGCAACTTCACCGCCAACGCGTGGTGGTATGCCATCTTCCCGGGCCTCACGATCATGATCACCGTGCTGGGCTTCAACTTCATCGGGGATGGCCTGCGTGACGCCCTCGATCCATCGCAGTACAAGTGACAAAGAAAGCACGGTAAAGGTTGAAAAGCGCAGAAACTAACGTAAAAACGAACACAACGCCCGGGCGTTGTGTTCGTGAGGATAAAAGTTTATGTGCACTATCTAGGACTTGACTCGAACACATTCT
>JBDNCV010000116.1:0-12366 GCA_046719465.1 Anaerolinea sp.
CTGGGGCTGAAGCCCCCTTCAGGGGGCGCACTCTAGCCGGATGCTTTAGCGTCCGGCGCACCGGCACCACGCCAGAGGCTAAAGCCCCCTTCAGGGGGCGCGTTCCAGCCGGATGCTTTAGCGTCCGGCGCTGCTTTTTTACAAATTGCCCGTATACTCGAAGCAGTGTTTGCACAAGCTCAAAGGATGAGTCATGACGTTTACTCGGTTTCTTGGCGCTTTCAGCGTGATCGCCGTGGCCGTGGGGGTGGCCAGCGCCCAAGCCCCTCAAACCCCTGCGGAACTGTGCGCGGCGGCGGATACCTCCGAGCCAACCACGCGCGAGTTCACCCAACCCGAACAGGTCTTGCAGCGCGGGGTCGATTACCGCGCCATCTTCTGCACCGAGGCCGGCCCCATCTACGTTGATCTGTTTGAACGTTACACGCCTGTAACCGTAAACAGCTTCGTCTTTTTGGCGCAGCAGGGTTACTACAACAACACGACCTTCCACCGCGTGCTGGAGAACTTCATGGCGCAGGGCGGCGACCCCACCGGAACCGGCGCGGGCGGCCCGGGCTACCGCTTCGAGGATGAGCCGCTCGGCTTCCTCAACTTTGACCGGCCCGGCCTGCTGGCGATGGCCAACGCTGGCCCAGCCACCAACGGCAGCCAGTTCTTCATCACCACCGTAGAAACCCCATGGCTCAACGGCGCGCACACCATCTTCGGCGACGTGCTCGAAGGTTTTGAGAACGTGCTGGGGCTGCGCCTGCGTGACCCGCAGACCGCCACCACGCCCGGCGCCCGCCTCGACACCGTCATCATCATCACTGACCCCGCCAACATTGCGACCAGCTTCCAAGATACAGCGTCCGTCGCCACCGCAGAACAGTTCGCGGCGGCGCTCGCCACCACCGTGACCGGCCAAGCCCTCCCCAACGACCTGCGCGCCACCCAAAACGGCCTGCTCACCCTCGATGAAGTGGTTGATCAGCAGCCTGAAACCGTGCGCGACGCCTACCGCGACTTCCTCACCAACGGTGGCTTCCAGTACCGCGTCGCCGTCGAGGTGGAACAGGTTGGCTGCGAGCCGCGCTATGGCTTTGACTTGCTCGGCTACTTTGTGGACACGTTCGAAACGCCGCAGGCCGCTAATGCCGCCCTTGAAAATGGCTTCCTCGATGAGCTGGCCGCCGCCAACGGCTACACCAAGCTCACGACCGACGAGGGCACGCTCGGCTACGAGATCGACGTCACCATGTGCGATGAGAGCGCCGGCAAGCGGCAGTGGCTGATCGTTCAGCGCGGGCGCTATCTGGCCAGCCTCTACGGCGCGTTCAACGCTGAGATTACAGCGGTGCTGCCCATCAACGAACTGCTCGGCGTGCGCATCAGCCCGATCTTCGAAAGCGCCCTCCGCGAGGTCTACCGCAGCGAGCTGCGCTAGCAGTTCCCAGCGATCATCGGTGGAAGGGGGACTTTTAGCCCACTTGTCGCACCAGAGGCTGAAGCCCTCTGGCTAAAACACGGGGGCTGAAGCCCCCTTCAAGGGGCGCACTCTAGCCGGATGCTTGAGCGTCCGGCGCACCTGCGCCACGCCACAGACTCAAGCCCCCTTCAGGGGGCGCACTTCAGCCGGATGCTTTAGCGTCCGGCGCACCTACACCACGCCACAGACTCAAGCCCCCTTCAGGGGGCGCACTCTAGCCGGATGCTTGAGCGTCCGGCACGGCTTGCCCTTGGTACTCCCCCCTTGCAGCATTTCGCGTTACACTTGAGGCATCGCAAGACATACAGCTATAGGTCAGTCCTCATGAGCGTTTACTACGTGAACGGGCAGTTTGTGCCGTCAAATGAAGCGGTCATCCCGGCCGCAGATTTAGCCGTGCTGCGCGGCTTTGGCGCGTTTGATTTCCTCCGCACGTATGGCGGCCGCCCCTTCCGCCTCAAGGACAATATCGCCCGCCTGCGCCGGAGCTGCGACATCATCGAGCTGGCGCTGCCCTACACTGACGAGCAGATCTACGACATCGTGATGCAAACCCTTGAAACCAACCGCCACTTAAGCGATGAGTTCAACATCCGCCTTGTGGTGACGGGCGGCCTCAGCCCCGACAACATCACCCCCACCGGCGAGAGCAACCTCATCGTGATGGTGACGCCGCTCCAGCCCCCGCCGGCCCACTGGTACACCGACGGCGTGAAGGTGATCATCGTCGACATCGAGCGCATCTTCCCCGACAGCAAGAGCACCAACTACATCCCCGCCATCATCGCCCAGAAGCGCGCTCGTGAGCAGGGAGCCATCGAAGCCCTTTACCAACGTAACGGGCGCATCCTTGAGGGCACGACGACCAACGTCTTCGCCTTCTTCGGCGATGAACTCGTCACGCCCGCCGCGGGCATCCTGCCGGGCATCACCCGCCAGACCATCCTTGAACTGGCTGAGCCGCACTACCCCATCACCATCCGCGAACTGCCCGTGACCGAGTTCCTGCGCGCCGATGAGGTGTTCATCACCGCCGCCAACAAGCAGGTCGTGCCCGTCGTGCAGGTCGATGAGACGGTGTTCAGCGGTGGGCGGCCCGGCCCACACACCCAGCACATCATGGCGCTGTTCCATGAGCGCACGCAGGCCGTCGCCAATGCTGTGCCCTAACTTCATCATAAGCTTAGCGACGTTTCGGCCATTCTGACGTATAATGGGGCGAAACGACCGTTTCGCTCCCGTAGCAGAAAGCGATTCACCGTGCCAGACGAGAAGCTGCCCGCCGACGATGACAACAAGAAGGAGAACCCCTTCGAGGAGTTCATCAACCGCGACCTCGGCATGGACAGTGTGCTGAGACAGGGCGCATCCACCACCCCCGACGATGACGAGGATGTGCTCGCCAGCCTTTACCGCCAGCGGGAGATGACCGAGGACAATGACGACGACGACGAGGATTCGTCGCGTTTCTCGCCGCGCTTCGGGAGCTTTACCAGCCGCATCCCGCCCAGCAGCGCCACCCCGGGCGATTCGCCGTTCCGCTCCTTCGGGAGCCGCAGCCCCTTCGGCCCGTCATCCTCATCGCCATCGCCCTTCAGCCGCCCCTCATCGCGCATGACCGGCATGGGGTCGCCGCTCAAGTTCAGCCGCCCCCAGCCAGAGCCGCCGCGTACCCCGTGGCAGCGCCTTGCCGAGTCGCTCAACAAGCTCATCAGTGAGGAGGTGATTTTCCTCTTAATCGGCTTCGCGGCGCTGCTCATCATGGCCAGCACCCTGCTCTACATCGACAACCTGCGCCTGAGCATTGCCGTCCGCGATGGCCAAATTCAAGAGCTGCGCACCCAACTGATGGATCTCCAGCGCCAGCTCACCCCTACGGCCGAGCTTCCCAGCGAGCCTCCTACAGAGACCAGAAATCAATAACCGTGGGGGCGTGGCTTGCCGTGCCCGCCCCATTTGTTTGTGTAGGGGTGACGCAGCGCGTCGCCCTGTCGCTGTCGGGAGTGTCTAACATGGTGGCGATGCGCCATCTACTCCCTCACCCTGTCTGGCCTGCGGCTAGCCTGTCCCTCTCCCACACCGGGCGAGGGTCGCGACGAGCCAGCGGCCTCTACCCCCTCGCCCCAGCCGCGCAGCGGCGTGTGGGTGAGGGGGACAGGGGGTGAGGGCCACTTAGATAGCGATGTTGAACAGCGCGCTGGCCACGTCGTCGTCATAGCGGCCAAAGCCCAAGCGCACGCTTGCCGTCAGTTGATAGCTGTCGTAGTAGGGCAGATAGTCCACGTTGACGCTGATCTTGCGCCGATACCCGACGAACCATCCCCCGCGATACACGCAGACCGCTGTCCCGCGGTTGTTGGGGCCAGCCCCCACCTTGCCGTCTGCCTCTGTCGGGTGCAGCAGCGAACTCACCATGACTGGGATCCCATCCAAGAAGCCGATCTGGCCGGTTTGGGCGGTGGCCAGCGCCCCCGCCTTGTCCATCGTGATGAGTTCCGGCAGCCCCAGCAGGCGGGCATACGTGCCGCCGTCGACGATCCACGCCAGCTCGCTGGGGCGGGCGCTGTAGCGATAGGCCATCGCAAAGCGCGCCTCGCGCAGTTTGGCCAACGTCGGCGCGGCGTTGCCCATGTCAATCGCATTCCCCGCCGTGCTCAGCGCCGTCTTGCGCACCCCGTCGAACGCCAGATACACCGATCCAGCGGGGGGCGCGGCGTGGTCGCTGTTGATGTTGCCAGTGGCGCTTGTGGTCGTGTCGCCGTTCAGCAGCGCGTGGTCGATGGCGTCGGCGATGGCGCGCACAGCCTGCTCGCGGTAGAGCGCCGCCACCGGCACGATGCTGTCCTCCACCAGCTCGCTGCTGAAGCCCACCCGCAGCGCCAGCTTCTTGGCGTGCAGCACCACCTTCCCGCTGCCGATCTTGCTGTCAGGGATCGGGTTGCTCGCCCCCAGCGTGAGCTGTGCCTCGTCCTTCGTCTCGGGCACGAACGTCACCACCGGGTCGGCCCCTTCCACCGGCAGGTCAAACGGGTTGGAGGGCATATCCACCGCGCGGAACAGCGGCATCACCACGTTGTCGATGCGCGCCTTCTTCCAGATTTGCGCGCTCCACAGCTCCTGCACCCACTCGTCGCCGTAGCCCGCCTGCGTGCTGGTGGAGAGTTCATCGGCCTTCAAGTGGGAGAGGTTGGCGCTGCGGACTTTGTGCGCCAGCGCGTTGGCGTAGCGCTCGCTCACGCCGTGGAAGTCGCGGCTGGCGCGCAGCAGCACATAGCCGTGCAGCATGTCCTCCGCGCTCAGCGTGTCAAACTCGCTGCTGACGCGGATGCGCTGCGCGTCCTGCGCGTCGGCAAGCGGCAGGCGCTTAAACGTCTTGCTCTCGTCGTTCATGGGGCTTCCTTTCTGAGTTGGTTGTGCGTCCGGCAGCAGCGGCGCGGGGTTCAGCCCCAACGCGCGATACGCCGGCGTGATCAAACTGACATGGGTGAAGCGCGGCTCCGCTGGGGTGGGGGTCAAGCTGCCCTCCACGAGGATCCAACGGCGGATACAGCCGTCGGTGGCGCGCTCGATCAAATGCGGCAGGCTGCCCGACGACCACGCCAGCGCCCCTTTGGCGATCAAACGACGGATCGCCTCAGCATAGCGGTGGCGGCGGTCGAGCTGCCCCTCCGCCCATAGGCCGATCTCGTCGGCTTTCAAGTGGTCGATCCGCCCGACGACGCTGGCTTGCACGCCGTCATCGAGGCCGTGGTGATACAGCATGGGGCGCGCCTCGAACCAATCAAGGCCGAAGTCCGTCTCCGGTGTGAAGTAATCGCCGTGCAGGTCGCGGGCGGCGGGGCTGCCCCACACCACCAGATAGCCCCCCACGCGATCCGGCATGTCCAACAGTTTGACAGCGTTCATCCTCCGTCCTTTTGACTGTGGTTGTGTACAACGATTGATCTTGCAGTATGGCGTTGTTAAGGTGCGCGCCCTCACCATACGCCATATTCCACAGCAGTATCAGAACATTTGGTCGAACATCTGGTCGACGTTTGCTCTGCCGCCCTCACGGGGGCACAGCGCGCTGCGCCTTTGGCAGCGGAAACCGACGGGAGGCGTTCGAGCAGGCCCCATCCCCAGCCGCCGCAGGCTTGGGCCGTTGGCGTTTCAAACTTCGCGGTGGTTTGGGCGCTGTTTGTCGTTATAATGCAGCATAGCAACGAGGGATTCTGCTATGCAACTCACGACGACGCCACAACCCCGCGCCCGCCACAAGGACTGGGTGCAAACGGCGGTGCTGCTCGCTATGGGCGTATACCTCACGTTTCTCTTGATCTCTGGCAACCTCAGCAACTATATGAACAGCCACTTTCATTGGCTGGTGGGCGTGGCGGCGGGGCTGTTTTTCTTCCTCGGTGGGTGGAATTTGCTCATCGTGTGGCGCGGCAGCGCCGAGCCGCACATGCTAGACGACAACCTCAACATCAGCCACGAGGGCCACACCCACACCAACGTAAGCTGGTGGGCGATTGCGATTGCGTCGCTGCCGCTGGTGTTCGCGCTGTTGGTTCCCAGTCGTCCACTCGGCGCGGACGCGGTGCACCGCATCAGCTTCAGCCCGGTGGGCGTGGCCAGCGCCGCTAGCGCTGCCCGCTCCCCGCTGGATCGCAACATCCTTGATTGGCTGCGCGAGTTCAACCGGATCGACAACCCCGCGGCCTTCAATGGCGTGCCTGCGCGCGTGGTCGGCTTCATCTACCGCGAGCCGTACATGAGCGATGATGAGTTCATGGTGGCGCGTTTCACCATCAGCTGCTGCGTGGCAGATGCGTTCGCCATTGGCCTGCCCGTCCGCATGGAAGGGGCAGAGGCCTACAGCACAGGCGCATGGGTCGAGGTCGAGGGGGCGTTCCAAGCAGGCACGTTTGACGGGCGCGCCATCCCAATCTTGCACCCCACCCACATCGAGCTGACAGACATCCCAGCCCGCCCCTACCTCTATCCGTAGGGTGACGGTTTGAAATTTCTAACTGCCTTCAAAAAAAGTTAATTCGCTGTAATGGGGCGATGAGGGGGGCAAATGTCTTAATGCAAAGCCAAACAATTGATAATGACTTGGGATTGCATTTAGACAACCTGATGGCTAGTTGACACCGCGCGAAAAACCTTTCTATAATCGCATAACAATGTGCGATATCGGTGGGTTAATAGAAGCGTCGGGTCTTATCGAGAGGGCATCTGACATGAAGACACCACCGAGACAGTTTCTGAGTAATCGCGTGTTAAAAACAAACGTTGGTTTCCTGTTATCTGCTCCGTCGGGAACGCATCAGGATTCGCGCCTAGACATCCCGACGGCGGTGCGCGTTGACGACGATTTGCTCATTAACGCGGTCAGCGGCCCCTTGCGCATGACGCGCAGCAAGGAAGGCATTCTTGTGCAGGCCACCCTCACCATCTCGGTCGACAACGAGTGTTCGCGCTGCCTCGACACAGTGACGCAGTTGGTCGAAGTAGAGATCGAGGAACTGTTCGCGTATCCCGCCTCCGACATCTGCGAGTTCAGCGTGGGGGGGGACGCCAACCTCGACTTGGCCCCGCTGCTGCGCGCTGAGGTTCTCATCGAGATGTCGCATCGCATCCTTTGTCGGGAGGACTGCCGCGGGTTGTGCCCCACGTGTGGCGCAAACCGCAACCATGACGAGTGCCACTGTGCGCAGGACGACGTAGATCCGCGCTTGGCGGTGTTGAAAAAATTATTGACCAAGTAGTGAAGCTGTTCGGGTGGTGAACTCGGCGGGGAACGAGGGGTTTTTGAGGATGGACACCGATTTCGAGAGCGACTATGACGCCGACTTCGAGGGGGAACCGCTGGGGACGTATGCGGACGATTTTTTCGTCGAGGATGAGCTGCTGTTCGACGAGTACGACGAGCTGGATGAGACGTTCGACGATGAGGACGACCTCGAACTGGACGACCTGACCAGCAGCGACACCGTCGGGCTGTATCTCAAAGAGATGGCGCGCGTGCCGCTGCTGACCGTGGAGGATGAGATCGCCCTCGCCATGCGGATGGAAGCAGGCCTCGAAGCACAGCGCAAGCTCAAGACGACGCGCAGCCGCAGCACCGAAGCGCTGGAGGCCGCCGTGGCTGATGGCCTTGAAGCGCGTGACCACCTCATCAAAGCCAACACGCGCCTTGTCGTCTCGATTGCGAAGAAGTACGTCGGGCGCGGCGTGCACTTCCTCGACCTGATTCAGGAGGGCAACCTCGGCCTGATGAAAGCCGTGGAGAAGTACGATCATCGGCGCGGCTTCCGCTTCAGCACGTATGCCACATGGTGGATCCGCCAGACGATCACACGCGCTATCGCCGATCAAGCGCGCACGATCCGCGTGCCCGTCCACATGACCGACCGCATCCGCCGCGTGTATCGCGTCGCGCGGGAGTTAGAGCAGCAGAACGGGCGCAAGCCGTCGATGGAGGAAATCGCCAGCGTGATCGGCTGTGACGCGCGCAAGATTCAATGGATGCTGCGCGTCTCATGGCAGCCGCTGAGCCTTGAACAGCCGGTGGGCGAGGACGAAGACAGCGAGCTGGGCAACTTCATCGAGAGCGAAGACGCACCCTCGCCCAGCGACACCATCGCCAATGCCACGCTGCGCGCGCGCCTTGAGCAGCTCTTGACGACGCTGCACCCGCGCGAAGCGCGCATCCTGCGCCTGCGCTTTGGGCTGGCCAACGGCCAAAGCTACACGCTGGAGGAAGTCGGCCAGAAGTTCGGCCTCACGCGCGAGCGCATCCGGCAGATTGAGGGGCGCGCGCTGCGCCGCCTGCGCCACCCGCGCCGCAGCCGCCACCTGCGCGATTATGTCGATTAATTACACGTTAATCTAATTAAGACCCTCGCCAAGCGCCGCCCTCGTTGTGTACGGCGCTTTCTTGTTTATAATATGCAAACATTTGACGCCAATCATTGTTGGTAGTGTCTGGAACAGAACAATCTATGCTCATGGTCACCCCTACGCTGAAGGTCAACAGTGAACGCATGCTGACTCACTTTGAGGAGTTAAGCATGATCGGCGCGACGCCGTTGGGAGGGGTGGCACGGCCTGCCCTCTCCCGCGAAGATGTGCGGGCGCGCACGTGGCTCGTCGAGCGCCTCGAGAGCTACGGTTTTGAGCCGCGCGACGACGCAGTGGGCAACATCGGCGGGATTTTGCGCTGCGCCGACCCGCACGCCAAGACGCTGCTCATCGGCTCCCATCTGGATACCAACCTGAACGGCGGCAAGTACGACGGCTCCATCGGCATCATCGCCGGGCTGGAGTGTATGCTCACCCTGCGCGAGGCGGGCGTGGCGCTGCCGTTCCACCTCGAAGTGATCGACTTCACCGACGAGGAAGGCTCATGGCAGTCGCTCTTTGGCAGCATGGGGCTGACGGGCCGCCTCCTCGACGAGCACATCAACGACAGCAAACAAGACAACGCCGCCTTCCGGGCGGCGCTGCTGCGCCTCGGCCTTTATGCGAGCGAAGTGCACGAGGCACGCCGCGACCCCGCCAGCCTGTTGGGCTATCTTGAGCTGCACATTGAACAAGGCGACCAGCTCGACCGCACCCACACCCAAATCGGCATCGTCACCCGCGTGATCGGGCGCAGCAGCTTCCGCGTCACCTTTCAAGGCGAAGCCGTCCACGCTGCCACCAATTGCAGCCGCAAGCGCGACGCACTGCAAGGCGCGACGGCTTTCATGGCGGGGGTCTATGACCTGCCGTCGCAGTGCGCGGGCGGCATGGTCAACTGTGGCAACGTGGACGTGCTGCCGGGCATGACCACCATCGTCCCTGCCACGGTCACCGTTCACATGGAAGTGCGCCACCCCTACCCCGACCAATTGGCCACGATGGAACAGCAGGTGCACGCCCTCGCGGAACGATGCGCCGCCGCCCATGGGTTGAGCGTTCAAGTCCAGCGCACCCTCCACCGTGAAGTGGCCCACATGGACGAGCGCCTGATGCAGGTCGTGGCCAACGTGTGCGAACAGCAGCAGCTCTCCTATACGCGCATGTTCAGCAACGCCGGGCACGACGCGCAGATCATGGCCGGGTTCACCCCATCAGCGTTGATCTTTATCCCGTGCAAGGACGGCATCAGCATGAACCCCAAAGAGTACACCGACTGGGAAAATGTCGAAAATGGGGCGAACGTGCTGCTGCACACGATTTTACAGCTCGCCACGGCCTAACGTCGTGGTGGGTCAACACCTCTATCGTTAGGGGAGTGTCTATTTTGGAACAGATTTGCCTCACCCCTAGATCCCCTCTCCCGTGGCGAGGGGACTTTCTCCGCCTCTGCGTCGAAACCTGCTGCTTGAAGCTCAAGCCTCGAACTAAAGTGTGGGGGCTGATGCCCTCTTCTCTGCCGGAGGAGGGGGATGAGGGACGAGGCCTGAGTACCATCAATTCGAAATAGATACTCCCCAAAATTAGGAGAACTTATGCTCAACTTGCGGGCGTATGCGCTGGTCATCTTGTTTGCCATTGGCTTGTTTACAGTTGGCATCGTCGGGATTCGCAACGGTTGGGGGCTGTTCAGCCCGCCCAGCCGTGAGCAGGCGCTGAACCCTGACGCGGCCAACGACGAGGCCTTCGAGGACGGCGCGCTCGATGTGGGCGCGGTGGACTTGTTCTTCCGCGTGCGCCCCCCCGCCAACAATGAGGAAATCCGCCGCGTCGAGGTGCTGTTGGAGGATGTCACATTGTGGCTGCGCGACGACGACCCGAGCGTACAAGTGACGCAGGTCTGCTTGCTCGCGGTCTACGCGGAGGTGAACCCCAACGCCCCCTTCCCGAGCGATCACGAGTTCCTGCGCCAACCTGCATGTGTGGCGCTCAACGAGGATACCTACGCCCTGATGGCCGAACCGCTCGACTTCTTCGGCGAGCCGCTGACGAACACGGTCATCCTAAACGCGCGCGAGGCCACCCAAGCTGTCGCTCAGCCGCTCATACTAGAGAACAGCGACGATGTGAGCCTCAACTTCTGGTATCCCTACGACAGCTTCTCGCTCGATCTGAACCTGTACGTGGCCTATGAGGTCACGCTGGACGATGGCGACGTGTTCGACGGCGTGATCCAGCCCTTCTTGGCGTGGAACTTACAAACCAGCGGCCACCGCCTCTGGCAGATCGGCATCAGCAGCGTCAGCGGCTTCATCCCTGACCCCGACTTTGGCGAGATTCCGGTGGATCGTGTGAGCTTCAGCTTTGAGCGCCCGCTGGTGTATCGATTGATCTTCCCGTTCTTCTTAGTGATGATGGTGCTGTTGATCGGCATGATGCCGCTGCTGGCTGAGCGCGATGTGCTGGTGGAGATCTGCGCAGCGATGCTGTTCGGCATCTTCGGCTTGAAGGGGATCATCGGCCCCGGCGAGGCGATGGGCCAAACCGTGCTCGACCTGTCACTCATCGGGTTGTATGTGGTGCTGGCGTTCGCGGCGGTGCTGTTCTTCTTCAACAAGGTGAGCGCCAACCGTCCGCCTGCCACCACTGAGGAGCCAGCAGCCTCTTGAGCGCGCGCCTGCTGTTTGTCGTCAACATCCCCCGCTTCTTCTACACGCATCGCCTGCCGCTGGCGCGGGCGGCGCAGGCCGCGGGCTATGATGTGCACGTGGCCACATCAGACGCCGACGCGGAGAGCATCGCGCGCATCCACGCGACCGGTCTGCCCTTCCACCCGCTGCCGCTGGCGCAGCACGGCACTAACGCGCTGGCCGAAGCCCGCACCTTCGCCGCTATCATGGCGCTGTACCGGCGGCTGCGCCCGCAGATCGTCCACCTCATCAGCATCAAACCGGTGATCTACGGCGGCATCGCGGCGCGCTTGATGCGCATCCCAGCCACCGTCAGCGCGATGAGCGGGCTGGGCTATGTGTTCATCGGGGATGACCTCAAGCGCCGCGTCATCCGCGCGGGGGCGCTGCCGCTGATGCGCGTGGCGTTGGGCGGCGCGAACACGCGCATGGTGTTTCAAAACCCTGACGATCAAGCTCGCCTGCTGGCGCTGCGCGTCCTGCCGCCGGAGAAAGCCCTGCTCATCAAAGGCAGCGGCGTCGACCCCGACCGCTTTCGCCCTCAGCCGGAACCCGACGGCCTGCCGACCGTGCTGTACGCGGGGCGCTTGATGGTGCAAAAGGGGCTGGATACGTTCGTCGAGGCGGCGCGCCGCCTGCGCGGGCGGGCGCGTTTCGTCGTTGTGGGCTTCGCCGAGGCCACCAGCCCGGGCGCGATCTCACCGGAGCAGGTGGCAGCGTGGGCAGAGGAAGGCCTCATCGAATGGTGGGGGCGGCGCGACGACATGCCCGACGTGATCAACCAAGCGCACATTGTCGCGCTGCCCAGCGTCTACGGGGAGGGCGTGCCGCGCATCTTGATCGAAGCGGCCGCTTGTGAGCGCCCCATCGTGACGACCGACACGCCCGGCTGTCGTGAGATCGTCCACCATGAAGTCAACGGCCTGCTCGTCCCGCCCTATGACTTGGAGGCGTTCGTGCAAGCGCTGGAGCGGCTGCTGGGCGATGCGCCGCTGCGCCGCCGCTTGGGGCAGCGCGGGCGCGAGCGCGTGCTAGCAGAGTTCACATTGCAGCAGGTGAACGATCAAATGCTGGCGTTATACGCGGAGCTACTCCGGATCGCCCATCAACGGGATGGTGATTGACGTGAGGCAGTGGCTGCACGTCCAGAGTTGAAAGCGATGGGTGACGTACCCAGCAGCGCGCGCCACGTGCAGCGGGAACACTTGGACGCCAGCGTAGATGAAGTTCACCTCATGGTGACAGGAAGGGCAAGGATGGGCAGGAGGGGTGAGCGTCTCAAGCTCAATGATTGGCGCTTGCATTCTTAGATCA
>JBDNCV010000117.1:0-12148 GCA_046719465.1 Anaerolinea sp.
GGGGCTTGTGTTGCAGCGCTGCGGTCGATTTGAGCTCATTTTCTTGAGGGGGCTTTAGCCCCCGCGCTCTAGCCAGAGGCTTTAGCCTCCGGCGCACCCGACGCCGCCGGGCGCTAAAGCACCCGGCTAGAAGGCGCCCCCTGAAGGGGGCTTGTGTTGTAGTGCTGCGTTCGATTTGAGCGCATTTTCTTGAGGGGGCTTTAGCCCCCGCGCGCTAGCCGGAGGCTTTAGCCTCTGGCGCACCCGCTGGTTTTTAAGGGGGCTTCAGCCCCCGCGCCCTAGCCAGAGGCTTTAGCCTCTGGCGCACCCTTCAAACAGAGGCCTGAGAGGTCAGCAAAGCGTGCTTTGACCGCAGCATGAGGCCTCATCCTCCACCCCCTTCCTCCATCAGGAGAAGGAGCCTGCCTGCGGCCATCCAGCACGTCAAAAGTCCCCTCTCCTTCGGGAGAGGGGATTTAGGGGTGAGGCTCTTCGGGAGAGGGGATTTAGGGGTGAGGCTCTTCGGCAAGCGAGCGGCGCTAGGCCTTAAGCTGCTCAAGGAACTTCTGACGGAACTTGGCCACTTTGGGCGCGATCACGACCTGACAGTAGCCCGCATACGGGTTGTTCTTGAAGTACTCTTGATGGTAATCCTCGGCCATGTAGAACGTGGTGGCGGCGGTCACCTCGGTGACGATGGGGTTTGGCCAGACGCGCTGCGCCGACAGCTCTTGGATCACCTGCCGCGCGGTGTCGCGCTGCGCCTCGCTGGTGTAGAAGATGACGCTGCGGTACTGCGGCCCGACATCCGCCCCTTGACGGTTGAGCGTCGTCGGGTCGTGGATCGTGAAGAACACGTTCAGCACATCGCGGAAGCTAATCACTTCGTTATCAAACGTGACGCGCACGACTTCCGCGTGGCCGGTATCCCCGTTGCAAACTTGTTTGTAGGTGGGGTTGATGACGTGCCCGCCCATGTACCCCGATTCGACTGAGAGGACGCCGCGCAGCTCATCGTACACGGCCTCTAAACACCAAAAACATCCGCCTCCCAATATTGCTACTTCCTGTGCCATCTTTTTTCAAACCTCCAACTCATTCACGAGGTTTAAAGAACGTAACACAGAATGCGCAAACATAAGCTTATGGCGCGGTGAGAAATTCATGGACGAGCGATTGGAAGTGATGCACGCCGTTCTCGCGCAGGACGCTGAAGCGACCACGATCATAGCTGCGCGATTGCAGGCCTTTCTGCACGATCTCGCAGATTTCGATGTCCTCTTGCTGAATCTGATCGCTGAACTGGATCACGCTCTGCATGCTCTCCCAGCCCGGCCCTGTCCCCGGCTGCTCAAAGTACCACTCGAAGATCGTCAGGGTGCGCTCGTGGTTGATCGGCAAGATGATGTTGATCGACACGTTATCTAGATAGACGTTGAGCATGACGTTGGGGAAGATCCAGAAGTAAAGCGCCTGCTCCTCGTCCTTCGTGCGGACGTAGCGGCGGTCACGGTCGCGCGGGTCGGTCAAGTCCACGTCGCGGATCGGCGCGTACTGCGACGAGTGATAGCGGAAGGTGTCGACGCGGTATTGATCGTAGTCTAGCTCTCGGAACAACGCCGGGTGCGCCGTTGGCAGGTGATAGCCTTCAAGGTAGTTGTCAACGTAGACCTTCCAATTGCAGGCGATGTCGTAATCGCGCCGTTCGATGCTGGTCATGCGGTCGATGTGGAAGCCTTTTTGTTTCATCTCGGCCATGATGTCGCCGTAGCAGGTGTCCTTCATGGCGGGGGCGTTGGGGTCGAGGTTGACGAAGATGAACGGCCCCCATGCCTCTACCTTGACGGGCGGCAGGCAGTTATCGGCCTTGTTCCAGTTCTTGACGCCGTCAAACTCAGGCGTGGCCAGCAGTTGGCCGTCCAGCCCATACGTCCAGCCGTGATAGTGGCACTGCAGCGACTTGCGATTGCCCTTGCCGCGCGCCACCTGTGCCCCGCGATGCCGACACACGTTGTAAAAAGCCTTCAGTTCACCGTCTTTCGTGCGGGTGACGACCAGCGGCTCGCCCACCAATTCGCACGCGAAGAAGTCGCCCGGGCGCGCTACCATGTCCGTTCGCCCCACTGGCTGCCACGTTCTCCAGAAGATTTTCTCTTTTTCCAGCTCAAGAAACGCTGGATCAGTGTACCAGCGCGCGGGCATAGTGGTCGCGGTCGCCAGATCCGCCGAGGGGGTGAAATCAGACAAGTCAAGCTGCGTCATAGGCCGTTCTCCTGATAGATGAATGTAGGGGTCAGTGCTAGAGAGATTATGACATATCTCACGCCAGTTCGAAACGAGGGCGCAGCGGACACATCTGCCGTGCGCGGTGGCTGGCAGGCCTCCCCCCGCCGATTCGCCCTTTTGCGCGGCGGCTTCATCGCGTATACTAGCGGCTCGTCCGTTCAACCTTTGACCGCTAAATTTCACTGAGTCACGGCTGCCTCGGTGTCATTTTAGATGAGGAAACAAACAGACTATGGCATCGTATCACGGCCCAAAGGCCAAAGTTCAGCGCCGCTTCGGCGAGGTGCTCATCCCGCGCCCGAAGTATTCCCGCATCCTTGACAAGCGCTCCTATCCCCCCGGCGAACACGGCAAGGAAAAGACCTTCCGTGGCGGCCGCCGCAGCAACTATGGCACGCAGCTCGACGAAAAGCAGAAGCTGGCGTACATCTACAACGTGCGCGATACGCAGCTTCGCAATTATTACCTGAAGGCCACCCGCGTTCCGACGGGCACGACTGGCGGCAACTTGCTCATCCTGCTGGAGCGTCGGCTTGACAACATCGTCTACAAAGCGGGCATTGCCGCGACCATCTGGGCAGCGCGCCAGCTTGTCGTGCATGGCCACATCCTCGTGAACGGCTCGCGGATCGACCTGCCCAGCTACCTGCTGAACGCGGGGGATGTTGTGAGCGTCGCCGAGAAGATGCGCGACAACGTCCACATCGTAGAGTCGGTCGAAGCCAACAGCTCCTACCCGCCCTACATCAGCATGGACAAGGCCAAGAAAGCGGCCACCCTGCTGCGCATTCCGGATGAGACTGAGATTCAGATCCCGGTCAACGTCCAGCTCGTGGTGGAGTTCTACAACCGCCTGACGTAGGCGTAGGGCAGTTCAACGCACAACCGAACAAATCCGTAGGGACATGGCATGCCATGTCCTTTTTCGTTTCAGTTACGCGCGCCACACGCGCCGCAGCAGCGCTTGTAAGCGACGGCCCCACCCCGTCTGAACGAAGCCGCGCAAGAACTCGATCCCCGCTAAGCCGTTGCCGTAGCCCAGCGTGGGGTAGATATGCGTGGCGAACAGCGGGTCAATGATCCGCCCACCGCGATCCACCACCTGCGCCCATTCGTTGGCCATCTCGCCTGCCCCGCGCCCCACCAATGTTACGCCGTAGACGCGCCCCCAGCGCCCATGCACCACCTTCACAAACCCCTCGGGGTGTCCATCCGTCATGGCGCGGTCGTTGGCGCTGAACGGGACGCGCGTCACTCGTACCGTGCCATACTGGGCACGGGCTTGTGCCTCTGTCTGGCCCACTTGGGCGATCTCAGGATCGGTGAACAGGGTGTAGGGGGCGGTCAACTTGCGCTTGCTCTTGAAGGGCAGCAGCAGGTTCAGCACGGCGCTGGTTGCCTCGCTGCCTGCGGTGTGAGTGAAGAACGGCGCGCCCACCGCATCCCCCGCGGCGTAGATGTGGCGCTGGCTCGTCTGGAGCGTGTCGCGCAGCACCAACGCACCATCGCGCACGACCAGCCCCGCCCGCTCCGGCTGGAGTGCGCTCACATCGGGCTGCTTGCCAGTGGCCACCAGCAGGCGCGTCGCGGTGATTGTCTGGCCGTCGTCCAGCGTGAGGGTATAGTTGCCCGTGTAGGTGGCATGCGTTACATGCCGGTTCAAGATGATCTGCACCCCGTCACGCGCCAGCGCTGCGCTGAGCAGGGCTGATGCATCCGGATCGGCATGAGCGATGAGGCGCGGGTCGCGCGTGAGGAGCGTGACGCGGCTGCCCAACCGCGCGAAGGCCTGCGCCATCTCCACGCTAACCGCGCCGCCGCCCACGATCATAAGATGGTCGGGCAGCGTCTCAAGGTCAAAGAGGGTGCGGTGTGTCAGATGCGGGACAGCTTGCAGCGCAGGCGGGATGACATCGCGCGCGCCGGTGGCAATCACGAACGTCGCCGCACTGAGCTGTTCGCCTGTGCTGAGCGCCACGGTGTGGGCATCGACGAAGTGCGCCGCCGCGATGAAAACGTCCATGCCGCGCGCGCGCCACACGTCGGGCGCTTCCTCGTCGTAGATGTGCTGGATCGTCGCGCGCACCTGCGCCATGACCGCTGCAAAATCGACCGTCACGCTGGGGATGTGCAGGCCCCAACGTTCAGCGTGGCGGGCATCGTGCGCGTGGCGTGCCGCTGCCAGCAGCGCCTTACTGGGCACGCATCCATACCATGTGCAGTCGCCGCCGATGCGGTGCTGCTCGATCAGCGCCACACGCAGCCCAAGCAGGCGGCCCGTCTCTGCGGCAGTCAGCCCAGCGGCCCCGCCGCCAAGCACGATGAGGTCGTAATCTGGCATGGGCAGCTCCTAATTCAACAGCCTCACCCCTACCCCCTCCCAAAGAGAGGGGACTTTTGCCCCTTCTACGTCGGGAGAAGGGGGTTGGGGGATGAGGCTTACTGGGGCGAGGCAGCAGGCCTCTGACCCCTGACCCCTGTCCAGTTGAACAGGGGGATGAGGCGTTACGCCGTCTCCGCTTTGACGGCTTTGCCGCGCATCTTAGCGCGCTTCATCCCGCGCAGCACTTGCTCAACGGCGTCCTGCGGGATGTCAACGGTGGTGAAGTCATCTTTGATGCGAATCGCGCCGATCAGCTTGCCCGGGATGCCGCTGTACGAGGCAATCGTGCCGACCACGTCGGCAGGGCGAATGTTGTCGTTCTTGCCGATGTCAAGCGTGAGGCGCGTCATGCCCGCCTCCACGCCGCGGTCGAAGCGGTCGCGGCGCGGCCCCTCGCTGCGATAATTGCGCGTGTCGTTGGCAAAGCGATCCCCACGGCGGCGGTCGTCGCCGCGTTCGCGCCGCTCGGGGCGCTCATCGCGGATGTAGACGGCCTTCACATGGTCGACGGGGCGCTCCATCTCGTCCAAACGCGCCAGCTGCAGCGCGGCGCTGGCCACGTCCATGATGTTATAGCCGTTATCGAGGAACTGCTGGACGAGCGCTTCGCTGTCGGCGTTGTCGGCGCTGACGATGAGTTCCTCCAGCTTTTGGACGAACTTGGCATCGCGGCGGGCGCGGATGTCCTCCAAGCGCGGCAGCTCGGCGCGGGTGATCGTCTGCTTGATGAAGCGCTCCAAGTATTGCAGGCGGCGCAGCTCTTTCGGCGTGACGAGCGTGATGGCCGTGCCGCTGCGGCCTGCGCGGCCTGTGCGCCCGATGCGGTGGACGTAGTCCTCATCATCCTGCGGCATGTCGAAGTTGAACACGTGCGACACCGCCGGGATGTCCACGCCGCGCGCCACCACGTCGGTCGCCACCAAGATCGGCAGGTCGCCGTTGCGGAAGCGGCGCAGCACGGCCTCGCGTGCGTCTTGAGAGAGGTCGCCGCTGATGCTGTCGGCCAGATAGCCGCGTTTGATCAGCGCGTCGGCCAGCTCGGCGCTGTCGGCGCGGGTGCGCGTGAAGATGAGCGCGCTCTGCATGTCCTCGGTCTCCAACAGGCGGCTGAGCGCGGGGATTTTGCTGTCAGGGTGGACGAGGTAGTAGCGCTGCTCAATCGTGGCGACGGTCATCGTCTGCTTGGCGATGGTGACCTGCTCGGGATTGCTCATGTAATTGCGGGCGATGCGGCGGATTTCCTCCGGCAGCGTCGCGCTGAACAGGGCTGTCTGGCGCTGCGTGGGCAGGGCGCGGATGATCGTCTCGACATCCTCGATGAAGCCCATCTTGAGCATCTCGTCGGCCTCATCCAGCACGAGGTACTGCACGTGGCTCAGGTCAATCACCTTCTGGTTCATCAGGTCGATCAAGCGGCCGGGCGTGGCCACGACGACATCCGCGCCTTTCTCAAGGCGGCGGTGCTGGCGTTCGTAAGATTGGCCGCCGTAAATCGGCAGGACGCGCGCGCTCATGTATTGGCCGTAGTGGAAAATCGCGTTGCTCACCTGCGTCGCCAGCTCGCGCGTGGGGGTCAACACCAGCGCGACGATGTGGCGGCTGGGGATCTCGAAGCGCGTCAGCATCGGCAGGGAGAAGGCGGCTGTCTTGCCAGTGCCTGTCTGGGCTTGGCCCAGCACATCGCGCCCCGCCAGCAGCAGCGGGATGGTCTGTTCTTGAATGGGGGTCGGGGTGGTGTAGCCCGAATCTGCAACAGCGCGCAGCACTTCCGGGCGAATGCCAAGGGATTCAAACGTTTGGGTCATGTGGTTTCCTGTGATTGTGATGTTGGACGATGAATGCCAGCCGGGGGTGACTTCTGTGCTGGCGCGTCCTATCCTTCAGAGGGGGTCAACTTCTTGACCCTTACGCTTTTCAGCGTCCCAGTGCCCACACAGAAAAACCCACGTTGGATCGTGGGGATATCTCAGCCTCGGTAACATTCCTATTTTATCACAGCTTGTGGCCAATAGAAGTGTGAGTTTTATGAGGGGGGCAAATGCCATTGGACATGTGGTCAAGGCAGGCTCTATCCCTACACAATACATCACCATCGGTAAGGGCAAGGCCTGCCTTGCCTGTGTCGCCCCTACAGAATGTTGCATCCATCACGAGTCGTCCTTACTCGCTGCGCAGGGCGTCGGAGGGCAGCAGGCGCGTTAGACGGAAGGCGGGGTACAGGCCTGCCAGCAGCGCTGCCACCACCGCCACCGCAAAGGCTCCGGCGAACTCGTTCACTGGCAGGCTGAACTGCATCGTCCAACCAAAACTGCGCACGTTGATCACAAAGATCAAGATCAACGCCAGCACGAAGCCAATCGGCAGCGCCAGCGCCCCCGCCACCGTCCCCATGAGGCCGGTTTGCAGCAGCGTATAGCGCCAGAGCTGGCGCGTCGTCATGCCGTTGGCGCGCATCACGCCGTACTCGCGCGTTTGCTCCAGTTGGAGCGAGAGCAGCGCCGAGAGGATCCCGATGAACGCCACCAGCGTTGCCAGCAGCTGCAGCGCCACCGTGATCGTGAAGGTGCGCTCGAAGATTTCAAACACGCCCGCACGCAGCGACCGGTTGCTTTGGATCGTCAGGTCGAACTCGGCCAGCGCCAGCCGCAGGTCGTTCAGCACGGTCTCAAGCTCCGCGTCGGGCGTGATGAAGGCCGCCAGCTGGCTGATGAAGGGGTCATCCCAGAACTGATCGTAGACGCTGCGGTACATGAACGCGCTGCCTTGATCGGTGCTGTAGTCGTAGTAGACCCCGATCACCTCAAACGTCTGGACGCCCCGCTCGGTCTGAAGGCGCAGCGTGTTGTTCTGCGGGGTGATGCCGCGGCGGAAGGCGAACGGCTCGCTCACGAGGATTTTGCCCGCGGCCAGCTCATCCTTGTAGCGCTCATAGGGCACGCTCAGCCAGACGAAGTTGCGCCCCTCGCTGATGTCAAAGTCCACTACGACGAGGTTAACCGGCGGCAGTTCAGGGTAATCTGGCGCAAGGACGGTGAGCTGGCGCGCCGCGCTGACGCGCTCCACGCCGTCCACGCTCAGGGCGATCTCGCGCAGGATGGGCGGCACATCGACGGTGCTTTGGTTGTTCGTCAGCAGCGGCGACGAGATGAAGATGTCCGCGCCGATGGTGGTGTCGAGCCAATCGCTAACCGTGCTGCGGAACGAGCCGATCATGGCGCTGACGCCGACGATGACGCTTACTGCGATGGTGAGCGCTGCGACGGCTACGCTGGTGCGGCTCAGCGAGCGCGTCAGGCTGCGCGGGGCCATGCGCCCAATCACGCCGAAGGCTGCCCCCGTGAGCGGGGTGAGCGCCCGCATCGCCAGCACGAGCGCCGCAGGCGTGATGAGCGCCGCGCCGAACACGACGCAGAACAGCGCCCCAAAGCTGACGAACAGGCTGTCCGTCGGGATTTGCAGCAGCAGCCCACCCGCAATCATGAAGCCGACCCCGCCCACCGCAAGGAACGGCAGCAGGCGCACGATCTGTTCCTCAAACGTCGAGCGGCGCATCGTCCCCGCAGGCGCGGTGCGCGTCGCGTCGATGCTGGGGATGAGCGCCGCGCCCAAGCTGGCCGCGATCCCAATGGCTGCGCCTTTGAGCAGGGTGAACGGATCGACTGTCAGCGTGGTGACGTTGACGCTGAAGAACAAGTCGCTGATAGTCTGCGCCAGCAAACCCACCGTCAGCCGCCCCATGATGATCCCCAGCGCCATGCCGAACACCGTGCCGATGACGCCCAGCACGAACGCCTCGCCGATCACAATGGCGAAGATCTGCTGGCGCGTCGCCCCTAATGAGCGCATGATGCCAATCGTCGGGCGGCGCTGCACCACGCTGAACGTCACCGTGTTGTAGATCAAGAACACGCCCACCACCACCGCCAGCAGCGAGAGGGCCTGCAAGTTGATCTCAAAGGCCGCCGTCATCTGCTGGAGCGCCCCGCCGGACGCGCTCGCGTCGATCAAGGCCGCGCCCGCGGGCAGCGCCTCGCTCACCTGCGCCACCTGCTCTGGCGTGAGGATGAGGTCAATGCGCGACAAGCGCCCAACGCTGCCGGTGAGTTCCTGCGCGGTGGCGATGTCGGCCAGCAGCAGGTCATCGAGCGCTTGCTGGCTCACGCTGTCCTGCGGCCTGAGGATGCCGATCACGCGCGCCTCGGCCACGCGCGCGCCGGTCTGGATGGGCAGAGTGTCGCCCACCTGCACGCCGTAGCGATCAGCCAGCGACGCGCTCAGCAGCACCGCACCCGGCTCGATGATGAAGGTCTGGATCGCCTCGAATGTGCCGACGCCGTCCGCGCCCTGCACGTCCACGTTGGCCAGATAGTCGCGGAAGGGCGGCTCAGCGAACGGGTCGACGCCCAACAGCCGCAGCGACTGCCCGCCCAACGCCGACGAGCGCACGATCTCGCTCAGCACGGGGGCGCTGTCGCGGATGCCCAAGTCCACGCGGATACGGCGGTAGACCTCGCTGGGCAGCCCCGCCCCGCCTGCCACCACCTGATGGGTGGCGCGGCCCGTCACGCTCTGCGCGGAAAGCTCAAACGCGCGTGAGGCGCTGCCGTTGGCCAAGTCAATGGCGATCACCACCGCCACGCCCAGCGCCACGCCGATCACAAACAGCACACTTTGCAGCAGGCGGCGGTTGACATGCCGCAGCCCTAACCGCCAGATCACCGGTTGAAACATCACGCCTCGATCTACAATAAAGAGTCACACACGATCAAGTGGGGGAACGGATCAAACGCCGGACGCTGGAGCATCCGGCCAGAGCGCACCCCCTGAAGGGGGCTTCTGCCTCCGATGGATCGCGGCCATCGGGTAAGGCTTAGGCGCTCCCGCCCCGCGCAGAAAGTTGACACTTTCCACTTTTCCACTTGTTACTTTCTACCGTAGAAACGTGAGAATCAGGCTAAGCGCGGCCTAAATCAGCGGTGAGCGTGGGAGGGCGGTCAGCGCGTCTTGGTGGGTGCAGCACAGCACGCCGCCCATCGCAAAGGCGATCACGCCCTGATTGGCCAGCGCAAGGCTGCTGACCGCCGTCATGGGCGGGGGCAGCTCCTCCAGCAGTTGGCGCGGGGCGGCCTCGGCCACAAGGTCGATGGCGAACTTCTGATGAGTCAGCAGCAGGTCAGCCCCGCGATACAGCCGGACGATGCCATCTTCATAGTCGACCAGCGCCAGCTGCTGGCCATCGGGCGACGACGCCATGAGCGCCACGCGGTAGTGCAGCGCTACCCGCTTCTTCACCGTCCCGTTCGCGCCCACCGCCACCAGCGTCCGCCCATCCGTGACGTGGATGTGCTGGCCGCGCTGAATCTGCACGTGGCAGCGGCGGTCGTCCTCCGGCTGCAAGCCGAGGTCGTAGCTGCCCTTGAACACGTTGAGTTCATAGAGGTAGAGGCGGCCATTGTCGGCCAGCGCCGCCGTGAAGCCCAAGTCGCGGTCGAAGTCGACGGCCAGCCAGCGGCTCACGTCTGCCGCCTCGAGCGGGACGGCTTCCTTGTCGTCCATCAACACCAGCGACGCCGCGCCGTCCCAATGCAGGCGCTGCGCCCCATCCCGTGTGAGCAGCAGGGTACGGTTGGCGATCTGAACGCGCGTGATGTATTCCCCGTTAGGAAGCCGCAGCGCTTCCTCTTGGTAGCGCTCCCACAGCTCCTGCGGGGCTTGCAGCGCGGGGAGCGGCGGCAGGGCGGTCTCACGCAGGGTCGCGCCGTCGTTCAGGTCAAATAGGGTAATATGGCGTGGCGACGCCCACGCCGCCAGCATGGGGCGTGCCCCGCCAAACGCTTCGATCATACGTATCGCCGAGTTGGCCAGATGCACACGCCACGCCATCCGCTAGCTCCTCGCTGAGGCGGTATCAAGGCGGATGGGCGCGTTTGGCACGGTCAGGATGTAGCGGATGCGCGCGGGGCTGCTCTCAAATTGGCGTGCCGTCAGCAGCCACTCGTTGAGGTTGTCCTCCAGCGCGTAGATCAAGTCGTCGAAGATCGGGCGCTGGTTGGTGGCCTTGCTGATGAGAAACTGCCCGCCGATGGGGGGCGGCGCGACCAGCGTGAGCGTGCCATTGCGGACGATCAACTCGCCCGGGCGGACGGCCACGCTCGGCGAGAGCGGCTGATAGTTGGGGAAGGTGACGACGGCGCTGCCGTTCTCGAGGTCGAGATCGAGCCGTTCGAGGTTGGCCTGCGCCATGTCGAACGTGACCGCGCCGTTGACCCCGCGGAAGGCGATGGCTACGCCCAGCCCGCGCGGCACTTCGACCGTCAGCGCCCCACGCCCGATGTCCCGCAAGGGTGGGAAGCCCTCGCCGCGCGTCTCGGTCAGCGTCAGCGTGGCGATCAAGTCGGCCTCGTCGTATGCTTGATCGATCTCGTTGGCCAAGCTGCCCACAAAGCGCAGGCGCACGCTGCGCTCGTCATCCCCTGCTGCCACCACGCGCACATCGGTATCGAGGGCGGTCAGGTTCATTTGCAGCAGCGTCACGCTCTCAGCAATTGGGAAGCGGTTTTCAATCACGTTCTCGCTGCGCTGCTGGGTGAGGCGCATGCTGTAGGCCACACTCGCTAGACCGCCGACCAGCGCCACCGTGACGATCAGCGCGAACACCGCCCCCAGCGGCAGCCGGTCGCGCAGGATGAGCGCCAGCCCGAGGAACACCAACACTCCGCCTGCCGAGCGCGCCATCAGGTCATCCGTCCCGCGGGGGAGCACGCCCTGCGCCGCCAGCACGGTCGCCAGCGCCACGCCCACCAACACCAGCGCCACCACGATCATCGCCCCGGCGCGCTGCGCCACTTGGCGATACAAGAATACGCTGGCCGTCAGCAGCGCCATAAGCGGCACGTACAAATTGGCTCCGTTGGGCGCAATCCATTGATCGCGCGTGAAATAGCCGCCCAGCACGACCGCCGCCGCCGCCAGCGCCAGCAGCGTCCCCAAGAGGGCGCTGCCCCGGCGCGCGGGCACGTCCAGCGGGAGCAGCCACCACCACAGCACGTAGACCAGCGCCGCCCATCCGCCGCTGATGACCGTCAGGATGATGAATAGCAGCCGCCACACCCACGCGCTCAGCAGCAGCCGCTCGCCTAGGCCGCCGCACACCCCCCCGAGCAATCGATCTTGCCAGCTTCTAATCACGCGCTGCGAACTTTCTGACGAATGTTTCTCTAGCTTTGTATTATGGGGCGCATCGGCACAAAGGGCAAGCTATGAGCGTCCGGCGTCGGTGGGTGCGCCAGAGGCTAAAGCCTCCGGCTAAGGCGCGGGGGCTGAAGCCGCCTTAAAAACTAGTCAGCGGGTGCGCCAGAGGCTAAAGCCTCCGGCTAGGGCGCGGGGGCTGAAGCCCCCTCAAGAAAACGCGCTCAAATCGACCGCAGCGCTGCAACACAAGCCCCCTTTAGGGGGCGCGTTCTAGCCGGGTGCTTTAGCGCCCGGCGTCAGCGGGTGCGC
>JBDNCV010000118.1:0-12112 GCA_046719465.1 Anaerolinea sp.
CGAGATGAGCGTGACCGCCGTATAGCCGCGCGGTTCCATCACGCGGACTTCGTTCGGGCGCACCACCTCCGACCCTGTGACGACGTACTCATACATGCGGGTTTGGGTTTGGATGCGGATGATGCTTCCCGGGCGAAGCTGGTCAATATGGCGGAAGATCTGCCCGTAGATGTCGTTGTGGGCGGCCAGCACCACGTTAGAGCCGCGCTGAGCTGGCGTCGCATTGTTCAGATGCTGGCCTACCCCCAGCTTGAGCGCCTCCCAGTCTGTCCCCTGCACAATTGGCTCGTCGATGTTCAAGTCTGGGATGATGACGCGCACGGGCGTCTCCGGCTGTGGCGCGGGGCGGCTGATGTTGGGCGGCAGGAAGATCTGATCGCGGAACTGGGCGCGCAGGTTGGCCGGGATCTCCTCAAAGTTGAACTGGCCTCCGCCCGGCTCTAAGGGGGAGGTGTGCCCGCCCGGCAGCACAAAGTCGGCAAGGTTGAGGGTCGGCGTGGGCGCAAGCGTGGGCATACTGGCGCGGATTGCCTCCTGCGCGCTGCGCTGCGCTTCTGCCGTCTGCTCTTGCAGCGTGAAGATGCCTGATGCCAGCACCACCCCGATCCCAACAAGGCCGACCACGGCCGCGACCTCAATCACCAGCAGCGAGCGATCCACAAAGCGCTGCCACGCGCTGGCTTCGCCCCGTTTGCGGCGCGGCTCGTGCAGCACGCGGGCCGCGGGCCGCGGCTCCTCAAAGGTCGGGTAGGGGTCGCTGAGCAGCTCCTCCAGCGCGGGCAGCGACGGCGCGGGCGTCGAGCGCGGCTGCGCTTCGATCACACGGCCGCTGCCGCGCATTCGATCCAAACGGCTTTGCCGAGCCTCGCGCTTCCTAATCGCTAGGATGCGCTCCAGCTCCTCAATGGATAATTCATCAACAGGACGTTTGTCTCGCATGGCTCTCTGTTTCTGCTGCTCTCGACGATTATACGTGCCCCACCCGCAGAGTTCAACCAGCTTACGCCAGCGCTGTTGACGCCAGCGAAAGCAGCAGGCCGCACCCGCTCGCTACCGCCGCGATGCCCGCCAGCAGCAGCGCCGACCACGCCTGCGACACCCCCAACCGATAGTTGCGCGCGATCCCGCGCGACACTGGCGCGCTGAACCCAAAGATCACCGCCAGCACGAACAGCGCCAGCGCCGCCCCGATAGGCTGCGCGTTCTGGATGGCCTGCTCATAAGGCGCGGGCTGATTGGCCGAGAGGGTTTGATGCAGCCCCTCCAACACTGGGCTGAGGTAGAGATAGCTCAGGACTCCGTAGCCCACATACAGCACGATCAAACCCACGATCACCGGCTTGTACGTCGCGCGCACCAAGCCGCCCCACGTGCCGTCCCCGTCGAAGAAAGCCCGTGCCGCAAAGCCCACCACCGCATACGCCACCAGCAGCGCGCCGAACAACTGCCCCCCTAGAAGCGCCCCGCGCGTCAGGTTAGTTTGCAGGTCACGCGTGCTGAAGTTGAGCAGCTGCACGAACGACCCCATGCTGTTCTGAAGAAATGTGCCGCGCACAGGGTCTTGCGCGGTCACCGTCGCGGCCAGCGAGAGCTGCGGCTGCATCAACTGGCTCACAGCGACGAACATGGCCGCCGCGCCGCCCATCGCCACCAGCGCAATCAACACCAAATAGGTGAGCGCTTGGATCGCCGTAGTGTCGTCGAGGCTTTGATTAGCGCGACGGATTTTGCGCTTCTCGTAGCCCGGGCGGCGGTAGTCTTCAATCTCCGAGAGCACATACTCCGTCCGCACCTCCATGATCTGGCCGAGCAGCTCAAGGTAGTACAGATCGTCGGTGAACTGCGGGTACAAATCGAGCGCTTCTATCGCCAGCCTGCGCGCTTGGACGCGCTCACGGTTGTCAAAGTGCGCCTTGGCAAGGTTCATCAGCTCTTCGCCTTTGGCCTTGCGCTGCTGCAGCGCGGCCTCCTCCGGCGTGAGGACAGGCGGTTCCTCCACCACTGCATAGGGGCTGATCGTCGGCGCAGCCATCACTTCCTGCGTTGAGAGCGCCGCCAGACTGCTGTTCTGCTTGATAAACCGCCCTGCTTTCAACGCTAGCTGGCGGATTTCCTCATCGGGGTCGGTGCGATAAATCGCGCTGAGGTAGGTCAACGCAGAAACATCGCCCAGCTTAGCCAAACGTCGGATGGCTTCTTTGCGGTCGGCAGCATCAGGACTGTTCAGCAGCTGCTTGATCTCGTCGCTCATCGCTCGCCTCCTTGCCTATCGTGTTAGTTATCAGTCTAGTGCGAACATGCAGACGCGCAAGCGACCTATCCCCGACCCAGCGCGTGCGCTAGAATGGGGCGATTCTCGCGTATAGGAGCTTTACTGGCTTGAAACTCATCTCGTGGAACGTCAACGGCCTGCGCGCCGTCCACAACAAGGGCATCTTCCTAAACTGGCTGGAACAAGCACAGCCGGACATCCTCGGCTTACAAGAGACCAAAGCCGCGCCTGACCAGATCGACACGGCGCTGCTCGCCCCGTTGGGCTATCGCACTTACTGGGCCAGCTCCACGGTCAAGAAAGGTTACAGCGGCGTCGCGCTTTACACGCGCCGCGAGCCGCAGCAGGTGCGCCTCGGGATCGGCATCCCAGAGTTCGACCAAGAAGGGCGCACCATCATCGCCGAGTACGACGACTTCGTGTTCATCACAGCGTACTTCCCCAACGGCAGCCGCGATCACTCGCGCGTGCCGTTCAAAATGGCTTATAAAGCTGCCTTCTTGGACATGGTGAACGCCTATCGGGCGCAAGGTAGGCCGGTGATCTTCTGCGGTGATGTCAACACCAGCCATCAGCCGATTGACCTTGCCCGCCCCAAAGAGAACGCCAACACCACCGGTTTCCTGCCGCATGAACGCGCATGGCTTGACGAAGTGCTGGGGCCTGCTGGTTATGTCGACACCTTTCGCTATCTCTACCCCGACAGCGCACGCTATACGTGGTGGTCACAGGTCACCAACGCCCGCAGCAAGAACATCGGGTGGCGCTTGGATTACTTCATCATCTCGCCTGATCTGCTGCCGCGCTTGGTGGACGCGCCCATCTACGACGACGTGTATGGCAGCGACCACTGCCCGGTCGGATTGGTGTTGAAGGACGCATGAACACACCGCGCCGCGCTCGCAGCAAACACCAGCCCGCACCCAACACGCCCACCTTCGACATCACCGGCATGGTCTACGGCGGCTATGGGGTGAGCCAGCATCAAGGCAAGCCGCTTTACCTGCCTTACACCATCGAGGGGGAGCGCGTTGAAGCGCGCCTGCTGCCACCGCAGAAGAACGCTCAGTTTGCCGAAGGCGTGAAGCTGCTGCGCGCCTCGGCTGACCGCGTCTATCCCGAGTGTAACCACTTCGGGACGTGCTGGGGCTGCCAGTGGCAGCACATCGCGTATTCGGCGCAGCTCCTCATCAAGCACGACGTGGTGGCCGACCAGCTTCAGCGGCACGGGCGCTTCTCGGATGCTGTGCTGGGGGCGGCGCTGCAACCGGTCATCCCCAGCCCGGCACAGTGGCGCTACAACCATCAAGCTACTTTCCATCGACTGCCGAACGGAACCTTCGGCTTTCATCGGCGCGATGACCAGCTCACGCCGATTGACTCCTGCTGGACGCTGCGGCCTGAGCTGCAAGACCTCTACGAGGCGCTCGACATCGACTTCGCCAACCTGCGCAGCTTCACGCTGCATCTGGGCAGCGACGGCGCGACGATGGCGCTGCTGCACCTCACCAACGACGACCTCCCTGAGCTGGAGGCCGACCTGCCCACCAGCATCAACGTACTGCTCCCAGATCGAGAGCCGCTCAACCTCGTCGGCGAGTCGCTCGTGCGCTATGAGGTCAAGGGGCGGATGCTGCGTGCCACCGCGGGCGCATTCTTCCGCGCCAACGTGGCGCAGGTCAGCGCGCTGGTCGATGAGGTGCTGTTCGGGCTGGCTCTGCGCGGTCATGAGCACATCCTCGACCTTTACGCAGGCATCGGGACGTTCAGCGCGTTCATCGCCCCCCACTGCGACGTGGTGACGCTCGTCGAGAGCTACCCGCCCGCCGCCACCGACGCCGACGAAAATCTCGCCGAGTTCGACAACGTGGACGTGGTGGAGGGCAGCGTGCTTGAAGTGCTGGAGGCGATGCGCGAAGATGAAGCACACTACGACGCCGTGGTGCTTGACCCGCCAGCGCGCGGCGTGGGGGCGGATGAGCTGGCCGCGTTGGTGGCGCTCCAGCCGCAGCGCATCGTTTACGTCAGCAGCAACCCATCCACGCTGGGGCGCGACGGCCTCGCCCTGACGCAGGCAGGTTATCAGCTCATGCGGGTGCAGCCTATCGATATCGCCCCGCAGACCTCCTACGCTGATCTGGTGGCGACCTTCACGCGCTAGTCGTCTTGCTCAGCAGCCATCTCGCGGCTGCGCAGGAACAGCTCTACCACCAGCAAGGCAGCGGCGATGAAGATGGCCAGCGGCAGCGTGAGCAGGCGCGGGATTTGCAGCCACGCGCACACCACGACCCACATTCCCACCCATACGCTCTGCCGGACGATGACGCCCGCCGAGGGCACTTCGCGGTGCAGTGGGGTGAAGCGCACGTTGATGAAGCGAATCAAGGGCAGCGCCAGCCCGCTGCTTGCCGTAAGCAGCAGCACAAAAAACAGCCACAGCTCGCCCCCAATGCGCGGCAGGCTGCCGCTGGCAAAGATGAGCCAGTACAGGCCGCCCACCCCCACGATGATCATTACAACTGCGGCGGTCATCAGGCCGATGTGGTCAGGCGGCGTGCTGGGGGTGGCAGGGGGCGCAGCAGCGCGCTGCACGGTGGAGCGCCGTTTCATGACGTCGCGGTCTCCTCATCGTCGTCATCGGGCAGTTCGAAGGATGCATCAATCGGCGCTACGACGAACGTTAGCAAGTACTGTGGGCTGTCAGGGGGGGCGGGCTTGCGGAAATAGCGGTTGACCAGCGCGAGCATTTCCTCCATGAAGCGGCTGGCCTCCTCAGGGGGGAGCCGCAAATACCCCCGCCGCGCCAACAGCGCATCCGGCGACGGCGCGACGCTCGCCCAATTGATCCGCCCATTCAGGATGTTGCGTTCAACCTCAGCTCGCGCATCATCAAAAACGGTTTGCAGCACCAGCTCAATATCGGGCGGCACTTGCGTCGGCTTGCGATTTTCCAACAGATGCCGCGCCACTTGGAAGGTATACGCAGCGACGCGGTAGTACTTCTCCTCAACAGCGCCGGCCATGCGCCGCGTCTCCACCACGCGGATAATGCCGTGCTTCTCCAACAAGTTGAACTGGTAATACAGCCGTGTGAACGGAACGTTCAAACGCTGCGCCACCTCTTGGATCGTGCGCGGTTGATCGATCAACTCCCCGATAATCCGACGGCGAAACGGGTCAAAGTAGACCTTCATCGCCTCGAGGTCGGTCATGATAAGCGTGTCCTCGGGTTCCATAACGCTCATCACCGCAGCAGGTATTGATGATAAACCAAGGTATCGGCGTAGAGGATGTACTCGGTGTTGTTGCCAACCACCTCAAGAAACGCGAAGATGTTGGGCACGAAGCTCTTGGCAATGTACGCGTTGATGTCCATGAAGCTGCCCAGCCAACTGTAGATGAGTTGATGATGCTCGCGGCTGTAGAGCATAAAGGACTGCTGCTTGTGCAGCACCTCGCGCCATGCGCCTTGCTGTGGGATCATCTCGGTCGCAAGGTCGCGCACGGGGTTCGCAATCTGAAACTTGCAGTTGCGTCGGCTAATCAGCACGTTGACGTCCTCCCCGGGCGCTGGGAAGTAGTGACTGCGATTGCCGCCCACGTAGATCACCCACCCGTACTGCGGGTCTTGCCGCAGCTTGACGCTGATGAGCATCCGCTTCAGATCGGCGAAGCGGCGAAGCGGCGCGTGTTTAATCGTGTCGCTGCCTGCGGCGTAGTAGTGCAGTGTATCCGGCTTGAGGGCGCTGAAATCAACCGTTTCGCCGCTGGTCATCCAATCACGGCAGATGATCTGCCAGTTGACCTCAGGCATGACGAAGCGGTGACGGCGGCAGCGCTCGTGGGGCGCGCCGCCAGCGTTAAAGAAATCACAGTTCTCGCACTGTGGGAAAAACTCTGTTTGGGGATTGGTCATACACTGCCTTCGGTCTCAAAGCACTGATTGTATTGTAGCCAGTAACTCCGCTTGATCAAATTGACTCTTCACCAGATATGCATCCGCACCAGCAGCCAGACCGGCCTCGCGCTGCTCTGGTTTGCCGAGGGAAGTCAGCAAAATCAACGGGATATCGCGCGTGCGGGCGTCGCTTTTGACGCGCCGCGCCAGCTCAAGGCCGGTCATCTGCGGCATCTCCACGTCGCTGATGATGATGTCAGGGTTGATCTCGAGCAGATTCGTCCACGCTTCCAGCCCGTCAATTGCCACGACAACCTCAAAACCAGCCGTCTCTAGGATGTTCTTCTCCAGCGTGCGCGTCGTGATCGAATCGTCCACCACCAGCACGCGCAGGCGGCGCATCGACGGCTCCCGCGTGAGCGCGGGCAGGCGGTTCCGCCGCGGCATGGCATCCCCGCTGGCAACGCGCACCAAGTCGTTAGCGTCCAGCACGATCACCACTGCCCCAGAGCCGAGCAGCGCCGCCCCTGCCACAAACGGCGTGTTGATCAACTCTCGCCCGAGCGGCTTGAGCACCAGCTCTAACTCGCTGTAGAGGTCGTCCACCTCGAAGGCGACCATGCGCTCCAGCGCTTGCAGGACGACCACATCGGCCTGTGGGCGCTCCGCGTCCATCGTCGGCACGGAGAGGACATCGCCGAGCGCAAACAACGGCACCGGACGATCCCCGATCTTGGCCATTGCCTGACCTTTGGCAGTGTAGATCTGTGAGCGGTCGATGCGCTCCATCCGCGCGATCATCACACTGGGCACAGCGTACTCCTCATCGCCCACACGCAGCAGCACACAGCGGATGCGCGTCAGCGAGACAGGCACATTGATCGTGGTCGTCATGCCGTGGCCGGGCGTGCTGGCCACGCTGATGCGCCCGCGCAGGCTCTCAACGCGCTCGCGCACGATGTCCATGCCCAGCCCGCGCCCGCTGATGGCGCTCACCTTATCTTGCGTGCTGAAGCCCGCTTGGAAGATCAACATGCGCACGCTGTCGTCGTCCAGCGCCTCGGCTTCGGCGCTGTTCAGCAGGCCGCGCTGCACAGCTTTTTGGCGCAGCACCTCGGGGTTAAGGCCGCGCCCGTCATCCTTCACACGGATGAGGATCTCGCTGCCGCGCTGCTCCACTGTCAGCTCGATCAAGCCAAAGCTCGGCTTGCCCAAGTTGGAGCGCTCCAACGGCGTCTCGATCCCGTGATCGACCGAGTTGCGGATGAGGTGCATGAGCGGCTCGCGCAGCGCGTCCAGCACGGCCTTATCGATCTCGACATGCGCGCCGATGATGTCTAGCACCACCTGCTTCTTGAGGTCGCGCGCCAAGTCACGCACGAGGCGCTGCATCCCGCCTGCCACCGTTTCAAACGGCATCATCCGCAGGTCAGCCACGCGATCTTGCAGGTCGTCCGTCAGCGTTAGCAGGGTGAGTTGATCCTGCGCCAGCGCCTGATACAGGTGCAGCATGTCGCGGTTGGCGTTCTGTAAGTAGCGCTGGTTCACCTCCAAGAAGCGGAGGATCGTGGTCAGCTCTGGTGGGGGGGCAGCGGACTTGCTGCTGTCCTGCACACGCCGGATCAAGCGAATGTAGCCCGTGCGCACACTGCGCCACTCACGCTGCCAGCGGATGAGCATCTGCTGCAGCTCCACTGTGCGCTTGAAGCGCAGCTCGCCGCGCATCTTCAGCACGTTCAGCTCGCTGACCTGCGCCATCAACTGGTCGAGCTTGTCGATCGACACGCGGATCGTCTCGTCGAGCGTGCGCACGAGCATCGTCTGTGTGTTGGAGGCCGCGTCCAGCGGTGGCAGCACGCGATCATCGGCGACCGGTACGGCCTGCATCTCCGCAGTGGTCAGCGTTAACTCGGGCACTTCCGGCGGCGACCAGACGGCGGCTTCATCGGGCACATGGGCGGCCACGATGCCCTCCAGCGCCAGCAGCACGCGCGTCACCACTTCGTTGTCGTTCTCAACGTTGGACATGACGTTCTGAATGAGGTCGAAGCTGTCGTAGAGCGTGTCGGCAATGGCTGGGGTGATAGTCATGTTGAAGTCCAGCGCGAGGTGGAACACTTCCTCAAGGTAATGCGCGATGGTTTCAATCAACCCCAGCCCGACGGCGCGCGCCGCCCCTTTCGTGCTGTGCGCGACGCGGTTCATCTCTTTCAGCAGGCTGCGCCTCTCCTCGCCCTGCGCCATCTCGACGCGCAGCAGCGACTCATTCAGCACACTCAGATGATCCGACACTTCCTCCCAGAAGATGCTCAGCAGCTCGTTGTTGGCATCCGTCATGATGACCTCGCGGGGGCTAGTACTTCAAGCCTTGCAGAACGCTGTTCACACGGGTGGCCGCATCACGCAGGCGCTGCACGCTGGCCTCGACCATCATCGTGCTGCTCACCGTCTCCGTCGTGGCGTGCTTGATCGTGCGCATCGCCCCCGTGAGCTGATCCATGCCGATGGTCTGCTGGCGCGTGCTGGCGGCAATCTGCATGGCGGCCAGCGCCGCCTCCTCAATGGCCTTCGACAGCTCACGGATCGACTCCCCGGCTTTGTTCACCAGCATCTGGCCGTTGTCGACGCCTTTGCTGCCCTCCTCGGTCACCATCACAGCGCTGTTGGTGGCGCGCTGAATCTCGCCGAGGATCTCGCGCACCTGCACGGTCGCATCGCGGTTTTGATCGGCAAGGTTGCGCACCTCCATCGCCACCACGGCAAAGCCCTTGCCCTCCTCGCCAGCACGGGCGGCCTCTACGCTGGCGTTGAGCGCCAGCATGCGCGATTGATCCGCCAGCGCGTTCACTGTGCTGATGATCTCGCCGATCTGCTGGGTGTGTTCGCTCAACACGAGGATGTTATCGGCGATGTCCTCGACGCGCCGCCGGATCAAGTCCATGCCTTCGATGGTCTCGGCAACGGCTTCAATCCCCCCGCGCGAGATCGTCACGCTCAGGTTGGCTGTCTCGGCCACGCTCTGGGCGCGTTCCGCTGTCTCGGTGACGGTCGCACGCACCTCGTTCACCGTGGCGGTGGTCTCGGTCACGACGGCGTCCTGCTCGTTGGCCATGTTGATCTGGCGCGCGGTGGCCTCAAGGATCGCTTGGGTGTCGGTTTCAAGGCGTTGAAGGGCGCTGTAAAAATCAGCGACGACGTTCCGCAGGCGCGTGATCATCTGGTTGGTCACGTTCACCAGCCGATTGGCAATCGCCCCCTCGCGCGTGCTCAGCGGGATCGGCGGCATGTCAATGTGGGTGGTGAGGTCGCCCTCGGCCACCTTCGCCAGCGTGTCGATATAGGCGCCCAACATACGGTCAAGCCGTCCATAGCTGAGGTTGTACGCCAGCGTGCCCCACACCAACCCGAACACGGCTGCCGCCAAGCCAGCAATCAACAGCGCTTCAAATGATGGCCGCAGCAGCAGCGCAACCGCCGCTGCGGGCAGCACCGCGCCAAGCGTCATCATCAACACAATCGGATGCAGGAAGAACGTCAAGCGGGTATCGTTCATAGGTGTTTCCCTCCTACAATGAGGCGGTCATCTGCAGTAATCTGATCAATATCCAACACGGTGATGCGGTCACGGGTCACGCCGAGGGCATAGCGCATGTCCATCGCTTCGATCCCCGCGCGCGGGATGGCGAGAACATCCTCCACGCGGTTCGTGAGGATCGCCAGCGTCAGCTCGTTCGATTCCACCACCAGCAGCTCGCGCGGGGTGAGAGGCGTGCCGCTGAGGTTGAAGAACGCCTGCAAATCCAACGCGCTGATGATCTGGCCGCGCACATTAACCACGCCGCGATAGAAGGGTGGCGTCGACGGAACCCGCGTGATCGAATCCACCGAGCGCACCCCGCGCACAGCGCGCACATCCAACGCGCAGCGCTCATCCCCCAACAGAAACGTCACCGCGTGCAGCACGTCCATTTGGGTGCGGTCAACCGTGTCTTTAGGCATCGCGTAGTGCTGCGCGCGCTCCTTGAGGCGGTTGCGCAGCGCGCGCTCCTGCCGCGTGGCGTCTTGCCAATCTAATTGGTTCAGCAGCTCTTGCCAGTCCATCCCATTCACTTTGACCCGCGTGGAATTTGCCTTGATTATAACGAGAAGTGCCATGCCTGCATCAGGCTCGGCGCGCGCTGTGCTAAAATAAGCACAAGATCGGACGACCCGAAGCGAGACGCGCCTATGCTTGACCTGCTCACCATGCTCAAAGCAGCCGACCCCGCCGTGATCCACACCATCGCCGAGACATGGCAGGTGAACATAAAAAGCATCAACCCCGCTGAGGTTCCGCAAGCCCTCTCGGAAGCCATGCGCGATCCCGCCCGTGCTGAGGCAATCTACGACGCGCTGACCGACCAGCAGCGGGGCGCGCTGCAATCGCTCGCCTCTGCCAAAGACAAGCAGCTTGTGCTGCCTCTGTTCGCCCGCACCTATGGCGAATTCTCGCGGATAGGGGTTGGCGCGGTTAAGAAAGCACAGCCGCACCGCAGCCCCAGCGCCACCGTGACCGACGCGCTCATCTACCGCGGCCTCGTCGGGATCGTCAACAAACAGACCAAACAAGGCATCGCCGAGATCGTCACCATCCCGGATGAGCTGCTGCGCGTGCTGCCGCTGCACCGCACTCGCTACGATCATCTCGAGGATGAAGCGCCCATCGAGGACACGCTCGACGAGGACGACGACGAGGTGATGGATGTCGCCGTGTTGGACGATCAAGCCGTGAGCGAGTTCCGCGCCGCTGATACGTCGCTCGTGGACGACATGACGACGTTTCTGGCGTATGTGCGACTCAACAGCGCCAGCGTTGAGGACGACGACTTACACCCTGCGGATGCCGCCCAGCTTCAGCCCTTCTTGATCCACGATGAGCCAGCCCGCCTCACCTTTGTCTTGTATCTGGCGTTCAGCGCGGGGTTGATCGACGTGCAGGAAGCGCGCGTGTTCACACGGCGCGAAGGGCTGCAGCAGTGGTTTGGGCTGCCGCGTTGGGGGCAGGTCAAGCTGCTGGCCGAGGCATGGCGCAGCAGCACCGCTTACGTCGACCTGTTCCACGTGCCCAGCCTGCTGCGCGATCCGCAAGGCTTCGAGTATGACCCCGTGACGGCACGCCAAGCGATCCTCGACCACATGGCGCGGCTGGCCCCGGCGCGCGCATGGTGGAACATTCAGAGCTTCATCCACATCATTAAAGAGAGCGACCCCGACTTCCAGCGGGTGGATGGGGATTACGACAGTTGGTATCTGCGCGATTTGCAGAACCAGTACCTGCGCGGGTTTGAAAGCTGGGATTATGTCGAAGGGGCGTTGATCCAGTTCCTGCTGCATGGGCCGCTGCATTGGCTGGGGCTGGTGGATGTGAGCGAGGAAGCCGCCCGCCTCAACGCCTATGGGCGCGCCTTTGTCGGCTTAGAGACATTCCCTCAACCGCCCGACCCCGACGAGCGCATCCAGATCCAAGCGGACGGCACAGCCCACGCCAGCCGCAAAGCCGCGCGAACCGATCGCTTCACGCTCGCCCGCATGACGGAGTGGGTTCCCAACGCTCCAGCGTACACTTATCGCTTTACAGTGCCAAGCCTGAGGCGAGCCATCCACGAGCAGGGCATCACCTCGAGCCAGATCGAGGCGTACCTCAAGAAACACTTCGACCCCAAGCCCGTCCCCGGCAGCCTGCTGCGGATGCTTCAAACCGCGCAGCAGGGGGCGCTCGCGCAGGCCAGCATCGAGCGCCTCATCGTGCTGCAAACGCTCTCCGAAGATGTTCTGAGCCAACTCTTTAACGACCCCGTCTACCGCCAGCACCTCGGGCGGCGCTTGGGGCCGACCGCTTGCGTCGTCCTCGCCGAAGGCGCAGACGCGCTCCGCCAGAAACTACAAGCCAACGGAGTCCACGT
>JBDNCV010000119.1:0-12016 GCA_046719465.1 Anaerolinea sp.
AGGGATTGCGCTCGACATGCATCCTACTTTACATCGCAACGGCCAACAGCAAACATCACGCCGCGCTCAGAACGTTGGCTCTTGGAACAGTTCCGCCAACGCGAGCTTGAAACCCGGCAGCACATCCGCGCCTTCCAGCGCATCCTCCAACCCCAACTGCTTGATCGCCCCGCTGAGCGCGTACTCGGTCACCGTCTTTTGGAACGGGTCAGCGATCCAGATCAAGCGCACGCCCAATCCTTGATCGACCTTGACCTTGCGGTTGATGTCAACGGCTTTTTCGGACGGCGACAGCACTTCCACCGTGAGATCAGGCGCGATACCGAAGGGCAGCATGACCGAAAAATCCGGCCTGCTGGCGTAGTCGTGGAGGCGACCCTTGCTGAGGAACATCACATCAGGGATGCGCGACCCTTCGACCCACGACTGATCATCGCGCAGCTCGGCATAGGTTGTCTCTTGGAATACCTCACCGAGGCCATGCTGCACCGCGAAAGCGTTAAGGCGCAGGAAGAGAAACCGAATGATCAAACTGTGAATGAGTGGCGAAGGCATCTTGTCAACACGCTCCCCTAGTAAAAGCTCGAATGGCTGCTCTGCTTGAAGCCGCATGAACTCTTCCAAGGGCATGCCGACCTTCTTGCTGGGTTGGATTCGCGTCATCGTCATGGTGTGCCGCTCCACGCTTGCTTGACTGTTAGTGTATCACACAACCGAACATCTGAACGAAAAAGACGCGCCACAGCGCGCCTTGATCGGTCTCTTCTTCTATGTTAGTAGGGAGAGGGGCCAGCTTAGCCCAAAAGGCCACCTAACCCGGGGATGTTGCCCAGCCCGCCGCTGATGCGCTCCATCTTCTCAGCGGCCATCGCTTGGCTCTGTTCGATGGCTTGGTTGACGCCGAGCATCACCAAGTCTTGCAGGTCGGTCACCCATTCGGGGTCGCTGGTGTCGATCACATCAGGGTTGATCTTGATCGACTGCACGCGCTGATGCCCGGTGATGACAATCGTCAGCGCGCCGCCCCCCACGCTGACCTCGACCGTCTCATGTTCGAGCGCGGCCTGCGCGTCCGCCATGTCCTGCTGCATCTTTTGCAGTTGAGCCATCATGCCGCTCATGCCGCCCGGCACGCCGCCGGGCATCCCGCCACCAAAGCCGCCACCGCGTTTTTTCTTACCCATGTCCGTTTACTCCTCACTATCACTATCGGTGTGATTATCCAACACTTCTTCGCCCAGCAGCACCCCGCCGCGCGCCTGAATCACCTGTGACACGGGGTCGTTCGCAGCGTCCGGCGCAGGCGTCATGTAACGGGTGTCGCTCGGCTGGCCTTCGTCTATGATGATCTTGATCCGCAGCGGCTTCCCCGTCACGCGCAGCAGCGCCCGCTCGACCCATTCGATACACGTCTGATTGCCCAGCAAGTCCGCGTAGATCTTCTGCGCACCGAGGATCACCACGTCCCCATCCACCGCGCGGACGTGGACGTGCTGCATCAACATCGGCAGGTTCTGGACGTGCTTCTTTTGCTCGGGTTTAGCCTGTGGGATGTTATTGAAGATAAGGCGCTGCGCCTCTGACCATTTTTGCGCCACGACGGGCGCAGGCACAAGGGCAGGCCGCCCCGTGAGCGCAGGCGCTGGCGCACTCGGCGGCGGGGGCGAGGCGGGGCGCGGCTCAAACATCGGCGGGGCTGATGCGGCCTGCGGCTCGGGCGCGGTCAGCGCTTCGAGGAAGGCCAGCTCCAACGCCAGCTGCGGCTGCCAACTGCTGTGGAATGCGTCGATCGTCTGATAGAAAGCGCGGATAGCGCGCAGCAGCTCTGAGCGGCTGATGCGCTCCCCCAGCGCGCTGATGCGGGCACGTTCGTCAACCGAGAGCGCCACGACATCCGCGCCGGTCGTCTGCACCAGCAAGATCAAGCGGAGCTGCTCCACCACCTGCTGGCCGAATTGGCGCGGGTCGCTGCCGCTGTCGATGGCGTCGTTGATGATGTGCACGCCGCGCGCCACGTCACGGTCGACGAGTGCCTCCACCAGATCACGGACGGCGCGCGTGCTGGCTGTGCCGAGGATGCGCTGCGCCAGCTCCAACGTGACGACTTCCGCGGGGTCGGCCACCACCTGATCAAGCAGGCTGATGCTGTCGCGGACGCTGCCGGTTCCCTCACGGGCGATCAGCTCCAGCGCGGCGCGTTCCACTTGGATCCCTTCTTCCGCGGCAATCAACGCCAGACGATCCGCCACTTCTTGGACAGTCAAGCGGCGGAACTCAAACGGCAAGCAGCGGCTCTTGATCGTCGCGGGCACTTTGTCGATTTCGGTTGTGGCCAGCACAAACAAGGCGTGATCGGGTGGCTCCTCGAGCGTTTTGAGCAGCGCGTCAAAGGCATTCCCCGAAAAGCGATGCACTTCGTCGATGATGTAGACCTTGTAGCGGCCTTCGCTGGGGGCGAAAGCGATTTTATCGCGCAGATCGCGCACGTCGTCCACGCCGGTGTGGCTGGCGGCGTCAATCTCGATCAGATCGAGGAAGCGCCCCTCATTGATCGCTGTGCAAGCTGCGCACTCGTTGCAGGGGCGCGCGTCTGGGTCAGGATGGGTGCAGTTGACGGCCTTCGCCAGCAGGCGCGCGCTGGTCGTCTTGCCCGTCCCACGCGGGCCGCTGAACAAATAGGCATGGCGAATGCGCCCCGTCTTAAGCGAGTTCTTCAAGGTGCGAATGATGTGCTCTTGGCCGACCATTTCGTTAAACGCGGTCGGCCGCCATTTCAAATAGAGGGCTTGTTCTGGCACGTGTGCGGCTCCCGTCAGCGGTTGTGTGCGCCTGCGCTGATGCTGTCAGTCTATCATCCCACTGGGTCACAAGCAACCCATTGGCCGTCAGAGGGTCAGCCCTCATCCCTCACATTTGAGTGAACAGGGGACAGGCGGCCGTGCCCGCCAGCGGCCTCATCCCCCTCCCCCTTTCCAAACAACGTAGGGGCGAGGCCTGCCTCGCTGGGCCTCATCCCCCAACCCCCTTCTCTGGGCGGAGAAGGGGGCGCACAGCAGCAGCTGCCCCTCTGGGGCAGGAAGCGCAGGTTCCGGGGTGAGGCACGCTCCAAGAGCGACCGCAGGGCAAGGCAAGCGCTGTCATTCGCCGCCGCGCATGTGCTATACTCCTGAATGAAACGCAGTTGAGCAAAGGAACGAAACGATGCCGGGCTTACCAGAACTGTTAATCATCCTTGTGATCGTCGTGCTGCTGTTTGGCGTTGGCCGTGTGAGCAAGATCGGCGGCGAGCTGGGGCAGGCCATTGGCAACTTCCGCAAAGGGCTGAACGAAGCCTCTGGGAACGATAAGCCCAAGCAAGAAGAGGGAAACGCTTAGACGTCCGCCCCGCGCAGCACACCGTCCAACGTCAGCGGGACGCGCTGCGGGATCTGCGCGGGGCGCGTCAGGTTGAAGGTCATCAGCCGCCGGTTGTATTCCGTGATTTGGTCGTTCAACCGCTGAAGCGCGGCGTTGTGCCGTGCCTCGGCGTCGCGCTGAAGCAGGGAGCTTCCGCGGCGGTCGGCTTCGCTGCGCCGCGTCTCATAGTCTTGTTGAGCGCGCTGCGCCAGCCGATGAATGGCGGCGCGCTGGGTTTCTAGCTCCGCCCCCAGCGCGATCCACTCTGGGACGACGTCCGCATCTTGCATGATCTTGTACGCCAGACGCAGTTCCTCCGGCGTGTGCGGGTTCTCCTTCGACCAGTCAAATTTGCGGCCAGCGTTGGGCAGATGCGACACATCGCCATTGCCAATCAAAGATCGGATCTGTTGATCCAACCACGAGACGTACTGCTGACGCTTCTTCTCCTCAGAGGGGTTCATCCCGCTGCCACCATCCTGACGCTTGCGACGCGCGGATTATAGCGCAAGGTGAGGCTAGTTCCCCAGTTCAATCAGCGTGCTGACGCGGGCGCTGGCTTGGACGTTGCCGCGCGCATCGCTCAGGATGGCCACGTCGCCGGCATCGCCCCACACAGCGGTATCTCGCCCCCAATAGAGCGCAATGGGTGTGTTCTGCCCCGCGCGAGTGAAGACCGTCACCTCGGCGTTGGAGAACAAGATGAACTCGCGGAAGGTGTAGGTGTTGCCTTCAGCATCGCGCAGCGTCCAACCCGTTAGGTTGACGGTGGCCCCCGTGTTGCGGATGGTGATCCCCTCGGCTGTGATATCCCCTGCGCGGCTGATGCTGCCGATGATCACTTGGGCGTTGGCCGCGGTGGGCGCAAGCGTGATCGTCGCGTTGGGCGCGGGCGTGCCTGCAGGGGGTTCCTCGGTGGCTTCCGCGCCGGCGGTGGCCTGCGGCGTGGTGACAGCCGCGCTGACGATCTGGCTTTGGGGGCGATAGTTGGGCAGTTGGTCGAGCGGGCAGCCCTCCAGCGGCACGATCAGCACGTCGCCGATCTGCAAGCGCGTGGCAGCCACGTCGTCAAGGTTGTTGACCTGCATGATCGTGAAGCCGTTTGCGCCGTACTGCTGCGCGATGCCGAAGGGCGTATCGCCCGCGGCGATGGTGTGCAGGATGCAGTTTTGAGGCAGGTTGAGCTGCGGGCTGGCGTCGCCTGCGGGGTTGGCGGCCAGCGCGGTCGCGTCCAGCGTGGGGCCGGTGACGGGGGTTTGGTTGGCAGCCTGCGCCACGGTATCCGGCACGGCCACCTGCGTCCGGTCGGGTGTGGCCGTGATGATGATGACCGGTATGGTTGCGTTCGGGTCGGGCGTGCTGGTGATCAACACTTCCACCGTCACAATGCGCACTTGTGCGTTCGCCCCCTCGCTCGGGTTGCCGAACAGCATGATTGCCAGCCCAGTGCCCGCCAAAGCCATGAGGAACGCACCAATGATGATTGCCCGACCAGACATGAAAGCTGCCTCTGTGTAACAAAATCAAACTGCTGATACCGACTATAGCACAGCCCCCCGCGCGCGGCAAACCAGCTTAAGGTTTCGTAGGCAAATCGCCGAGCGGGGGTATCTTGTGTTATGCTTGCGGCAGTAATCAACGATTGTGACCGTGTGCGATGCCTTACCTGATCGACGGCCATAACTTGATCGGCGCGATGAAAGACATCCGCTTGAGCGACCCCAACGACGAGATGAAGCTGGTCAACAAGCTGCGCTCGTATGCGGCGCGCAAGGGCAAAAAGCTGACGGTCATCTTCGACGGCGGGCTGCCCGGCGGCAAGTCGATTGCCTCTAACGACAAAGTGACGGTCATCTTCGCCGCCTACGAGCACTCATCGGCGGATAAGCTGATTGCCGCGCGGATCAAACGGCTGCGCGACCCGTTGGGATGGACGCTCGTCACCTCAGATCAAGAGCTGCTTGGCCTTGCCAAGAGCTACCGTGTGCGCGCCATCCGCTCCGCGGCCTTTGCCGATAAGCTGGCGCACCTGCCTGACCCGCCCGACCTCGGCGAATGGATCTACCCGATCACCTCGCCGAGCGAAACGGCCTACTGGGAGGAGCGCATGACCGCCAAACCGCCACCAAGCGCGCCCGTGGAAACGGCCCCCGCCCCCCCCACCGCCGAGCCGCGCACCCTCCCCAAGCCGACGCCCAAACCGAAACCTGCGCTCCCTGCGCCTAAACCGCGCCCGCACGACGTGGATGAGAAACCTCTCATGAAAAACACCGTGGACGAATGGCTGCGCTTGTTCGGCGCAGAAGACGAGACCCCCTAACTGACCTTGCGCCGTTGATCCGTTCCACTTGAGCATCCCGGGTTTGAACAGTTCCACCTCAGACCCTGCCAAGATCACCCAATTGCTTGCATAGGATAAAATAAGCGTCTATACTTCAACTAGACGTTAATGGCGTATTTATGTATGACTGCTTACTATCAATATTGGCATCGCTCTCAGATACACCACTTCGTGCTCAAGCATCCAGACGTGAGCACGGTCAACGCATGGTTGGAGGATATGACGCGCTTGGTGATCACGTATCGTCAGATCCCGGGGGATGACACTGTGCTTATCCTCATCGAGCACGACGGCACACACAGCAGCGTCTCGATGCGCTACCTCATCGACCGCACGCTGGATTGGATGCAGCGCACCCCGCGCAAGCGTCGGGCGCGCGTCTGCGTCTTGACCACAGAGCAATTCATCGCCAACATCCTAGACCGCGTCATGCGCGTGTTCAGCGGGGGTGACAAAATCCGCATCTTGCCCGCAGGCAAGCTCGACGAAGCAGAGGCATGGCTGCTTTCGCAGCCAGCAGTTCAATCGTCAAAGTAACTGCTGTTCTGCGCGCGTTCGCGCAGCTGCCACAAAATGCTCATCAATTCGTTGATGATCGCAAGGGGAAAGCCGTTTTCCTCCAAGAGTTCACGGGCGGCGGCATCTCCCTCGCGCATATAGATAGGTTCAAGCGTCTCTAAAATCGATTCGTAGTCGTAGTCGTCGAACGTTTCCATAACGGTTGACTCGGTGTGGATCGTGGCTCGATTGTAGCACAGCCTGCCGTGTTGGGGACGTTGTGGTAAGATACCGCGCATGGTTAAAATGTACGGTATCCCGAAGGTAAGGACGCGCCTGCTGCGTCCGCTCGCTCAACCTACACCGCACCAGAGGAACGAACCCACATGACCCACTGGAAGACGATCATCGGGCTGGAAGTCCACGCCGAGATGCTCACCCAAACCAAGATGTTCAGCGCCTGCCCCGTCGTGGACAGCGTGGAAGCGCCGCCCAACAGCGCCGTTGACCCGCTCTCGCTGGGGCTGCCCGGGACGCTGCCCGTCATCAACCGGCAGGCGATGGAATACGGGATGATGGTGGGGCTGGCGCTCAACTGCGAGATCCCGCCCTTCAACCAATTCGCCCGCAAGAACTACTTCTATCCTGACCTGCCTAAGGGCTACCAGATCAGCCAGTACGATCACCCGCTGGCGATCAACGGGTGGGTCGACGTTGAACTGAGCAGCGGCAGCACCAAGCGCATCCGCATCCGCCGCGCCCACATGGAGGAGGACACCGGCAAGCTCACCCACGTGGGCGATGGCAGCCTTGTCGACTACAACCGCGCGGGCGTGCCGCTGTTGGAGATCGTCACCGAGCCAGACATCCACAGCAGCGAAGAAGCCGAGGCCTACGCCCGCAAGCTGCGCGCGCTGCTGCAGTTCTTGGGCGTGAACCACGGGGACATGAGCAAGGGCGTGCTGCGCTTTGAGGCCAACGTGAGCGTCATGCACTCGTCCGACACGGCCTATCGCACCCGCACCGAGATCAAGAACCTGAACAGCATTCGCAGCATGGTGCGCGCGATTGATGCCGAGGTCGAACGGCAGATTGCCCTCTATGAGGCGGGCGACACTGTCAAACCCGCGACGCTGGGCTGGGACGAACAGAACGGGCGCATCATCATCCAGCGCTACAAAGAGCGTCCCGACGAATACCGCTACTTCCCTGAGCCTGACCTGCCCATTGTGCAGGTCAGCCGCGAGTGGGTCGCTGAGGTGCAAGCTAAGCTCCCTGAGCTGCCCGACGCAAAGCGCGCCCGCTTCACCACGGAGCTGGGCCTCTCAGCTTATGATGCTCGCGTGCTGACCCAAGACAAGGCCATCGCCGATTACTACGAGACCGTGCTGGCCGAGGGCGTGAACGCCAAGACCGCCGCCAACTGGTTCACAGGCGATCTCTTCCGCCTGCTGAACGACAGCAAGATCGACCGCGAAGCCGTCGGCCAGACGAAGCTTACCGCCGCCAACTTCGCCAAGCTCATCAAGCTGGTGGAGGGCGGTCAGATCAACGCCGCCACCGCACGGAAAGACGTGCTGCCCATCATGTGGGAGACAGGCCAAGACGCCGAGGCCATCGTCAAGGAGAAAGGTCTGGCGCAGGTTAGCGACAGCGGCTTGATCCGCGAGGCGGTGCAGCAAGCGATGGAGAAAAACCCCGACATGGTGCAGAAATACCTCGCCGGGGAGGAAAAGGTCATGAACGCGCTGTTCGGGCAGGTGATGGGGGCGCTCAAAGGCAAAGCCAACCCTGCAATCGTGCGCGAGGCGCTGCTGGAAGCGCTCAACGCGCTGAAATGAGTAGGCGGCCTCACTCGTAGCGCAGCACGTTCATCACCCGTTCACGCGCGGCGAGGTTGGCGCTCAGCGCGGTAGCAATCGCGCTGATGAGCAGCGACGCCCCCAGCAGCCCCAACGCCAACAGTTGGCTGCTGGCGGGCAGCGGGATCGGTGTTTGCGAAATCTGCCCGATGACCCACAAGAACAGCCCGCTCAATGCCAACCCCAGCAGGGCGCTCGTCAAGCTGATGAGGCTGGTTTCAATCAGCATCACAACCAATGCCGTCCGCCCCTTCAAGCCCAGCGCCTTCAACACGCCGATCTGCCGCCGCCGCTCTAAGGTGGCCAGCGCAATCGTGTTCGCCATGATGACCCCTGCTGAAAGCAGCGAGAGCAGCGCGACCACCGTCGGAATGGCCGCGAATTGGTTGATTAAGCGCGAGACGAGGGCGTCGATGAAGGTCACATCGAGCGCGAAGGTCGGCGGGATGCGAATGGATGAGAGCGAGAGCAGCGCGCGGTTGACCCCCTCCGGCCCGACGTCGAAGGCGTAGAACGTGAACAGAGGTTGGCGTCCGCCGAGGCTCTCCGGCGGGATGTTGATCCCCCCCAGCCCAAAGAAGCCGCCGCCTGCCCCCCCGGCCAGCCCTACCACCTCAAAATGCATCCACTGGCCATCAATCGTGTAGCCCAGCATCGACCCGACCGTCACGCCCAGCGTGGCCGCGCTGTCCGCAGGGACGACCGCCACGCGCCGCCCGCGATCCGCGGGGGTGAGGTTGCGCCCCTGCACAATCGTGATCGCGCGGTTGTAGAAATCGGGGTCGGTGCTGTCGCGCATGAGCAGGCCGCCCCAGATGAACAAGGCGAGTTCCGCCTCTGGTTCCGTTAAAGTGTTGGTGAACCGGCCGTCAATGGTCAGCAGAGGGGATTGATGAATGCCGATGACGGTGCGGCTGCGCACATCCGGCACGTTGGCCATCGCCAGATCGATCGCCAGCCGCCCAGCAGGGGCGAGCGCCGAGGGCGCAATCGGCAGCGCCAACACGTTGCCCCCCACCTGCTGCGTGAGCTGCACCGTGAGCAGTTGGCGCGTCCCCTCGCCGACGAACGTGATCACGCTCAAGGTGAACATGCCGACGCTGAGCGCTAGGATGGTCGTCGCTGTGCGCACGCGCTGATTGGCCAAGTTGCGGATCGCCAAGCGCAGGCGCACACTGCGCAGGCTCGGCAGTTTGCTCAGGAAGAACACCACCCACCACAACAGCCCCACCAGCAGCCCCAGCAGCAGCATCGTAATCGCCACGCCGATCACGCCCGTCATGTACGGGGCGGCCGGGTCGAACAGGTCGCCGCGGGCTAGATCGTTGACGACCCCAAACGTCGGCGTGATGATCTGCCCGACGATCAGCCCCAGCGCGAGCGTGATCAACATCATCGCCAGCAGCATCTGGAAACAACCCAAGCGCGGCAGCACCAGATCGTTCGGCCGCAGGATTTGCGCCGGGCGCACTTGCAGCGCCGTCAAAATCGGCACAAGGCTGAAGACGGCTGTCGTCAGCAGGCCGAGCGCCACGCCATAGGCCAGCGCCTCGGGGTAGACGCGCACCGGCAGCGACTGCTGCAAGAAGGCCTCGCCGTAGCGGTTGACCAACCCGCTGAGCGCCACGCCCAGCGCCGCCCCCAACACGCTGCCCAGCACGCCCAGCAGCAGCCCCTCGGCCAAAAACAGCCGCGCGATCTGCCCGTTTTTGAGGCCGAAGGTCTTCAACGCGCTGATCTCGGCGGTGCGCCGCCGCACCATGACGAGCATCGTGTTCATGATGCCGACGCCGCCGATGAGCAGCGCCCCAAGCCCCAGCACGACGATAAAGTTCCCCAAGACCTCGCTGATAACGGCATTGCGCTCTAACATGTCGAAGGTGGTGTCGATGCCCATGCGGCCTGTGGCCGGGTCGTTCAAGCGCCGCAGTTCGTCCACCAGCGCGTTGAAACCGGCGCGCGTCGTCGGCGGGTCGGGCAGGCTGATGGCGATAGAGTTGGGGCGGATGCGGTCGCGGATCACGCCGTCGGCCTCCGCCAGCGAGACGTAAGCGAAACCGAAGAACGCTCCAAACAAGTTGCGGATGCCCGCCTCATGATCCGCCGCGACGATCCCGCGGACGATAAACGGCTCATCCGTCCCGCTGATGCTGACCGTGTCGCCCACGCGCAGGCCCTGCGCCTCCGCCATGTTCTGGCTGATGACGACCTCACGCCCGCCCGTGAACAGCTCGGCCAGCGGCACGCCCGCCGGTTCCAGCGCCGTGATGGTGTAGCTGGGTGGGTAAGTTGCAGGGTCGATGTAGAAAGTGCTGATGAAGGACGGGCGGCCTACCCTCAGCGCGTCCACAGCGGCAATCTGGCGGATGTCGTCGGCAAAGGCGGTCATGCGCCCGCCGCGCGCATTCACCCACGCGCTGATGCGGCTCAGCTCCTCCGCGCTGAAGAAGCGGTTGTCGTTAGGGATGAAGGCGCTGAACTGGCTGACGTTGCCCTTCACAAGGCGCAGGTCGCCTTTGTTGTCGATGCGCACATTCTCGACCAACGAATCGGCGATGGCCAGCCCCAACGTCCGCAGCGAGACGACCGTCCCCACGCCAGCGGCGATACACAGCACAGCCAAAGCCACCCAGCGCCCCCCACGACGCACGTTGCGCGCCGCGTACCGCAGGTAAAAGGTCATGCACACACACTCCCACAGGCCACGATTCCACTATAGCACGGCCTGCGCTGAATGACAGGTATCAGCTTGGCTTGGGAGGCTCTAACGTGGCTTTAACCGCGGTCGCATCACCGCCACCGTCAGAACACTCCCCGTGGCTTAGGGCACGCGGAACAAGGCGAGCACGTCACGCATCTCGCCAAATCGCCGCAGAGCGACCACGATCGTCTGATTATCGGCAAGCCAGTCGAAGCCTCCCAAGAGTGCGCTGTCTAGTGCGACGGCGAAGATCAACTCGCCGCTCTTCACATCCCACGCGGTGAGGCGGCCATCAGACAGTGGAACTAGGAAGCGTCCGCCGTCGTGGCTCAGCGCGATTCCTCCTATTGTTGATGCTGGGCTGGGCAGATCGATCGTGCTGATCAGATCGTCCGTCGCGCCGTCGAAGAAGCTTACCTGCTCCCGACGTTCCTCTACCAACGCATAAACGCCGCCGTCAGGCACACGCGCCGACAAAAAGCCGACACGTGGATAGATCCCGCGCAGCAGCTGCGTTGTGTTCCACTGGTAGCGCGGCATTGTCTGGGAGGCCTCAGGTACGTCCGCTGCTTCAATTTCGGTTATCGGCAGTTGATCAAGCACCATCCACGTCTCTGTGCTGAGGATCAGCACATCTGGGCTGTCGGTAGGCGGCCCGCTCACCACCGCCAACTGATTCCCAACGTTGGACGCGTGCAGATAAGCAGTGTGGAAGGGGGGCAGATCGATCACGCGGATGCAGCCGCTGCGTTGAAGCTGCAAGTCCAGCGGCTCGCATGGCCGCAGCGCCCGCTCCAAGAGAAAAGCGCCACCCGCCACCACTGCTGCCACCACCACCAACCCAATTACAATCGCACGTCGTTTCATCGTTCACCCTTTGATGTTGGCCGTTATCATAATGATACGTGAGATGAAACAATGCGCGCATAAACGTTGCCCTACGCTGAAAATCTTTCCAATGGCAACCAAATTTAGTTAGTACGAAAGTCTTATGCCTCACTCTAAAAACTGATTGTATGATGAAGCTGTCAAGATGAGGAAAAGATGAGATGACGCTCACACGACGTGATTTCTTCAAGACAACTGGCGCTGCTGGGGCAGCCCTCGTGGCAGGGTGGCACTTCCACGCGGCGATGCCTGCCCGCGCTGCCGATGACCCTCTCTATCATGTCCTTCAGCGCACCACATGGGGCGTGCGCCCCGCTGACCTTGACCAGA
>JBDNCV010000012.1:0-40044 GCA_046719465.1 Anaerolinea sp.
ATCGCGTTCCTCGCGCAGTGGCCAAACACGCCTGATACGCTGATTGACGACGTTGAAGCTGCTGTTTTCACCCTCCAGCCGCAGCTCCCGCGGGAACAGGCCGATGCCGCATGGGAGCAGGCCAAACACCCCGATCTTCAACATCTGGTTAACACACTGCGCCAACTGCGTTAAGCCGCTAGAACTGGCGGCCGCCTTCTGCTACACTTGAGCGCTGGTGCATCAAACAGGGTGGTGATTGTATGGATACGTCCATGCAGCGCAGTCAGGTGCGCCACAACTTCCTCGTGAATTTGCTGGATGGGACATTCTTTGGGCTGGGACTTGGCTTCGCCTCGTGGGTGACGGTCATTCCGCTCTTTTTCGCGTCTCTGACGGAATCCACTGTGCTGATTGGCTTGGTGGCGACAATTCACTTGATGGGGTGGCAGCTCCCGCAGTTGTTCATTACAGGGCGGATGGCACGGCTGACGCGCTATAAGCCGATGGTGTTGGTGATGACGCTCCATGAGCGCATCCCGATGTTCGTGTTGGCGGGCTTGGCCTTGCTCGTGCCGTTCATCCCGCGTGAGCTGGCTTTGGTGGCAGCGTTTGCGATCATCACGTGGCAGTCGCTGGGCGCTGGGCTGACAGCCAACGCATGGCAGAGCATGATCGCCAAAATCCTGCCGCACACGATCCGCGGGACGTTTTACGGGCTACAGTCGGGCAGCGCCAACCTGTTGGCGAGCATCGCGGCGTTCATTGCTGGTTCGCTGCTGCTGCTGCCGTATCCGTTGAACTTTGCCGTGTGCTTCTTCTTGACGGGCGTTGCGATGATGGTCTCGTTTGGGTTTTTAGCGCTCACGCGGGAGGCTGACCACGCGCCCGTCCAAACCAACCCGACCACCTTTGCAGCTGATGTTGCCGAATGGAAAGCGCTGCTGCGCAGTGACCGTAACTTCATGTGGTTCATCGTGGCGCGCGCCTTGATGCAGTTTGGCCAGATCGGCGCAGCGTTTTACACAGTGCACGCGCTGCGCTCGTACAACGTTAGCCCACAGCTTATCGGCGTCATGACAGGTGTTATGCTGCTGGCACAAGTGGTTGCCAGCCCGCTGCTGGGGTATCTGGGGGATCGGCTGGGGCATCGCGCTATGCTGGTTGTGGGCTGTGCAGCGATGGCGCTGGGGGCAGGGGTGGCGATCTTCGCGCCAACGGCGGAGTGGTTCTTCCTCGTGTTTATCTTGACGGGCCTCGTTAACAGCAGCCAATGGACGAGCACGCTTGCGTTCACCTCAGAGTTTGGCAATGCCAGCACGCGCCCATACTACGTGGGCCTGAGCAACACGCTGATTGTGCCTGCCACGCTCATCGCGCCGGTGATGGGCGGTTGGATTGCCGATGTGGCCGGTTTTAACGCCACTTTCCTGACTGCGATGATCGGCGCAGGGCTTGCCGCCTTTGTTATCTCAACGATGGTATACACGCCCAAGCCAAAGCGCGACATGGACGCGGCGCGTCCGCTGGTGCAAGCCATCGGCGATTAGCGCCGGTTGATGAGGATGTGTACGGCCTGCACGATGATCTGATGCTCGGCTGCGTGCACGCGAGCCGCGAACGTCTCAAGCGTGTCGTCGGGCAAGAAGGGAACCCTCGCCTGCACGATGACATCGCCTTCATCCACTTCAGGGATGGCGTAGTGCACCATACAGCCGCTGTGGTTCATCTCGCCGTGTTGGAAGGCTTCGAACGCACGCTCAATCGCGTGAGTGCCGTTGAACATGCCGGGCAGGGCAGGGTGTAAGTTGATCACACGGCGTGGGAAGTGAACGAGAAAGTGCCCACTGAAGATGTGCATCCAGCCCGCCATGACGATCAAATCGGGCTGGTAAGGCAGCAGCGCCTGCGCCAAGTCTGCGTCGTACTCTGTGCGGTCGCGGCCTGCATCACGATAAGGCTTGAGCGGGAAGTAGAGCGTTGGGATGCCTGCTTTTTCTGCTCGTTGTAAGCCGTAAGCGTCTTTGCGGTTAGAAACGACCAACACAATCTGAGCATTCAACGTGCCAGCCGCGATGGCGTCGATGAGCGCTTGCAGGTTGCTCCCGCCGCCGCTGATGAGGACGACCAAACGTGCCGGGTCACGCATGCGGCCTCACAGCAACGCTGCCGACAACTGCTGCGCCGTCGATGAGCGAGGCGGCTTTTTCGGCATCCGACGGGGCTGCGACGAGGATCATCCCAAGCCCCATGTTGAACACGCGCATCATCTCCGCATCGGCGATTTGCCCATGCTGTTGGATAAGGCGGAAAATGGGGGGAATTGTCCACGTGTTGGGGTGCAGCTCGTAAGTCAGCCCAGACGGCAGCACGCGCGGCAGGTTCTCTACGACGCCGCCACCGGTGATGTGCGCCATCGCGCGGATGTCAACGCCTGCGTGTTGAAGGGTCTGCACTTCGTGTAGGTAAGGCCGATGTACTGCCAGCAGCGCATCACCGATCGAGATGCCACCAAGTTCAGCCTTTGGCTCTTCCCAGTCGAGGTCGGCGAGCACACGGCGGGCGAGTGAGTAACCGTTGGTATGCAAGCCAGATGACGGCAAGTTGACCAGTGCATCGCCCGCTTGAACGCGCCGCCCATCGATGATTTGGTCGCGCTCCACCACGCCGACAATGGTTCCGGCGACGTCAACTTCACCTTCAAGGTAGACATCCGGCATCTCAGCGGTTTCGCCGCCCAGCAGGGCAATCCCCAGCGCCGCACAGGCGGCGGCCATCCCGCCCACGATGTCGGCGATCTGCTGGGGGATGAGCTTGGAGGATGCTACGTAATCGAGAAAGAACAAGGGGCGCGCGCCTTGCACCAAGATGTCGTTGACGCAGTGGTTCACCAGATCCTGCCCGATGGTATCCCAGCGGTTGAGGCGGCTGGCGACTTTGGTCTTTGTGCCCACGCCGTCAGTGGAGGCGACCAAGACCGGCTCACGCATGCCGGCCAGCGCCTTGAGGGAGTAAAGCCCACCAAAGGAACCGGTATCTGAGAGGACAGCGGGGGTGTAGGTGCGGCGAATGGCCGCGCGCATCAAGCGCACGGCCTCGTTGCCTGCATCGATGTTGACCCCAGAATCGGCGTAGGTTGTCATGCCGGAGCGCCTCCCATGTGGCCGATGTCTTTGCGATAGAACATACCGTCAAAGCGCACCATGGCAGCCAGTTGATAGGCACGTTCGGCGGCGCTGGCGAGGGTGGGGCCGGTGGCGGTGGCAGCAAGGACACGCCCACCGTTGGTGACGATCTGATCTCCCTGCTTTGCTGTGCCCGCGTGGAACAGCACCGCGTTAGGCAGTGAGGCGTTTACCCCCGTAATCGGCAGGCCGCGGCGATACTCGCTCGGGTAGCCCTCTGACGCGAGAACAACCCCCACGCACACCTCATCCGACCATTCGACGGCCACACGGTCGAGCTGCCCTGCGAGACAAGCGTCGATGATGTCGATCAAATCAGTCTTGAGCAGGGGCAGGATGACTTGTGTTTCGGGGTCTCCAAAGCGACAATTGAACTCCAGCGTCATCAAGCCGCGCTCGGTGAGCATGAGGCCCGCATAAAGCACGCCGCGGTACGAGTGACCGGCAGCGATCCAACTGTCGAGCGTGGGCTGGATGACCCGTTCGAGCGCTTGACTGACGACCTCAGCGGGCACATCGTGAGCCGGCGCGTAGGCTCCCATGCCGCCGGTGTTGGGGCCTTGATCCCCCTCAAAAGCGCGCTTGTGGTCACGCGCGACGGGCATCACGACCGCGCGCCGCCCATCGCAAAACGCCAAGACCGACAGCTCTCGCCCCTCAAGGCGATCTTCCAGCACGACGGCGCTGCCCGCCTCACCGAACACGCGGTCGATCATAATGGCGCGCACTGCCGCCCGCGACTCCTCTCGTGTGCTGCAGACGAACACGCCCTTCCCAGCGGCCAACCCATCGGCTTTGACGACCAGCGCGGGCGCGTGATTGTCAATATAAGCGAAGGCTTCTTCAGCCGTGTGAGCGATCTTGAACGGCGCGGTTGGGATGCTGTGCTCGCGCATGAACTGCTTGGCAAAGGCTTTGCTGCCTTCGAGCTGTGCCACCTGCTTGGATGGCCCAAAGATGCGCAAGCCCATCTGCTGGAAGTAATCCACAATCCCCATGACGAGTGGCACTTCTGGCCCAACGACCGTCAGATCAACGGCGTTGACCAGCGCAAATTCGCGCAGGCGCTGCAGATCATCTGCGGGAATGGGGAGATTTTCACACGGGGCGATCCCCGCTTCAGCAGGCCACTGTGTGCCCGCGTTGCCGGGCGCAACGTAGATTTTGGTGGCACGAGGCGAGCGTGCGAGCGCCCACGCCAGCGCATGTTCACGCCCGCCTGACCCAACAACTAAGACTCGCATCAGTTCCCCCACATGCTCTCAAAGATCGTTTTGTCGCGGTCTTCTTCGAACAACCACTCTGGAATGCGCACGGGATACTGCCCGCTGAAGCACGCTGTGCAGTAGTTGTTGCGGAAGCCAACCGCTTCTTCGATGGCATCCAGCATGCCGGGCAGGGACAGGTAATCGAGGCTGTCAGCGCCAATGTGCTCGCAGATGCCCGCGATGTCCAACCGGTGGGCGATTAACTCTTTGTAGGTGGCCATGTCGACGCCCATGAAACACGGGTGGCGCACGGGCGGTGACGACACCCGCACGTGCACCTCCTTCGCGCCGCCTTCGCGCAGAAGCTGCACCAGCGGGCGCGAGGTGTTGCCGCGCACGATGCTGTCATCGACTAGCACAACACGCTTCCCTTCAAGGTTGCTGGTGAGGGCGTTGTACTTGAGGTTGACGCTTTGGCGGCGCAGGCCATCCTCTGGCTGGATGAAGGTGCGCCCGATGTAACGGTTCTTCGTCAGGCCTTCGCTGTAGGGGATGCCCGACTGCAGCGCGTAGCCGATGGCGGCAGGGGTGGCGCTGTCGGGCACGCCGATCACGATGTCGGCTTCGGCGGGTGCTTCATCTGCCAGCTTGCGCCCCATGAACTGGCGCGTTTTGTGCAGCACTTGGCCGTCGAGGATGCTGTCAGGCCGTGCGAAGTAGACAAACTCAAACACACAGAGGCTGCGCTTGGGGGCAGGCGACACGCCCTTGAACGACGTGAGGCCGTTCGCGTCGATGCGGAGAATCTCGCCGGGTTCGACGTAGCGGATGTACTCCGCGCCGATGGTGCTGAGGGCGCAGGTCTCACTGGCGATGACGTAGCCTTCAGGCAGCTTGCCGATGCTCAGCGGGCGCAGCCCATGCGGATCGCGCACAGCGTAAATGGCATTGCGCGTGAGCAGCGCCAGCGAGTAAGCCCCTGCGACCGCTTCCATCGTGGCACGGATGCGGGCGATCCAGTGGTCGTGCGGGTCTTTTTCAACGTAGATGCCTTCCTGCTCCCACACTTCGACCGGCGCAGCGAGGATTTGCGTCATCATCTCGGTGTCGCTGGTGCTGCTGAGGCCGACCCCGCGCTTGAGCAGGAGCTGCCGCAGCGTGAGCGCGTTGGTGAGGTTGCCGTTGTGCGCCACGCCCAGCGGCCCGTAGAGCGTCTCGATCAAGTAAGGCTGCACGTTGCGGACGTGTTGGCCGCCGGTCGTACTGTAGCGGGTGTGGCCGATGGCCATGTGGCCGACGAGGGGCGAGAGATTTTGCTCCGTGAAGACTTGCGAGACGAGGCCGATGCCCTTGTGCAAGTTGGCGCGCACGCCATCGCACGAGACGATGCCAGCGGCCTCTTGGCCGCGATGTTGGAGGGCATACAGCCCGAAGAATGTCAAACGGGCAACATCGCGCCCGGGGGCGTAGATGCCGAATACGCCGCACTCCTCGCGGGGCTTGTCGTCGAGATATTCATGAAAAGTGACGTTGCTCATGCTGTCCTCAGATCTAGCCGTTCAGATGGGTGTTTGGTTGGCTGCCCACTGGGTCAGGCAGCGTTCGATGCGGGCGCGGGCAGGCTGTTCCCCTGCGATGAAGGGCTGCTGGGTAAGCGTCTCGTAGGCGTAGATGTAGCGCGCAGCCACTTCCTGCACAAACTCGGCTGGCATGGGTGGGATAGCTCCTTCACCACGGTAGCCCTGCTTGACGAACCACTCGCGCAGGAACTCCTTGCTGTAGTTGACCGGCGCGCCTGCGCGGTAGGAATCTATCGTCCAGAAACGGCTGCTGTCGGGCGTGTGCAGCTCATCGATGAGGGTGAGCTGCCCATCCACGAGGCCGAACTCGTACTTAGTATCGACGAGAATCCAACCGGCGCGTTCGGCCAGCGCCTGCCCACGTTGAAAGAGCGCAAGGGCGACCTGTTCTACCTGTGCCCACAGCGTGCTGCTGACAAGGCCGCGCTCGACGATCTGCTGTGCGGTGATCTGTTCATCGTGTGCGCCATCTTGAGCTTTGGTGGTCGGCGTGATGATCGGCTGGGGCAGGGGATCGTTTTTTTGCAGCCCGTCTGGTAAGGGTATGCCGTAGGGCTGGCGTTCGCCTTGCTGGTAGAGCGTCCACAGCGAGGTATTCGTTACGCCGGTGATATAGCCGCGCACGACCACCTCAACAGGCAGCGCCTGTGCCTCGTGGGCGATGGTGACGCACGGGTCGATCACGTTGATCACGTGGTTGGGGACGATGTCGGCGGTTTGTTCAAACCACCACGCGGAAAGCTGATTGAGGACTTGGCCTTTGTAGGGGATTGTGCCTAGCACGCGGTCAAACGCGCTGACGCGATCCGTCGTAATGAGCACCCGCATCCCGTTGTAGTGGTAGATGTCGCGCACTTTGCCCTCGGTCTTGGGGCCGAGCAGCGGCACATCCACCGCGTCGAGCGCGTGCGGGATGGCGTTAAACAAGTCTTTGGCGTTCATGCGGCCCCCTCAAGCGAACTTGACCGCGTTTTGAAAAATCACAAGGCCGAGATGGCCTCCCTCACCACGATGATACCGCGGATGCTGCCAGCGGAAGATATGATTTTCGGGGTGCGGCATTAAGCCCATGACGTTGCCCGCAGCATTGCACAGCGCGGCAATGCTCCAGTCGCTGCCGTTGGGGTTGGCTGGGTAGTCGGCTAATGCCCCCTCTGAGGCGTACTGGAGCGCGATCTGGCCGCTGTTCCACAGGGCGTTGAGCGCCTCCTCGCTGCGGGCGACCACGCGCCCTTCACCGTGCGCGACCGGGCAGTGGATCGGCTCGCTCAGCCCATCGAGGAACAAGCTTGTGCTGTGCGACACAGGCAGCAGTTCTACCCAGCGGCATTCAAAGTGCCCCACCTCGTTGTAAGTCAGCGTGGCGCGGCGCTGCGTGCTGGGGGCGAAGTCGGCATCTGGCAGCAAGCCTGCCTTGATGAGCGCTTGGAAGCCATTGCAGATGCCCAACACAGGCTTTCCTGCGGCGACGAACGCTTCAATCTCGGCTTGCAGGTAATGGCGCAAATCCACTGCCCACAGCTGCCCCGCGCCCAGATCATCACCATAGCTGAAGCCCCCGGGCAGCAGCAGAATCTGATAATCGCGCAGGCGAACATCGCCAGCAATGATCTCGTTCATGTGGGCGATGCGCGTCTCCGCGCCCGCCAGCTCCAGCGCAAGCGCAGCGTCGTGGTCACGATTCGTGCCGTTAGCGTGGAGGATCAGCGCGGTGGGCTGCTGAGTGGTGGTATGGGTGCGCGAAGGGCGCGTCGCCACCGGCGGCAGAGTGACCCCAGCCGGTTTCGACTTGGGCGGAACACCCCAAGCAGCGGCCAACTCATCAAGGCTGAGGTGGACAAGCCGCGTTTCTCCGGACTGGATAGTGAGGGCAGGCGTTTGAGTGACCATGCCAAGGCGCTGATATGGCAAATGAGCGAACAGCGCTTCAAACTCGGCGATGTGGTCAGGGGGCACGCTTACGACAAAGCGGCTGCTGCTCTCGCTCAGCATGAGCGTGTGCGGGTCATCTGGCAGGTTAATGACCGCGCCGAGTTGGCCACCGATGCACATCTCCGCCAGCGTGACGGGCAGGCCACCCTCGCTGAGGTCGTGGCAGGCGTTGACGCAGCCGAGACGGATGCTCTGATAAAGCTGGCGCAGCAGCGGCAGCGGGTCACGGTTGGGCTGGGGCACAGTGCCGCCGTTCAAGCCGCGCACGAGGTTTGCATGGCTGCCGCCGAATTCGGCGCGCGTCTCGCCCAGCAGATAGAGGGCATCGCCTGCCTGCTTGAGGTCGGTGCTGGTGGTGCGCTGCACGTCGGGGACGATCCCGACGGCGCTGATAAGCAGCGTGCCCGGGATGGCGTGGCGCTGGCCGTGTTCGTCGGTGTACTCGTTGTTGAGGCTGTCCTTGCCGCTGATGAATGGCGCGTTGTAGGCCAGCGCTGCATCATAGCAGCCTTTGGCCGTCATCACCAACGTGCCGAGCCGATCCGGCAGGTTGGGGTTGCCCCAGCAGAAGTTGTCGAGGATGGCGACTTGGTCAGGGTCAGCGCCGACGGCTGCGAGGTTGCGGAAGGCCTCATCCACGGCCGCCCACGCCATCGCGTAGGGGTCATCACCGTACTGTGGGCAGATACCCGCGCTGAGGGCGACCCCCCGCACTTGGCCATCAGCGTCGGCTTGGTGGCGCGTGGCAATTGGGACGATCACTGCGCCGTCGTTCGGGCTGTGCTCGCCAGTGCCACCATAAGGCTTGACGACGGTTCCGCCCTGCACCTCATGATCGTAAAGGCGCACAATTGGCTCTTTGCTGCGGATGTTGGGGTGAGCAAGCAGCGCCAGCAGCAGCGCGTTGTAGTCGTCGGCCGGCGGTGGGGCGTCGTTGGTTGATGGGCGCTGCCAGTGGGCGGTCAAGCGGCGCGTCGGGATGCCCTCATGCAAGAAGTGCATGTCCATCTGACTGATGACTTGCCCCTCGTAGCGAAGGGTCAGCACCCCATCACCGGTGAAAGTTCCGATACAAGTGGCCTCAACGTTCTGGCCTGCGCAGATCGCCTCAAAGCGCGCCCAGTGTGCAGGCGGAACGGCCAGTACCATCCGCTCTTGCGCCTCACTCAGCCATATCTCCCACGGGCGCAGCCCCGCGTACTTGAGCGGAACGGTGCTCAGCTCAACATCCGCGCCCAGCGCTTTGCCCATCTCGCCGACAGCCGACGATAGGCCGCCAGCGCCGCAGTCAGTGATCGCATGGTAGAGGCCTTCATCGCGGGCGCGTAAGATGACTTCCTGCACTTGTTTTTCGTTGATGGGGTGGCCAATTTGCACGCTGACGCTGGCGATCTCACTGGTTTGAGTGTCCATCTCCATGCTGCTGAAGGTAGCTCCACGCAGTCCATCGCGCCCGGTGCGCCCGCCAATGACCACAACGAGATCACCCTTGTGTGGCTCGGTGCGGTGGCTGCCGCGCGGCAAGATGCCCAAGCAACCGCAGAACACCAGCGGGTTGGCTGTGTAGCCGCGGTGATACAACACCGCTCCGTTCACGGTTGGGATGCCCATCTTGTTGCCGTAGTCCTCAATGCCAGCGATGACCCCCTGTTCGATGCGGCGGGGCGGCAGCACGCCCTCTGGCAGGCGCTCATCAGGCAAGTCGGTGGGGCCGAAGCACAGCACGTCAGTGTTGGCGATGGGCCGGGCAGACACGCCGAGGATATCGCGCACGACGCCGCCCACGCCAGTGTTCGCCCCGCCGAACGGCTCCAATGCTGAGGGGTGGTTGTGCGTTTCCACTTTGAAGGCAAGGTCAAACTGATCATTGAAGCGGATGATGCCAGCGTTATCGACAAACGCGCTGACGACCCACGGCTTGGCGATCTGCTCAGTGGCGGCGCGGATGTACGTCCGCAGCAGCCCGTGGATGGTCTCTTGCTGGCCGTGCTCGTCGGTGAAGTCGATCACCGCGCGAAAGGTCTTATGGACGCAGTGTTCGCTCCACGTTTGGGCGATCATCTCCAGTTCCACGTCGGTGGCGGTGCGCCCGATGGCGGTGTAGTGCGCTTGGACGGCCTGCATCTCGCGCAGGTCAAGCGAGAGGCGGCGCTCTTTGCTTAGGGCAAGCAGCCCTGCCTCGTCCAGCCCGCGCAGCTCGATGTGCTCAACATAGCCATCACCCGCGTGCGCCTCGACAAAAGGGGCGCTGATCGGCTGGTTGAGGCTGTAACGATGGATGACGGGGTTGCTCAGCACCCCACGGGCGAGCTGGTCTAACTCGTCGAGCGATAGTTCCCCCGCGATCTCGTAGCGCTGGCCGGTGGCGGTCTGCATCACTTGATGGAAGCCGAATTGGTGGAGCGCGCGCTGCAAGCTCTCCGCCACGGGGTCGGTGACGCCCGGCAGGGGGGTCACCTCGATGATGTGGCCGTTGGGGGCGGGGGGCAGGCCGATCATGTAGGTCTCTACCACATCGTCAGCGAGCAGCTCATTGGCAATGTGGCGCAGCTCCTCCGCGCTGAGGGAACCGTGAATGAAGTAGATGCGTGCGTTGGTGATCTGTCGGATGCGGGGGGCGAGGCGGGCATCCGCGATGCTCAGGGATCGCGGAACACGAGAAGCAACTGTGATGCGATGCGTATTCACCGGATGTAGCGTGTCCTCTGGTTAGGCGTAACCCACATCAGAAGTTTAATGCAGGGGGGTGACCATTTCAATAACGCTTAACAATTCTGTTGGATGAAATGTCGTTTTTGTGGCACTCTAAACAGGAGTGCGCGATGAGCAGGACTGGCGACGGGCTTAATTTGGGAGAGGAATACATGGGTGACCCGCAAGACGAGTTAAAAACCGCTCGGCTGGACTTCAGCAACACCATGAGCTACGGGGATTATCTGGCGTTGGATCACATCTTGAACGCCCAACACCTGCTGTCTGATCATCATGATGAGCTGTTGTTCATCATCCAGCACCAAACCAATGAGCTGTGGATGAAGCTTATCTTGCATGAGCTGCAAGCAGCGCGGGAGGCGATCACCTCGGACGATCTCTCGCCTGCCTTCAAGATGATGTCGCGTGTCTCGCGCATCATGGAGCAGCTTATCAGCGCGTGGACGGTGCTCAGCACGCTCACCCCCAGCGAATACAGCCAGTTCCGCGGTTATCTGGGACATTCATCAGGCTTCCAATCGCACCAATACCGGCTGATCGAGTTTGTGCTGGGGCATCGCAACGCGGTTTATATGCGCCCGTTTCGACACGTGCCACCGATCTACGATCAGCTTGAGGCAGAAATCCGAAGGCCATCGCTGTATGATACGTGCTTGCAGCTGCTGGCGAAGCGCGGTTTTGAGCTGTCAGAGACGGTCATCGTGCGCGATTGGAGCAGCCCGCGCAGCGTCGAGCCGAGCGTGGAAGCCGCATGGTTGACTATCTATCAACACCCAGATCAATACTGGGATCTCTACGAACTGGCGGAAGAACTGCTCGATCTGGAGGATGCCTTCCGCCAGTGGCAGTTCCGCCATTTTACGACGGTGCGCCGCATCATCGGCTACAAGCAGGGCACAGGCGGCACGTCCGGCGTGAACTACCTGCGGCAGGTGATGGAAGGGGAACTCTTCCCCGAATTGTGGAATGTGCGAACGAAGCTGTGAGGGAGTTCATGATCGTCCATGTGGTAATGTTCAAGATACGTGAAGACCTTGATCGAGAAGCCGTGAAGCAGGAAATAAAAACACGCCTAGACGCGCTGCCCGCCAAGATCGACGTGATCCGCAAGTGGGAGGTTGGCCTGAACGTTGTGCCCAGCCCACGCGCGTATGATGTGGTGCTGGTCTCGGCGTTTGAGAGCTTGGACGCGCTGCAAACGTACCAGCAGCACCCCGATCACGTGGCGCAGGTGGAGTATCTGAAATCGGTCAGCTCCAGCATCGTCGCGGTTGACTACGAGGGCGCAGGCGGCTGACGCACTGCCACCAAGCTGAGCAGCGCGAGCAGCAGCATGGTCGCGCCGCCCGCCCCAAACAGCACGGTCGGGCCGAATTGCTGGAAGATGAGGCCGCAGATAATCGGTGAGAGGCCGTTGGCCGCGCTGATGACGGCAGCGCTGACGCCGAGGATGCTGCCGTAGTCCTCGCCGCTTGTGCCGCGCGTCAGCAGGCTGTTGGCGTTGGGGCGTATGAGCGCCGCGCCGACGCTCAAGGGGAACAGCGCCACAAGGAACCACAGGATACCACCGACGCCGTTGTTGCCTTCTTCGGGCAGCTCAACCCCGAGATCGCCGAGGATGGCCTCGGTGCTGGTAGGGATTTGTGCGCGCAGATCAAACTCGACGAGCGAACGCACGTAGAACGGCTGCGGCTGCTCCGGCGTGGCTGCCACGAGCGTCAAACCCAGCCCCAGCAGCACAAGCGCCCCAGCCAGCACGCGCGCTTCGCCATACTGGCGCACCCAGCGCCCGATATAGCGCACCTGCACGGTGACGAGGATCACGCCGATCACGAGGAAGAAGAATGCGTTGCCGCCGCCTAACAGCCCAAGGCGGCTGAGCGTGAACACCCCCATGAGCGCCTCAAAGCCGAAGAAGATGAACTGCTCCGCGAATAGGATGAGCAAGATCGCCAACGCGGCGGGACGGCGCAGGAGCTGCCGCGGGAACAGCACGACCCGCCGTGTCTTCTGGCGCTTATCGCGTGGGAGCGTTTCTTGAAAGGCAAACAGCGTCAGCAGGATGGATAGGAACGAGTAGGTAGCAGCGGTGAGGGCAGGCACAGCGAGCGAGTCGGTCAGCTGTAGAGACAGCAGCGAGATTACCGGCCCGAAGATGAACCCGAGGCCGAACGCTGCGCCGGTTAAGCCGAGGCCGCGCGCGCGGTCTTTCTCAGTCGTCAAGTCGGAGATGGCAGCCTGCGCGGTGGCGAGGTTCGCCCCGAACAGGCCGTCCACCACGCGCGAGAGAATCACCATCTCCAACGAGGTGGCGAAGGCCAGCATCAAAAAGCTGAAGCACGTGGTGACTTGGCTGATGAGCAGCAGCGGCTTGCGCCCGAAGCGGTCGCTGAGCGCGCCCATCATCGGCACGCCGATAAGCTGCGCCAGCGGGAAGGCCGCCGCAATCATCCCGATTTGCAGCGGTGTTGCGCCGAAGACTGCGCCGTACAGATGCAGCAGCGGCAAGATCACCGTCAAGCCGAGGACGTCGACAAACGTGAGCGCGACAATCGGCGCGACCCGCCCAAACGTCAGGCTGCTGTTGGGGGGGGATGTGCTTACTTGCCCTTCCACTCCGTCACCTGCTTTTTGGCGATCACAGCGTTGACGGCGTTCAAGAAGTCCTCAGTGCGCAGGAGTTGGGCTTGTGCCCACGCTTCAATTTGCAATTTGCGCTGCGTCTCTGCCATGTCGTTGAGGGTGCGCTTGGCGTAGCTGACGGCCATCGGCGCGGCGAGCGCTAGTTCATCGGCTAATTCCTCCGCGCGTTTGAGCAAGTCCTCTTTGGGCACGACATAATTGACGATGCCGACGCGCTCGGCGTATTCTGCGTCGAAGGTGCGGCCTGTCATGATGAGTTCTTTGGCGATAGATAGGTTAACGAGGTTCAATAGGCGCGCCGTCCCACCCACGTCGGGGATCATGCCGAGGCGCGACTCTGGTAGGCTGAAGCGCGAGCGCGCGGCGGCGATGCGAAAGTCACAGGCCAGTGCCATCTCAAACCCGAGGCCGAGGCACAACCCATGAATCACACAGATCACCGGCAGGGAGCACTGTTCGATCCGCGTGAAGATGCGCTGCAAGTCGTCCGTCATAGGGAACAAGTTGTCGCGCCAATGCGCGCCATATTTGTTGGCGCTGACGGTGAAGCTCTCAAGGTCGATGCCGCTGCTGAAGAACGCGCCTTGGGCTGTCACGAGCACGGCGCGTGCCGCTTTTTCGTTGTAGAGCCGCTCCGCTTGGATGAAGGCCTGCTCAAGCTGCTCGAGCAGTTCCCAGCTCATGGCGTTGCGCTTCTCTGGCCGGTTGAGGCTGATTTCGAGCAGGTGACCGCGCTGCTCAACGAGGATCAATGGGGCTGTCATAGGCACTCTCCTGATGGACTCAGGTTGAGTATAGCGAAGGTTCAGCGCCTTTGGCAGATTGCACAATAAAAGCCGCTTTAGAGTGTCGTAATTGGTCACATTGACAGGCGCTTGTGCGCATGTCACAATCAAAAATGTCGAAACGAGGGCAACTTCATGCTCGCATCAACAATTAAGGCCACGACGACTCATGATCGAACGCGAACGTTCGATGGGCGTTGTGCTGTCTGCTGCTAACGACACGAGAACACAGGCCCCATGAGGGGCTTTTTTTTGCACAGCCAATGAGGAGGTTCTGAATTGTCCGCAGTAAGCCATGAAACCCCCGTGTATGCAGTAGATGCTCAATACTTAATCGGGGTGGACGACTATCCCGCCAAGATGACCCCCATTCCCCCGTCGCGCATGTTTACGATCAAGAAAGCGCTGGATGCTTATAAGGCTAAGGCGGGGCAGGATGCGCCGGTCTATGACGCCTCGCAAGGGGACGGCGGGGCCAGCTTGCCCGGTGTGCCCTCGTATTTGTTAGAGAGCGCGCTGGAACTGCAAATCAAGCAGGGGACGGGCTACGATCAGCCGTTTGGCACGCCGCTGTTTCGCAAAGTGGCCGCTGAAAACTATTGGAAGCTCGACGCAGCATCCGGTTGGACGCCCTCCAACATCATCTTCGTGCAGGGCGGGCGTGATGGCCTCAACAAGGCCTACAATGCGATGGTGACGCTGGGGCATGGCCGCGTGGGTGATGTGCTTCTCGTGTCGCGCGTCCCGTGGATCAGCTACAACTGGGGGCCGTATGGGCTGGGCTTGAACGTGCTGCAAGCGCCGGGCGACCCTGCGGATGGGTGGCGCTACACGCCGGAGGGCATCCGCGCGGCGGTTGAGTTCGCGGCGCGGGATGGGCGCAAGATTGCAGGCATCGTGATCACGTCACCCGATAACCCAACGGGTCGCACGATCCCGCTGGACGAGCAGATCATGCTCGGCAAGGTGGCGTTGGAAGCAGGCATCGCGTTTGTGCTGTATGACTGGATCTACCACTGGGTGAGCGACGGCGGCCCGTCAGACATCAACACAGTGCTGCAAGCCTTCACCCCTGAAGAGCGTGAACGCCTGATGTTCCTTGATGGGCTGACGAAGAGCCTCGGCGCGAGCAACATCCGCAGCGCGCAGCTCCTCGCGGGTAAGGCCGTGGTCGATCACATCGTGAGCCAAGCGTCGCATGGGGTGGTTCCGTCGTTCTTCGGGCAGGCAGTGGCAATAGCCGCCTACCAGCAGGGCTTTGGCGAGGCGGCGCGCAGCATCATTGAGCCGTGCGCCCAAAGCCGCCAAGTCATGAAGCGCGTGTTGAAGGACAGCGGTCTGCCGCATGTGTTGGGTGATGGCTACTACGCCTTCATCGATGTCACGCGCTATATTGAAGCCGCGGGCTACGCCAGCAGCGAGCAGCTCGGCGGCTATGTCGCGGAGGAGTACGGCGTTGCCGTTGTGCCCGGGGTCTACTTCAGCGATGCAGGCGCAAATTGGGTGCGCTTCTCCTATGCGCTGCCGCCAGAAAAGACCGAGAAGGCCTTGCAGCAGTTCATGGTGGGGCTGCAATCGCTGCTGAAGTGACGCTAAACGTGTGGGCAGCGGCGCGCTGCCCGCGCCTGATGGTCGGTTGTGTTGTGTAATGGAGTGTAGGAATGCCCACAATTGCACGCCGTGTGCAGCCGTTTGGCACGACGATTTTTGCAGAGATCAACACACTGGCTGCGCGTTATGGCGCTGTCAACTTGGGGCAGGGTCGCCCTGATGTGGACGGCCCAGCGAGCATCATTGAGGCGGCAGTAGATGCGCTCACGAGCGGGCGCGGCAACCAGTACCCATCAGGCTTAGGGGTGATTGAACTGCGCGAGGGCATCGCGCGCCACGTCAAGCACTTCTATGGCCTTGATGTGGACGTGGAACACGGGGTCGTCGTCACCAACGGCGCGGCCGAAGGGGTCTACTCAGCAGTGCAGGGGATCGTCAATGAGGGCGATGAGGTCATCCTGCTGGAGCCTTTCTTCGATACCTACCTGCCGTCAGTGATCAACGCGGGAGGGATTCCGGTTTATGTGCCAATGCGCCCACCCGCTTGGACGTTCGACCCGGCGGAACTGCGCGCGGCCTTCAACGAGCGCACCGTAGCGATCATCATCAACAGTCCCCACAACCCTACCGGGCGAGTCTTCACACGGGAGGAGCTTCAGCTCATCGCCGACCTGTGCATCGCCCATGATGTCGTGGCGATCAGCGATGAGGTGTACGAGCACCTGACGTATGAACACCATCGGCATATCCCGATAGCGAGCTTGCCGGGCATGTTTGAACGCACGCTCACGATCAGCAGTGGGGCCAAGACTTTCAGCTTCACGGGGTGGAAGGTGGGCTGGGTGTATGGGCATCCTGATCTCATCACGGGGGTGTGGCGCATTCATCAGAACATCGTCTACGCAGTGAACGGCCCAGCGCAGTACGGCATCGCGCACGCGCTCACACTCGAAGACGCCTACTATGACTCGCTGCGGACATCCTACAATGAGCGTCGCTTGCAACTGCTGGAAGCGCTGCGGGCGAGCGGCCTTAAACCCTCCACGCCAGAGGGAGCTTTTTACATCATGGCTGATTTCTCAGACGTGTACGACGGGGATGATCGCGCCTTTGCCGAGTTCTTGATCCGCGAGGTAGGCGTGGCCACGATCCCGCCCAGCAGCTTCTTTTCAGATGCGAACCGCTATATCGGCAGCAAGTCGGTGCGCTTCTCCTACTGCAAAGAAGCGCACGTGATTGAGGCGGCGGCAGAGCGGCTGCTCAAACTCAAGAGCCGCGTATGAGCCGCCTATGGTGGCTAGTTGGGCTGCTGCTCGCGGCCTGCTCCGTGCAGGGTGCGCCGCCTGCCACGCCCACGCCCGCAATTGGCACAGTGAGCATCACCCTACCCACGGAAGGCACGGTCTATTATGGGGATGTGGTGACTGTGCGCGGGACGGCGCAGGACTTGCCCCCCGACGGCTTCGATTTGCGCCTGCTGTTGGGCCATGAGCAGGCGGCGCTCGTCCGTGTTGTGCCGGTTGGGGGGGAATGGTCGGTGCTCGTGCCGCTTCACACGTTAGGGGTAGGGATCCTCACCATCCAAGCCGAGTCGATCTTTACAGATCGTGTCTATGCCGCAGTGACTGCCGTGCGTGGGAACCCACAGGAACGACCAGCGGGCGTGTACGGCGTGATCCTATTCCCAACAGCAGAGGATGTGCCGGGCGGAGACCAGATCATGGTGCGTGGGGCGGTGTCTGGCGTGGGGGAGGGCGCGCTCATGTTGACGCTGCGCGATGAGCGTGGCCGTGAGGTGCAGCAGGTGCGTGTGCTAGTCCCTATGTTGGGGATGTTGGATGAAGTTCCGTTTCAAGCGGACTTGGTTACAGAGAATGGGGCGGGGCGCTTCACTTTGACGTTGTCTCTTGATGACGTCGTGTTGGATGAAGTAACGTTCCTGTTAGGACAAGTCGCAGGGTAGGAATTGTCTATCGTGAAAGCGATGAGTTGCTGGACGCCAAAGCATCCGGCAAAAATGCGCCCCCTGAAGGGGCTTCTCTAGCCAGAGGGCTTCAGCCTCTGGCGGATGGGAGCCATCTATCGCTGATTAAACACCCCTGCAGGGCAGCGAGACTTGCGCCAATAGACAATTTGTTCTAATATTAGGATTTTGTAGCAGCCACATGTCTTGAAGAGTTTGCGCATGGCACATCATTTTATTGCAGTGGCGGGGAACATCGGGGCCGGCAAGAGCACCCTGACGCGCCTGCTGGCGGAGCGCTGCGGCTGGACGCCGTTTTACGAGGCCAACGCAGAGAACCCGTATCTGGCCGATTTTTATGCAGATATGAAGCGTTGGAGCTTCCATTCGCAGGTGTTCTTCCTCGGCAAGCGTTTGGAGCACCACTATCAACTGCTGCAGCAGGAGGGGATTGTGCTGCAAGATCGCACGGTGTATGAGGACGCGGAAATTTTTGCCCGGAATTTGCACGCCCAAGGGACGATGAGCGACCGCGACTACGACGCCTATCGCCGACTCTACAAGGCGATTGCCTCGTTCCTGCCCCCACCATCGCTGATCATCTACCTGCAAGCCGACGTGGAGACGCTGCTGCTGCACATTCGCAGGCGCGGGAGAGACTACGAACGCCAGATCGACGCGGAGTACCTTGCGAGGTTAAACCACCTTTACGACGAGTGGATCAACGATTGGACGTTGTGCCCCGTCCTGCGCTTGGACATGACAGAGGTGGATTTTGAATACAACCCACAGGACTTGACGCTGGTGATCGAGCAGGTGCAAGCCACGCTGTCGATGTTGTCGAGATGAGCAAAGCACGCCGCTGAGCGTGGCATTTGTCCTTATTTGTCGGTGTTGATCATCGCTTACATAAACAACTGATGAGTGCTATACTGAGTGGCAGAAAAATAATGCCATTTCGTATAGAAAGGAGCACGCAGATCTTCTGCGTCGATCTGTATGGTTATTTCATCCCCGCTTGAGTCTGCATCTTCCCTTACGCAGGCCCCTATCATCAATGATTTTGCTTTTACTGTAGCAACCCAAAACGGCTCTGGCAGCCAGACCTCGAACAATGTGCTGGTCAAGACGCTGTTCGATATGGGCATTCCCGTCAACGGCAAGAACTTGTTCCCGTCGAACATCAAAGGCTTGCCGACATGGTACACGATCCGCGCTAGCAAGTTCGGCTACACGGCGCGGCGCTACCAAACGGAGATTGTGGTGGCTTACAACCCCGACACTGCCGCGGAGGACATCGCCAAGCTGCCGGAGAACGGGGTATGCATCCTGCCCGCTGATTGGAACTGGACACACAGCCGCAGCGACATCACCTACTACGAAGTGCCGATCAAGGATCTGATGGCCAAGACAGACATCCCGTCTGACTTCAAGAAGCGCGTCGAGAATATGACTTATGTTGGCGCCGTGGCGCAGTTGTTCAACATCCCACTCGACATGATCTACACCGCGCTGCTGGCCAACTTCAACGGCAAGGTCAAAGCGGCTGATATGAACATGCAGGTGATCCGGTTGGCCTATGAGTACTTTGAGGCCAACGTCGAAAAGCGTGACCCGTATCGCTTCGAGCCGATGGACGAAACGCGCGGGAAGATCCTCATCACTGGCAACGAGGCCGGCGCGCTCGGCAGCATCTTCGGCGGGGTGAACTTGGTCGCGTGGTATCCGATCACCCCGTCTACGAGCCTTGTAGATGCTGTCATCAACTTTAAGCACCTCCGGACTGACCCTGACACCGGTAAGAGCACGCTAGCGGTGGTGCAGGCCGAGGACGAGCTGGCCGCCGCGGGGATGATCCTCGGCGCAGGGTGGACGGGCGCGCGCGCCATGACCGCCACCAGCGGCCCGGGCATCAGCTTGATGGCCGAGTTCAGCGGGCTGGGCTACTTTGCTGAAATCCCGTGTGTGATCTGGGACATCACGCGCATGGGGCCGAGCACCGGCCTCCCGACGCGCACGAGTCAAGGTGACTTGCTGTTCATCCACTTCTTGGGGCATGGCGACACGCGCCAGATTGTCTTGCTGCCGGGCACGTGCGAGGAAGCTTTTGAGTTTGGCTGGCGTTCGTTCGACATCGCCGACCGACTGCAAACCCCGGTGTTCATCGCCAGCGATCTTGACCTCGGCATGAATAACTGGATGTCTCAGCCGTTCCAGTACCCGAAGGAGCCGATCCAGCGCGGCAAGGTGCTGGATGAAGAAGGCCTGCGCAGCTTTATTGAAAAGCACGGCAAATGGGGCCGTTACATGGACGTGGATGGTGACGGCGTGGGGTATCGCACGCTGCCCGGGACGGATCACCCGCTGGCGGCCTACTTCACCCGCGGGACGGGGCACAACCCCATGGCCGTCTACAGCGAGCGCAGCGACGACTGGTTGGAGAATATGCAGCGCCTGCGCCGCAAGACAGAGACGGCCCGCGCCATGCTCGCAGCGGAGATCCCGCCGATTGTGCACATCAACCCCAACAACGAGGTTGGGATCATCACGTTTGGTACGAATGAGCCAGCCATTGACGAGGCGCGCGACTATCTGGCGAGCCGTGGAATTCACACCAACTACCTGCGCGTGCGCGCGCTCCCGCTGTCTAGCGCTGTGACGGACTTCATCCAGTCGCATCGGCGCGTGTACGTTGTGGAGAATAACTTTGACGGACAGCTTTTCCAGCTTATCTCGTTAGAGCATCAGCAGAGCCTTGAGCATGTGGCATCGCTGGCGTTGGGGGATGGGCTGCCGATGACGGCGCATTGGGTGGTTGAGCAAATCGTGGCACGGGAGGGCAAGTAAGATGGGACGCACCGCCAAGACCAACAAGATCGGCCTCACCCGTGAAGAGTATAAGGGCGGCAAGAGCACACTCTGCCCGGGCTGCGGCCATGACTCGATCTCGAATCAGATCATCAGCACGGCCTATGAGATGGGCATTGAGCAGCACCGCATCGTCAAGCTCAGCGGGATCGGGTGCAGCAGCAAGACCCCCGCGTACTTCTTGGGGCGCTCGCATGGATTCAACAGCTTGCATGGCCGGATGCCCAGCGTGGCCACCGGCGCGCTGCTGGGCAACCCAGAGCTGCACGCCATCGCCGTCAGCGGGGATGGGGACACCGGCTCGATTGGGCTGGGGCAGTTCAAACATGTGATTCGCCGCAACGTGCCGTTTGTCTACGTGATTGAGAACAACGGCGTTTACGGGTTGACGAAGGGGCAGTTCAGCGCGACGGCGGATGAGGGCCAGTATCTCAAGTACTACGGCAAGAATCACATGCCGCCGATTGACCTGTGCCTTGAGGCGATCATCGCGGGGGCGACGTTTGTCGCGCGCAGCTTCAGTGGCGATGCCAAGCAGGTGCAGTCCCTGCTGCAAGCGGCGCTGCGTCATCGTGGAACCGCGGTGATCGACATCATCAGCCCGTGTGTGACCTTTAACAACGACCCCAGCAGCACCAAGAGCTACCCCTACGGCAAAGAGCATCAGATCGCGCTGCATGAGATTCAGGTGCTTGCGCCTGATTACGTCGAAGGCAAGGACGAGATCACCATCCCTGACTATGACGAGGGGGAGATGATCGAGGTCGACATGCATGATGGGACGGTGGTCATGCTCAAGCGCTTGGCGCAGGATCACGACCCACGGAACCGCTTGCAGGCGATCAGCGTGCTGGAACAAGCGCAGCGTGACGGCTTGTTCATCACGGGCTTGATTTACTACGAAGAGCCGCGGCAGACGCTGGCCGAGACAGAAAACTTGATGCACGCATCGTTGGCGCGCCTGCCTGATGCGCTCAACCGCCCCAGCGAGCAAGCGCTGGCCGACGTGATGAAAAAGTTCATGTGAGACGCCAACAAGCCGCCCATTGAGGCGGCTTGTTCGTCAAGGCGTGGGCGGCAAGTTGGCCATGTCGAGCGCGACGTACAGCTCGTGCAGGGTGCGGATGGCCAGCAGGTTTTGCAGCGCCACGCCGTACCAGCTCTCGAGGCCGCGATCGAGCACGATGTTGGGGTAGCCGGTGTTGAGGTAGTGCACCTTGTCAACGTCGAGACCATACTGCGGGAGCGGGCGTGCCGCCAGCCACAGGTTGATAAGCGGCACGGCAAACTCTTGGCTGATTTCGACAATGGCGAGGTTGAACGCCATCGACTTACTGGCGAGTTGGTAGGTGGGATCAACGCTGAAGGTGGAGAGGATTGGGATCACGCCGGTGGCAAGCGACTCTTGAACGATGCGCCGCATCTGCTCGCGGAATTCTTGCTCGTTCATGCTGATCACATCATTCGGGCCGAAGGAGATGAACGCGAAAGCTGGCTTCTTGACGCGGTACTCACAGGCGAGGGGCGTTTCGTTGGGCTGGCAGAGGCCGCTGCGCGCCCACAGCGAGTCGAACACGACGAAGGACGACATGCCCACTTGGGCGGCGATGCTGCTGTCGGCCAGCGACGCGCCGAAGTAGCGGACGGTCGGCATGAGGTAGTCATACGCGCCGTAGGCGACGTCTGTCTGAGCAAAGGGGCGCAGGTAGTATTGATTCTGGATGACGCTGTCGCCAACACGAGTGACGACGTTGGGCTGGTGGCCGTTGGCGATGCCCGTCTCAAGCACGACGCGCATCAGCGGGTTAATGCGCGGGATGACCGGCACTTGAGCGAGGGTGCGCTGAATGGGGTTGGCAAGGGTCGTAGGGTCGCCATCAGCGACGTTCTCGTTGACGGGAACGTCGGTGTAGCGCAGTTGGGGGTTCAGTCGGATGTAGCCGCGCATAATCCAGCCCTCATAGACGACGTTCGGCGGGTCACCGCGTCGCACGTAGAGCCAATTACCGATACGGTTGCGCTCGATGATGCGCAGCTCGACGCCCTCGCGCACAAACCCCACTTGACGGAATGTATCCCCCGGGCCTGCGTATAGGACAGCGTTACGATGGGTGGTGGCAGTAAAGAGATCGCTTTGTGCCGTGGTGGTCAGTGCGATGGCGGCGCACCAGAGAATCAAGAACATCCAGCGCATGGGTGGCCTCATGATGCTTGCGTCAAGAATGCATCGAGTGTGGCGACATCGCTGATGCGCAGGATGACGACGTCGGGGTTGATGCGCCGAATCAGCCCGCTGAGCACGTCTTTGTTGCCGACTTCAACAAAGGTCTGTGCGCCATCAGCGATCATCTGGCGGATAGCATCTGCCCAGAGGACGGGGCGGGTGAGCTGGCGGCTGAGTTCATCTTGGAAGGCGGCAGCGGTTTGGATCGCTTGGCTGGTCAGGTTGGCGTAAACGGGAATGCTGCCGTCGTGAAAGGTCGTTGCGGCCACGACTTGCGCGAAGGCATCCTCAGCGGGCTGCATCAGCGGCGAATGATTCGCGGTGGAGACGTTTAGCCGCAGGGCACGCTTCGCGCCTGCCGCTTTGGCGCGCTCCATGGCGACGGTGAGGGCGCTCTCGTGGCCGCTGATGACGATCTGCCCCGGGCAGTTGTCGTTGGCGATGACCACGATCTGGCCGGTCTCGGCGCTGGCAGCCTCACAGATGGCTTGCAGGGTGGGTTTCTCAAGGTTGAGGATGGCGGCCATGCCGCCGCTGGCGCGCTCGCCTGCTTGCTGCATCAGCGTGGCGCGCTGCTGGACGAGGCGCAGGCCATCCGCGAAGGTGAGGCCGCCGCTGGCGGTGATGGCGGTCACCTCACCCAAGCTGTGCCCTGCGACCATGGCAGGTTGTGCATTGGGATGTTCGCGCTGAAGCACGCGCAGCAAGGCCATGCTGTGTACGAACATGGCAGGCTGTGTGTTGATCGTCTGTGCGAGCGCTGCTTCCTCGCCCTCAAACATCAACTCTGAAAGGGGCCTGTTCAAGATGTCATCGGCTTCGCGGAAGGTATCCGCAGCGATGCGGTGGGCTGCGGCGAGGTCGCGCCCCATGCCAACACTCTGTGACCCCTGACCCGGAAACACGAAGGCAGTCGTTGCCCAATCCATAAAACATCGCCTCGAGGTGTCAGAAATAAAAAATCGTGCCCATCGTAGCACGATTTTTACATCGGGTGTACATCAAATGCGCCCGCTTTAGTCTTCCTTGACTTCTATCACGGTTTCACCGCGGTAGCTGCCACACTTCGGGCAGATGCGATGCGAGATGTGATATTCACCGCAGCTCTCGCAAATCACGAGGTGATTGAGCGTGAGAGCGTCATGGGCACGGCGACGGTTGCGCCGCGACTTGGAGACTTTGCGTTTAGGTAATGGACCCATGAGATGCTCCTACTACGACCGGGGTCTTAAACAGAACTTCGGCATTATACGAGCGCGAAACGCTTAAATCAATGGTTGCTCTCACTCAACGGTGACGCTTTTGGCGAGGTTGCGTGGTTGATCGACATCAGCGCCGCGCAGCACAGCGATGTGGTATGCCAGCAGTTGCAGCGGGATCACGTTCACCAGCGGGCTGAGCAGCGGCGGACAAGCGGGCAGCTCGATCACGTAGTCGGCTTTGGTGGGCATAATGCGGTCACCCTGCGTCACCACAGCCACGACGCGGCCGCCACGCGCCCTTGCCTGCTCAACTTGGCTGAGCATCTTCTCGTAGAGGGCATCCTGCGGTGCGATGCACACGACGGGCATCTGCTCATCGATGAGCGCAATGGGGCCGTGCTTCATCTCACCGGCGGGGTAGCCTTCAGCGTGAATGTAGCTGATCTCCTTCAGTTTGAGCGCACCCTCGAGCGCAATGGGGTAGTTGATCCCTCGCCCGAGGTAGAGGCTGCTGGTGAACGCGCGCAGGTCGGCGGCGATGGCGCGCGTTTGCGTGTCGGTTTGCAGCGCATGGCCGATGAGATCAGGCAGCATGGCAAGGGCTTCGGCGTGCTGCTGGGCTTCTTCTGGGCGGAGCGTGCCGCGCTGCTGGGCGAGATAAAGCGCGAGCAGATATTGATCGACGATGCTGGTGGTGAAAGCTTTGGTGCTGGCCACGCCGATCTCCGGCCCGGCGTGCATGGCGATGTGCCCATCGGCGATGCGCATCGCTTGGCTGCCCAGCGCGTTGACGATGCTCCACACGCGCGCGCCGCTGCGGCGCGCTTCGTCAATGGCTGCCAGTGTATCGACCGTCTCGCCGGATTGGGTGATCGCCAGCACAGCGGTTTGCTCGTCGAGGATGGGGTGACGGTAGCGATATTCGCTCGCGTAATCGACTTCAACGCGAACGCGCGCGATCTGCTCGATGAAGAACTTGCCCACGAGGCCGCTGTAGTAGCTCGTGCCGCAGGCGACCGTCACAATCTGGTTCAGCGCCTGCGCCTCTTGCGCCGTGAGCGGCAGCTCTGGCAGATAAATCTCACCGGTGGCAAAGTTGATGCGCCCGCGCAAGGTGTCTGTTACGCTGCGAGGCTGCTCGTAGATCTCCTTCAACATGTAATGGGCGTATTCACCGCGCCCCGCGCTGATTGGATCGTAGGGAATCTCGTGGATCTGCGGGGAGGCGAGGCTGCCATCCCCGTTGAACACCGCGCAGCTCTCCGCCCGCACGATGGCGATCTGTTGGTCTTCGAGGAAGATGATGCGGTGGGTGTGGTCGAGCACGGCGGGCAGGTCAGACGCTACGAACATCTCACCCTCGCACAGGCCGATGGCAACCCCCCCCGCATTGCCGACGCGCGTCGCAATCAGGCGGTCGGGCTGGTGGCGGCTGAGCACGACAATGGCATGTGCGCCGCGCAGGCGTGGCAGCACACAGCGCATGATGTCGATCAAGTCGTGTGTGCCGTGGCGATAGAACAGCTCAATGAGCTGGACGATCACCTCACTGTCGGTGTCGGATTGGAAGCGCAGGCCGTGGGCTTGTAACTCCTCGCGCAGTTCAAGGTAGTTCTCGACGATGCCATTGTGGACGACGACAAAATCACCGCTCATGCTAACGTGGGGGTGGGCGTTGCGCTCAGAAGGGGCGCCGTGCGTCGCCCAGCGGGTGTGCCCGATGCCAATGCATCCGTCGAGCGCGTGCGCATCCACCCGTGACCGCAGATTGGTGAGCTTGCCAACGTCGCGGCGGATGTGAATTTGATCACGGTGCAAGACGGCGATGCCCGCGCTGTCGTAGCCGCGGTACTCCAGACGCGCCAGCCCATCCAAGATCAGCGGGGCAGCTTGCCGCGGGCCAACATAACCAACGATACCACACATAGGGGAGCCTCCTCACAGAATGCCCACACGCAGGCGTGCGCCACGCCAGCACACAGGCAGGCGAATGAAAAAGCCACAGCACATCCACGCAAGTGCCAAAGACACCGGCGTTTGAAGGTGCTTCTGCGTTTTAGGAGAAGAGCAGAGAAGGACTGTGGTAAGCCCTGACGGCATCCGCCGAATATTCGATTTTCCCCGCGTGCGCGGGTTAGCCTCTGCTTCGCAGAGGAACCGTCACCTCGTCAGCCTACGGCGTAGGCTCTGGCGCTATCTGTTTCTCCAGTTGCTTATGCAGCAACTGTCTAAGAGTGTACTCAGGATTTTTCAGAAAGCAAGCGCTAGAGAAACTCGAGGGTGTCGGTCGTGGCGTTGGCAACATCGGCGTAGTGGCCGCGCAAGCTGGCGTAGTCCTCAGGGATGGCCAGCGCGAGCTGATACATCGCCTCGCGCATCATCTGGGCGCGCATGGCTTTGGTGAGCCGGTCACCTTCGACCGCGCGGAAGCGGAAAGGCCGTCCGAAGTTGATGCGCGCGTAGATTCGGCGCAGGCGCATCAACCGCTCACGCCAATCGAGCACGCCCGCAATGGCGACCGGCTGCACAATGGCGTTGGACTTTTGCGCGATGTAGGCGAGGCCGTCTTTGGGTTCCTTTAAGCCCTCACGGTTGCGCGTGCCCTCAGGGGACATCAACAGCATCTGGCCGTGTTTGATCAGCTCAATGGCGGCGTTGAGGGCGAAGCGGTCAACCTCACCGCGCCGCACTTTGAAATTGCCCCACCAATTGTTGGTCGTCTCGATGAGGAGGTTGTCTTTGGTCTCTATCTTGGCCATCGTAATGCAGTGGCGATGGCCGATGACCGCGGTGATGAACGGCGGATCCATCGTGGAGATGTGGTTCATCATGACGATGGTTCCGCCAGTTTGTGGGACGTGTTCAAGGCCAGTGACTTCGAGGCGGGCGGCCAAACGCACGATCAGCCGCAAGCCCGGATGAAGAATCCACCGCCGCCGTCGCTCATAGATGGGCTGGCGGGCGATGAACTCTTCTACCGTTAACTGATTGGCATCCATACCAGCGCAGCAGCACCTTACTGGCCGTGTTTGCGCTGGAGCGGCGGCTTGTTGCTGCGCCCTTTTTGCATCGGTGGGCGTCCCCCCGCACCCGGTTTAACCCCCTTGATGGGTGGGGTAAGCTTGGGCTTGATGGGGCGGGCTGGCTTGCTTGGCGGCGTTTCGCCGGCGTCTTCGGGCGTACTGGCATGCCGCGGGGGGCGCTGCTTGTTGCCCTCCGCGGGGCGTTGGTTAGATGAACGACGGTTTGCAGGCATAGGATTTCCTCCTTCAACACGGTCGGCACGGTTCACACGGGCGCGGTGAGCAGTCGGAACCTCCGCAGGGTTATCGGGCGAGCTGCCGCGGCGGTGCAGATTCTTCAAAATGAGCGAGCGCGCCACGCGCGCGGGCTTACTGCGGTCGCCCTGCGGGGGCACGATATGCCGCGCGAGCGGCGGCTCTGGCGCAGCGGCGGCGTCTGGTTTGGGGCGGAAGGTGCGCCGCTGGCGGATATACTTCAGTTCATCCGCGGGCATCAACATGGCTGCCACCTCCTCCTCGGATAGTTCATACCACGCCCCTTTGGCCAGCGTGCCCAGCCCCAGCTTGCCGATGTGCGTGCGCACGAGGCGCTGCACGTTGTAGCCCAGCAGGCTAGCCACTTGGCGAATTTGACGCTTGCGCCCCTCGGTCATCACGATGCGGAGCGTGGTCATCTGGGGCGTTTTTTCCAAAACGCGCACATAGCAGCGGGCGGTTTTCTTGCCGTCCAGCCACACGCCGTCTTCCCATTGGCGCAGCTCGGCCTCTTTGGGGTGGCCGTAGACCGTCACCTTGTAGGTCTTGGTGTGCTGGAAGCTGGGGTGTGCCAGCTTGTGGGCGAGTTCACCGTCATTGGTCAGCACCATGAGGCCTTCGCTCTCAGCGTCCAAGCGCCCGATGACGAACAAGTGCCCTTCGACTGGAACCATATCGCGTACAGTGCGGCGATCATCCCCGGGCTGCGGCTTCGTGACGCTCAGGACGTTGCGCGGCTTGTTCAACACATAGTAGCGCAATTTGTACTGAGCGGCCTTCAGGCGCGACCCATCCACGCGCACATCGTCCACGGCTGGGTCTGCTTGATCGCCCAACGCAGCGATTTTCCCGTTGATTGTCACGCGGCCATCGCGGATCATCTGCTCACAGGCGCGGCGGCTGCCATAATCGGCTCGCGCCATCAGTTTTTGAACCCGTTCTTTCACGGTTCGTCTCTCCTCTCTTGCGTCATCCCGACGCAGACCCGTATATTATCAGATGGCGTTGAAATTGTAAAGGTCTTAAAAGGTCTTTCTTGAACCATCTTGATCCATATTTAAAAATCTTTGTCAGATCTTTCGGCTAACCCTGAATTGCAGTGGAATGCCGAGCAGCAGGCGTGTTTGGGCCTGAATGGTGGGGATCGCCACGACGAACAGCGTGAGGATTGGCAGCATGGGCAGGCTGATGATCGTCCAGAACAGCTCTGGCAAGGTCATCGGGCGCGTGCGCGGCGGGCGAACGGCGACATCAATCAACCAGAACACGATGCCCAGCACGACGACCAGCGCGCCCGCCACGATGATGAGCAGCCACGCTGGGCTGTTGGCGATGTTTTGAGCTGCAAGCGGGATGTTTTGCGCGGGGTCTTCTAGCAGCGTGCCCGCGTTGAAAGGGGTGATCTCAGGGTGCAGCAGCGCGGGGAGCTGTGAGCCAACGGTGAGGATCACCCAGCCCGGGCCTGCCAGCAGGATATCGTGGGAAATGCGAATTAACAGCCGCAGCGAGCGCCAGAAGCTTACCTCTGGGTGGTCGATCATCTTAGCGATGACATAGCCCACCTCTTTGCTGCCCCATGCGTGGCGCAGCGTCTGCTGATAGCGCTCCCACAGTTCACCGAGTACGCCTTTGCCGATGGTGGCATCGGCCATGAAGGGCAGCATCACCGGTTCCAGCTCGACACTGCCGCCCATCGCGTAGAAGCTCTTGATGTACATGTGCCATTCATCAGCGATTACGTCCACGTCCCAATAGCCGCTCGCGTCTAGCAGGCGCAAGCTGAGGCTGTAGGACGACATCGGCATCGGCTTCCAGTAGGGATTGGCGAGATAGGCCAGCTCCATCGCGGTGGCGTAGGCGTTGACGATGCGCAGCAGCGGGTTGATCTCCCAGATGTTGCCGTGGTAGCGAATTGGCGCTTGCCAGAAGCGCAGATAGCGCTGGGGGTGCAGCGCAAACAGGGCAGTCAGCGCGGCGAAGTGCTGGGGATGCCAGCGCGTGTCGGCATCTTGTGTGGTGACGAGGATATGGTCGATGCTGAGGCCGCGCTCGTCCACAAGGTGACGCTTGATCCAGCGGCCTGCCCACGCCTCATTAGCGGATTTGCACTGCATCTCCCCCGGGAGGCCGCGCGGGTGCACGGTGTAGTGAAAGCGAGAAAAGCGATGACGATACTCGCGCTGGAGCAGCTCGGCCTTTTCGACGCATTCGGCCTCGCCTGCTTCCATCGCCAAAACGATGGTGATTCGGTGCTGGGCGTCGCACTGGAGGGCTAGATTGTCGAGCGTGCGCCGCAAGACGGTGAGTGGCTCTTTGTAATTAGGGATGATGACGACGTGATGGACGTCCTCCCAGTGCAGGGCGTGGCTGGTGCGGTGCTGTTCGTAGTAGGCGCGCCAATCACGTTGGGCTGCACGTCGGATCTTACGTAAACCAACCAGCGCTGCGCAGCCTGCGATGAAGAAGCGCACCGCTGAATAGAAGCCGATCAGGGCAGCGATGAGCAAGACCGTTTGGGGGAAGGCGACGGCGCTGGCGACAGAAAACAGCAGCGCCAACCACGCGAGGAAGCCCGGGATGCCGTCGAGGATGCGTTCGGGGATGGGTGTGGCAGGCACGCCACCCAACAGCGACCATCCCGCGCCGATTTGCAAGTTATTACGACGGTGTTCATCAGACCGATAAGGCACAGGTGATCTCACGATAAGGACATGACGCATCATAAGGATACGAAGGCGGCATTCGAGGCGCAAGGTGTGACCGCAAAAGTATCATTGCGTGGGCTTCGCATGTCCGCCAAGTTTTTGCTAAACTACAATCGTAAACGGTAGTTCTAGGGCAGCGCATGGCGACACGTGTACTTATTATTGATGACGATAACGAATTGGTGCGACTGCTTCGGTTTGATCTTGAGGCGCACCAATACGAGGTCATTTCGGCTTCAAATGGGCTGGAAGGGCTGCGCATGTACCAAGAGCACCTGCCAGACCTCGTCGTGCTCGACGTTCACCTGCCGCAGATGGACGGTTTGAGCGTGTGCCAGCGCATTCGTGAGCTGACCAACGTCCCAATTCTGATGATGACGGCGCTAGCTATCAGCGAGTACGACATTGCGGAAGGCCTCAATCGCGGGGCGGATGAGTACATGCTCAAACCCTTAGGGCGGATCGAATTTCACGCGCGTGTGCGGGCGCTGCTGCGCCGGGCGCGCCCCGCTGAGGACTTCGCGTCCAACGGGCCGGACTTCGACGATGGTTACCTGATGGTGGACATTCGCAATCGGCGGGTGACGCTTAACCAGCGCGAGATCAAGCTCACACCGACCGAGTTCAAGCTGATGTCGATGTTCGTCAAACGCCCGGGTGAAGTGCTGACGTTCAATCAGATCCTCGAGCTGGTGTGGGGCAGCGAGTACATCAACGAGCATCACTACCCACGGATTTACGTATCTCACCTGCGTAAGAAGATCGAGCCTGACCACAAGAACCCCGTCTATATTCACAGCGAGTACGGGGTCGGTTATCGCTTCTTACAGCCGCAGACCACCTAAATGAGGTTACTTCTTCGCGCCTTTGATGCCGCGCGCCGCTGCTAGGCTAATTAGGCTTGTGCGATAATCGGTGAGGCTGCGGCGCTTCTCGGCGTGTGCCTCACGCGCGTAGTGGATCAACTGGTCGATCAATTGAGTTTCGGTCAGGCCGCTGGGCCGCCACAGATAGAACGAGAGCGACCCCGGCAGCGTGTTCAGCTCGTTGATGACAATGTGTTTGGTATCCCCTTCAAGCAGGAAGTCGATGCGGACGATGCCGCGCCCGTCCACGGCCTTGAACGCTTCAAGCGCCAAACGCTGGATTTCGCGCGTTTGAGCATCATCTAGCGGCGCGGGGATGATCCGGTCGGCGCTTTTCATGCCTTTGCTGCCGGCTAGATACTTATCTTCGTAGGTCAGGAAGTCGGTGTAAGTGAGCGGCTGCTCTAACACCGAGACGCGCACATCATCCCCAAAGCCGATGACTGAGCAGTTGATCTCAATGGGGTTGTTGACCGCTGGTTCGATCATGATCCGCCGGTCAAGGTTGGCGGCGACGTCAATCGAGGGGCGCAGCAGATTGAGGTCTGCTACGCGCGAAACGCCGATGCTGCTGCCGAGGGCAGCTGGTTTGACGAACACAGGCAGCTCAAATGCCTCATGCACCCGCGCCAACACGGTATCAGGCGTCGCCTGCCACTGGCTGCGGCTGAACCACACGTCATCCAACACGGGCAGCCCCGCTTGGCGCAGCACCTGCTTGGTCATGATTTTGTCGTTTGTTAGTGCGCTCCCGAGTGTGGCAAACCCGACATAGGGGATATCTGCCAGCTCGAACAGGCCTTGCAGCGTGCCGTCTTCACCGTGACTGCCGTGGATGGCCGGGAACAGCACATCCACGCGGATGACTCGAGGGCGACGGAAGAAGCCCTGTGCCAGCGGGTCGAGCAGCAGCCCGTGATGGCGCACATCAGGCGAGAGAATGACAGGGGTCACGTCCTTGTGGCGTAAGATGGCGTCGTCTTTGAAGTTGGCGATGTCGGTCAGCGGTTCACCGGTGAGCCACTTCCCATCGCGCGTGATGTACACTGGCACGACGTTGTAGCGCGTGCGATCCATCACTTTCATGATCTGCTGGGCGGTGACGATGCTCACGTCGTGCTCAACGCTGCGCCCGCCAAAGATGACCGCGACTGTCAGTAGACGACTGCTCATGGGTTTGATCCTTCGCTGTTAGTAAGTGTCGGGTAGGTCGTTCAAGAGCAGGACGGCGTCACCTGCTTTTAACTGTGCGCGATACCACGCGATGGCCTCGCTGACGTGATTCACCACCTGCAGCTGCTCACGCGGGAAGCTGGTGCTCTCAACGCCCTCGCGGATGGGCTGGGTCTGCTTGGGGCCGACCAGCACGATGTCAGTCGCTATCTGCGCTGCGAGCACGCCGAGCTTGAAGTTCTCTTGATGGTGCAGATCGCCCAGCTCGACCATCCCGGGCGTGATGAGGACGCGCCGTCCGGGGTACATGTTGAGCACCGCAAGCGAGCTTTTGATGCCAACCGGGTTGGCGCTGTAGGCGTCGTTGATGACGACGATGCCGCGCTCATCTGTCTGAGTGACGAGGCGGCTTTCTGCCGGTTGAAGCTGAGCAACACGGCGCGCCACGTCGTCCAGCGTCATGCCTTCATGGACGGCAACTGCGGTTGCAAGCAAGATATTCAGCACGTTGTGCCGCCCAACGACCGGCGTCTGAAAGGGGCGTGTGATGCCGGTGGCTGCATCGGTGACGTTGAAGCGCAGCCCTGCCAGCGATTCCTCAATGTCATGCGCCACGAAGCGTGGCCCGTCTGCTGGCAGGTTGGTCGGGTCGGCTTCAGTGCTGACGGCGATCCGATGGTTGGGGTAGCCGCGCTCATACATCTGGCGGACGTAGGGGTTGTCCCAGTTGAAGATGCCGAGGCCTTCCGGCTTCAGCGCCTTGATGATCTCATACTTGGCGATGGCGATGTTTTCAAGGCTGCCGAAGCGTTCAAGGTGCTGTGGGCCGACCTCGATCACGATGCTGATGTCGGGCGGGGTCAAGCCGCAGATACGTTGAATCTCCCCGCGGATGTATGCCCCCATCTCGCAGATGAAATAGTCGATGCTGTAATCCTGCGCGACGTCGTTGTTCAGCGCGATGCAGACGCCCATCATCGTGTTGTAGCTTTTGGGGGTAGCGTAGGCCTTGAAACGCCCGTTGAGGATATCGCGCAGGTAGTTTTTGGTGGTCGTCTTGCCGTAGCTGCCGGTGATGCCGATCACTTTGGGGTGGACATCGGCCAGCACGCGGCGCGCTCGGCTGATGAAGCGGCGGCGCAGCAGTTCCTCCACAGGGATCATGAGGATGTTGGCCGCGATCAGCCACACGGGGGCCAGATAGAACGCGGCCGCGCCCGCGCCTCCGACGATCAGCGCAGTCACAAGGCTGGTGCTGGTTGTCGTCAAGCTAAGATAAACGGCCAGCCCCATCACAACCACAATCAGCGTAAAGGCCGTTCCCAATAGGCGTTGGGCGCGCTGCGTGCGGACGAAGCCCTTCTTCACGGGCGGCTCCGGCAATGGGACGAGGGCGACGAAGCCCGCCACGAACATCGCAGCGAAGGGGATGAGAGAGAACCCATCGGGGACGCGGTCACTGAAGAAAGCGATGAACGCTGCGACCATCAGTGCAGCCAGTGGGCGGACGGGCAGCGCACGGCTTGGCTCTCGCAGCACCCAGCGCGCGTAGCGCAGGTTCATGTACTCCTCGATCTGAAAGAAGCGCGCTTGCCGATACGTGCGCTGGATGGCGGCCGCTGACCACACGACGGCGATCAAGATGGCTCCAATGAGAACAGGCATTGACACGAGGACGTCTCCAAAGGGTGATCAATCAAGCGTCGAGCAAAAAGTGTGACATGATGTGCGCAGTTTCAGCCAATCGATCTAGATAGCTGTAGTGGCCAGCGCCTTTGTGGACGATGAGCGCGGCATCTGGCATGAGTTTCTCGAGGGTTTGGCCCATCCAAAGCGGGGTATCGGTGTCTTGATCACCCCAGAACAAAAGAGTAGGCTGTAGCACGCGGGCGGCATATTGGCTTAAGTCTTGGTTGATCACGCGGATGAACGTCTCACGCATGATGCCAGAAGCCGCGTTGAAGTCCGAAGAGCCGTAGCGGGCGTTGTAGCGCTGGCGCAGTTGTTCGGCGAGGACGCGCGCGCCCACCGCGACGAGCGCGCTGCGGATGCCCTTGTAGGCGTGCGTGCGTAACTGCGTGGTGAGTGGCAGCCGAGGGCGCAGGCCGGCGCTGTTGGCCAGCACCACGCGCTTGAAGCGCTGCGGATGCTCTGCGGCGAGGATGAGCGCCAGCCGTCCACCAAAGCTGTGGCCGAACAAGTGCGCAGTCGGGATGTCCAACGCATCCATGATGTGAAGCGCCCATGTCGCATAGTCAAAAACGCTCCACGCGTTAGTAGGTGCTAGGGTGTGACCAAAACCGGGCAAGTCAACCACGTGGGCGCGCAAGCCACGCTCGGCCAACTTGGCAGCAAGCGGCCACACCAAGGCGGCTGACGCGCCCCACCCGTGCAGCATGAGGACTGCGGGGCCATCCCCGGCGCTGTAGACGGCAGCAGGCGCACCGGATATGTCAACCAACGTTGGCGGGGGCAGTTCTGGCATAGCGTCTGGTCATGTCTCGATCTCGGCGCGTATTATAGACCAGCAAACTGAGGAAAGAGAGGCTCATCCCATGTGGTGGTCTTGGGTGTTGTTTTGGACAGGGGTGCTGACCAGCTTTCAGCCAGTGCCCATCATGCTTGAGACGGTATTTTTTCTGCAACCAATAGACGAATTGACCTTCACAGAGGAGTTTCAGCAGGGGTGGTTTGTGCTGAACGACACCGGCAGCGCGGCAGTCGTGCTGGATCGTGAGGGCGGCGTGTGGCGCTACGATGTAGGGGGCGAGCTGCGCCTGCTCTACACGGAGGAGCCGTTCTCGATGGCAGCCGGCCTCTTCACAGGTGATACATTCCACGGTCTGCACAACATCGGCGAGACGATCCGCATCTATCGCGTGGCAGATGAGGTGGTGGTATTGGACATCCCCAGCGACGCGCCCGCGCTCGACTTGTGGACGCTCGACGATGGCTCCTACACGATTGAGCGCCTCTCTGCGCCGATGTTGGTGGTAGATCCGCTTGGCGAGTTCATGTACGAGGAGACGCTGCTGCTCAACGACCCTGAGAACGTCGTGCGGATCGGGCGCATTCCCAGCCCGTATGAAGTGACATCGACGGAGGAGGGCTTGGTCACGCTGTGGTTTTGGCCGCTCAACCAGCCCATTGTGACGGTCGACAACGGTACGGGCATCCCCTCAGTGTTTGGCAACATCAACAACGCTGCCTCACACCTCGTCTGGCGCGATAACTTCGATACGACTCTGTACCTGCTCGATTTTCTCACGGGGGAAAATCGGGCCATCGCGCCCTTGAACGGCGAGTATGTGCAGTGGTTTTTCCTCAGCCCCAACGCGGATGTCATTCTGGGGGTGAACGTGAACTCTGTCCCCAATGTGTTCGTCTGGGATGTGGCCACAGGCGAACGTTTCGACCTCGGCCCGTATTTGACGTGCGCGCGCCCGCAGCCCGACCGCGCGCGATTGAGCACAGACGGCACAACGTTGGTCATCGGCTGTGACGCCGGATTGCAATTCTGGCGTGTGGTGATCGATGCGCTGGGCTAAGCTAGACGCTGGCGGCAATCTGCGCGGCAACGCGAGCGTTGTTGGCCAGCAGCGCGCGGTTGGCCGTCATGGAATGGCCACCGGTGAGCTGCGCGACCCGCGCCAGCACAAACGGCGTGACAGCTTTCCCATGAACCCCCTGTGCGGCGGCTTCCTTCGTGGCTTGGTCGATGGCAGCCTCGGCAGTTTGGTAGTCGATGGCGTGTTCGGCGGGCACCGGCACAGTGACTAGGATGCCGTGCTGGGCGTTGATCTGGCGGGCGGCGCGGACGATGCGGGCGACTTGCTCGGGCGTCTCGACGCGCACATCAATGGCAAGGCCGCTGTCGCGCGAGTAGAACGCGGGCAGGCTGTCAGTTTGATAGCCGAGGATCGGCACGCCTTGCGTTTCCAGCACCTCGAGCGTCAGGGGCAGGTCGAGGATCGACTTTGCGCCAGAGCAAACGACGACCACGGGCGTGCGGCCCAGTTCCATGAGATCGGCGGAGATATCGTAGGGCGCGCCGCGATGCACACCGCCAATGCCGCCGGTGGCAAACACCTGAATCCCTGCCATGTGCGCCACGATCATCGTTCCGGCAACTGTCGTGGCTGCGTCCTCGTGCAGCCCGATAGCAATCGGCAGGTCACGGCGGGAGCACTTGCGCACCGTGCCGGGCTGCGACTGCCCCAGCGCTTCGATCTGCTCGCGCGTCAAGCCTACAGTGATCTGCCCCTTGAGGACGGCGATCGTCGCAGGGACTGCGCCCCCATCACGCACCGCTTGTTCCATCGCCAGCGCCGTCTCGACGTTGGCGGGGTAGGGCAGCCCGTGGGTGATGACGGTTGATTCAAGGGCGACGACAGGCCGCTTCTGTTGCAGCGCTTCGGCAACGTCTGGGTGAATTGTGAGCATCGTTTGTTTCCTTACAGGCAGGCAAGCAGAGAGGCGGTTGCCCGCCTCTCGATGCTGCTATTTTAGGGCTGAACAGCGATGGCGTCGATGCTCAGCGGTCGGTTGTGGTCACGGTTCTCGATGATGAGGGTGTGAACCCCTTCACCTAGACCGTAGATCATAACGGGGGACATGCGCCCAGTGCCGGTTTGTGCCCACCACGCTTGCTGCACAGATGGACGTGGTGCAGTTTGTGAGGTCGCGCTGCAATGGACGTTGCCCGGGTTGCCACCTGCTGCGGTGATGAGCAAGCACAGATTGACATGCCGTGATGAACCACCCGTCAAGCTTTGGAAGAACGTTACGGAGTTGCCCTCCACGCGGAGCTGCGCCACGCTGCCCGCCAAGCGCGTGATGCTCTCGGCACGGCCATAAGCGCCCGCAGGCGGCTGCGCAGGGGTGTTCTGCCGCACCCATGCCAGCGACGGCTCGTAGCGGATGGACGGCACGTTGTCATCGTGCAGCCCGGGCTGGAGCGGCGGCAGCGTGGTCGGGTTGCTGAACACGTTGACGGCATCGATGATGACCCGCCCCGGGTTCATCACGGGTAGGATCGTCCGAACTTCGACCGTGTAGCGCCCTTGCGGCAGGCCGTAGTAGGCGAACGTGTAGCCAAAGCTCGGGTTCGGATTGATGAGCGTGCGGTTAAGGCCTTGCCATGTGCTGGCGCCGGTCGTCGCGGTATTCAGCCGCACCTGCTCGCAGTAGATGCCCAGCACGCTGTTGTTGTTCAGGACGACGTCTTCGGCGTCCGTTTCATCACCCAACGCGGGGAAGGGCGTTTCGTTGCTGGCGCGCTTGTAGCAGATGCGTATGTCACCTGCGCTGGCTTCCGTCTGCACCATGAGGCCAAAGCCAGTGCCTTCGATGTTGAAGCCGAGCGTTGCGTCATTTGCGCGGGTGTAGGCTGCTGTCGTGCCGTAGTAGCTGTTGTTGCGCAGCAAACACCACTGCTCCGTCGGACGGCAACCGGTAGGAACTGAGAGCGAGAAGAGGCGCGTATCGCGGTTGACGCCGAAATTGCTGCCCACCGCAAACTTGAGCAGGGCAGCGTTCTGGGCTGCAATGCTGTTGGTGAGCGGCGCAGCGAGGATGTCGTCGTTCATGCCCGTGGGCAGCGCGTCACCTTGGATGTAGGTTACGCCGTCGATCTCGAAACGCCCGGGAACCAGCGCGGTGATGCTCACGCGGATCGTGCCGCTAGTGCCTGTGCTGAGCGCCGATAGGTCGGCAGCGTTGACGATCAGCTCGCGGTCGGTGCGGGCGGTCGTGCGCAGGGTGCAGCTCCCCGGTGTGCCTGCATTGGCGGTGCGGAAGGCCACGCCATCCCATGCAATGGCTCCGTTGATGTTGTTGCCTGCGCAGATCAGCACCTGCGTGCTGCGGCTGTTGTTGGCTGGCCCCAGCGCGAAGATCAGCGTGGCGCTGCGGCCTTGCTGCTTGTTGATGGTAAAGACCATCGACGGCCCAGCGAAGTTGTTCGAGATCGCGCCGTTGTTCTCCACTACGGCTGCGAAGCTCGCGTTGCTGTAGGCAGCGGCGGGGCTGCCGGTGATCGTGCGGAAGCGCCCCTCAGGGAAGAAGCGGAAGTATGGCACGCCGGAGGGGTTCGTCGCGTTCTCGTTGAAGCTGCCGACGGGCAGGGCGGCGAAAGTTGTCGCGCCGAAGATTTCGACCGTGTCCAGCGCCACGCGCGAGATGATGTTGGCGTTAGGCCGCAGCGCTTGTGGGTTGTTCGCCACGAGCGTAGAGAAGCCATCGTCCACTTCACGGATGCGCACTACATAGGTGTTGAGCGGCAGCCCAGCGATGACGCGGCTCACACGGGCGCTGGGGGCGGCCAGCTCGTTCTGGTAGACGAAGCAGTTGGTGGGCGAGCCGACGCCGTAGCAGACCTCGGTCTCACCACCGCTGCGATCAACCAACATGCCGAGCGCGAAGCCTGTGCCAGTGAAGCTGAAGGTGACGCTCGCGCCAGCGGTCAGGCTGCGCCGCAGGCTGCCGTCACTGTAGCTGTTGTTGAACTCGGTCGTCCACAAGCCACCCATGTTGACTTGTACGGCGTCCACGCCGATGGTCGATTGAGCGCTCATGCTGACGATCTCGATGAAGTACTCGCTGCCTGCGACCAGTGAGACTGAGTCACGATAGACCTGCCATATGCTGCCGGTGCGTGTCAGCGGGAAGGTTTTAAGCGTCACAACGCCAGTGAGCGTGTTTTCGCGCAGGCGGACTTGAGCTGTGCCCCGCGTGAGCAGCACATAGGCAGCGAGGGGGTAGGTTCCCGTGGTTGGCACGGTGAACGTCTCACTGCGAATGCCAACGTTGATGCCACCGCTGAACGTCGCATATTTCGTGCCGCTGACGACCGTGCTGTTCACAGTGGTGAAGCCGGTCGGCGAGCCGACAGTCGTCCAGTTAAGCGGCACACGGGCGGCATTGGTCACTTCGAAGTCACCGTTGGGGACGAAGTTCTGGTACGTGCGGTTGTAGCGGATGCGCGCATCATCCGACTCGTAGAAGCCCGGCGGCAGCGCGATAGTGCTGTCAAAGACTTGGATCGCGTCCAGATGGAATTGCGCGTTGCGCATCGTCGTGACCGTCACAACATACTCATCAACTGCGTCACCCAACGTGAAGTTGATCGCCCTCTGGAACCCTGAGCCGCGCAGCGACTGCTCTGTGCAGGTGGTGGGGCTGCTCTGGGTTAACGGGTCGAGGTTCAGCGGCGTAGCACAGATGCGCACGTCCGTGAAGGTGTTGCCCAACGCTGTGAACAGGGTGATCGCGTTGGCGTTGGCCGTGCGGAACACGATGCCGGAGCCTGCGCTGCTGGTCAGATCGTAACGTCCACCGCTGTAGCGGGCGTTAGCCACATTGCTCCACGCGCCGAAGAACTGCACGCGGCGATCTGTTGCGCGGTTGTTGACGTTGGTCTCAACGCGCCCCATCGCCGGAGTGATAGCCGTGGTATGGGTGTCATCCAACCAGTTAGGTTGACTGTTGGCGAACCAGACGTCGTCGTAGACTGTTACAGAGTCGATGTCCATGCGCAGGGGCAGTTGGCTGGCTGTGTGGACGGCAGGGATGCCGTTGTCGTCACGCATCTGAACGACCACTGCGTACTGAGCCGAGGGCAGCCCCAAGATGGAGCGGTTCACGCGGAAGGCGGTTGCGCTGCTCTGGTTGTCGAAGGTTTGGCAGCGGCCTGTCGTCAGCACGGTGTGAACGGTTGGCTCAGGGCCAGTGTAGGGCAGGTAGCAGATGCGAACCTCATCTTGGAAGGCGTCGTTGACGAAGCCGATGCTAAAGCCCGTGCCCTCCATCGTGAAGTAGAGGCCGCCGTTGAGCGCCGACGTGTTCGAGCCGGCATCTGCGGCGATGTAGCGCCGGATGAACGTGCCGGATGCGCCCGCTGCGGTCACCCGTGGCAGGATGTTCATGCTGAGCAGGTCGTCCGCGTTCGTGCTGATGTCATAGGTCGTTGGGCTTGTCTGCTTGAAGTTGCGCAGGCCGGGGAAGTTCTCCTCATAGAGGCCAGCTCTGAGTGGGTCGCTGGGTGCGACCAACCGCACCAGATCGAGCGCCACTTGGCGATCTTCCGACGGGCGCACGATCACCCAGCAGCCGGTGGCGCAGGTAAGCGCCGTGCTGGCCACCGTGGCGCGTCTGAAGGCGTTGGCCTCTTTGTTGTCCACGCTGACGCAG
>JBDNCV010000120.1:0-12015 GCA_046719465.1 Anaerolinea sp.
AGGGGACTTTTGCCCCCTTCTCCCGTGGGAGAAGGGGGTTGGGGGATGAGGCCTTGTAACACCAACCGAACAAGACGAGATGACGCATCACCGCGACCTTAGACACTCCCAAGCGAGTGTGATGCGCTTGACACTGCCGCTTGGCGCATGTTAAAATTTAAGCAATCGTAGATCAACGTCGAGAAGTGGGCTAACCCCCACTTTTCGTTTTAGTAAGGTTAGCTGCACGAGTAGCGAGTGCGAGAGAATTCGAATGGCAAGCAACGAACTACAAATGGCATTTAGTGAAATTGCCGAGATGCGGGCCTTGCCGCAGGACGTGATCATTGACGCGCTGCAATTTGCGTTGGTGAACGCCTATCGCAAGTATGCCAAACTGAGCCAAGCGCAGCCTGTGGAGGCGCGCATCGAGCCGACGACGGGCCGCGCCCGCATCTATGTTGAAAAGGAGGTCATCGCCGGCACGGAGGATGACATTGTCTCCGAGGCGACAGAGGTCACGCTGGAAACAGCGCGTTACTACAACCCTGAGGCGCAGGTGGGCGACTTGGTGATGGTGCAGGCCGAGAACACGCCCAAGAGCTTCGGACGCATTGCCGCACAGAGCGCCAAGCAGGTGATCCTCCAGCGCATTCGTGAGGCGGAACGGAACTCGGTCTACAACGAGTTCATGGTGCGCCAGAATGACTTGATCACCGGCACAGTGCAGAGCATAAGCAACAGCGTGGTGACGCTGAGCTTGGGGCGCGCTGAGGCCGTGCTGAACCGCAACCAGCAGATTCCGGGTGAACGGCTGCACCCGCATCAGAAGCTGCGCGTATACGTCGTCGAGGTGAAGAAGGGCAACAAAGGCCCGCAGATCATCGTCTCGCGCACGCATCGCAACATGCTCCGCCGCCTGCTGGAATACGAAGTGCCGGAGATTTACGACGGCAAGATCGAGATCAAAAGCATCGCGCGCGAGGCGGGCTATCGCTCTAAGGTGGCAGTGGCCGCGCTGCAAGATGGCATTGACCCCGTTGGCGCGTGCGTCGGCCAGCGCGGGGGGCGCATTCAGAACATCGTCAAAGAGCTGAACGGCGAGAAGATCGACGTGATCGAGTGGAGTCCGTCGGCCGAGCAGTTCATCCTCAAGGCCCTCAGCCCGGCGAAGGTGGCGGCGGTGTACCTTGAACGCGACGTGGAAGAAGGCCAGACCGCGCTGGTGATCGTGCCGGATGATCAACTGTCGCTGGCCATCGGGCGCGAGGGGCAGAACGCGCGCTTGGCGGCCAAGCTGACAGGCTGGCGCATCGACATCAAGAGCGTGTTGGAGACGGTGCAGGGGGCGCTGGCCAACTTAGACGTGCCACCGTTCAACGAGCTGGCGCGCAGCCAACCGGAGCTGATCGCACAGGTGACGCGCTTGGTTGAAAAGAAGATGGCCGATATGACCCTCTTCCCTGAAGACTACGCGGTGCTGAACCGCTTTGCAATCATGGTGGAAGATCGCCTGCTGGCTGATCGTGAAGTCCTGCGCAAGGCACGCCAGAAAGAGATTGAGGCGGTGCGCATGGTGATCCCGCCGCAGTTGTTCAAACTGCCGGTACAGCGTCTGGGCTTGTCAGAGGCGATTACCGAGGCGCTCATCCCGTTTGAGAACGTCGGCCAAGTGATGCTCTCGACGCTCATCACAGAGACGCGCCTGCGCAAGCGCCTGAGCGCCGAGGCGATTGCCGACGTTCAGCGCGCGTTGGATGAGCTGGCCGTGCTGACGCCGGAAGAACTCGATCAGATGTTGATGCCGGAGTCGGCGCAGACGACTGTTGAAGATGACAAGCCGGTGCTGGTCGATGAGGTGGTGACGCCCGCGCCCACCGTGGAGGAGGAGCCGGTGCTGCGCAGCGCCTTCGGCGGTGAAGTCGTCGCACCTGCGCCTATACTTGACCTTGACGAGGTGGCGGTGGCCTTCGACGATGAGGACGAAGGCGGCCCGCGCAAAGACAAGAAGAAGCATCGTCGTCAGCTGGTGTACGATGAGGAAAGCGGCGAGGTGCGCATCAAGCGCAGCCGTAAATCCGGTCGTGCTAGCAAGTACGACTGGGATGCCGATTTCTAAGGTGCAGCGATGAACAGCCGCCCCAAACATACGCCGATTCGCACCTGCATCGTCTGCCGCGAGAAAAGCGGCAAGCGCACGCTGACGCGGATCGTGCGGGCCGAGACGGGCCTCATGATTGATCCGACCGGCAAAGCGCACGGCAGAGGGGCGTATCTGTGTGATAACCCTGAATGCTGGCAGCGCGCCGCAACAACCGATGTGCTGGCGAATGCGCTGCGGGCACGGCTGAGCGCTGATGACCGCGAGCTGATACGGCAGCGCGTCGTATGAACGACATGATCACTCACGCAGGGTAAGCAGGGCGGTTGCCATGCTTACCTTCTGCTGAAACAGCAATGGAGAAGGAATGTATGGCAACTGAGAAGCAGCAAGTATTGATCCCTGATTACGTCACCGTGCGTGATCTGGCAGAACTCATCAAGGCCAGCCCGATTGCGGTGATGAAGAAGCTCATCGCCAGTGGGACGATGGTTTCGATCAACCAACAGATCGACTTCGACACGGCGGCCATCGTCGTGGAGGATATGGGCTTTGAGGCTGTCTCAGCAACGGCAGTCGCCGAGCAAGAAAAAGAGCAAGCCCGCGCCGAAGAACTCACCAAGAAGTTTGAAGAAATCTATCAAGGCGAGGACGCAGCCAACCTTGTGCCGCGCCCGCCAGTGGTGACGATTCTCGGCCATGTTGACCACGGCAAGACGACGCTGCTGGATACGATCCGCTCGGCGTCGGTGGCGGCGGGCGAGGCTGGCGGCATCACGCAGCACATCGGCGCGTATCGTGTGCAGCATGAAGGGCGCTATATTACCTTCCTTGATACCCCGGGCCATCAAGCGTTCACGGCGATGCGCGCGCGCGGCTCCAACAGCGCCGACATTGCGATCTTGGTGGTGGCAGCGGACGACGGGGTGATGCCGACGACACGCGAGGCGCTCAACCATGCGCGCGCGGCCAACCTGCCGGTGATCGTCGCCATTACGAAGGTGGACAAGCATAACGCCAACGTGGATCGCGTCAAGCAGCAGCTCGCCCAGCTTGGCCTCCAACCCGACGATTGGGACGGCGACACCATCATGATCCCAGTGAACTCGCTCAAGAAAGAGGGCATCCCCGACCTGCTGGAGGCGATTTTGCTGGTGGCGGACAGCAGCAACTTCGTCGCCAACCCGAAGGGCGCGCCGCGCGGCGTGGTGCTGGAGGCGCGGATGGATCGTCACCGTGGCACGATGGCAACCCTGCTCGTCCAGAACGGCACGCTGCGGGTCGGTGATTATGTCCTCGTTGGGACGAGCCACGGCCGCATCAAGGCCATGTACGATGACCGCGGCAAACCTATGAAAGAGGCCACGCCATCCACACCGGTCGAGGTGCTGGGCTTGAATGAGCCGCCTATCCCCGGCGACCGCTGGGAGACCGTCAAGAACGAGCGCGAGGCGCGCGCCATCGTCCAAGACCGTTTGAACGACGAGAAAGCCCGCAGCCAAGCGCCTGCCCGTACCTTCACGCTGGAAGACCTCTACGCTAACTTGGAATCCAGCGAACGCAAGGAGATCAACCTCATCATCAAGGTGGACGTGCAGGGGTCGATCCAGCCGATTACTGAGACCATTGCCGACATGAGCGAGAACAACCCTGAAAAGGTGCGGATTCGCGTCTTGGCGGCGGAAGTGGGCAGCGTGAGCGAGGCCGACGTGATGCTCGCCAGCGCGTCAAAGGCGATCATCATCGCTTTTAACACCGATGTGCCCTCCAGTGTCGAGCGCTCGGCATTGTCGCAGCGCGTGGAAATCCGCAAGTACAACATCATCTACAAGCTGTTTGAAGATCTTGAGATGGCGCTCAAGGGCATGCTCGATCCCAAGTATGAACCCAAGACCATCGGCAAGGCGGAAGTGCGCGCGGTGTTCAAGATTTCGCGCGTGGGGGCGATTGCGGGCTGCTACATGCTGGAGGGCGAGGCACGGCGCAACGCCAAGGCGCGCGTCTATCGCCAAGACAAGCTGCTGGCGGAGAACGTCCCTGTAGGATCGCTCAAGCGCTTCAACGAGGACGTGCGCGAGGTGCGCACGGGCTATGAGTGCGGCGTGGGGTTGGATGGCTTCAGCGACTTTGCTGAGGGCGACATCATCGAGTTCTTCGTGATGGAGCGCGTCAACTAACATGGGTGTGAAGCAGCAGCGCATGAACGAACGGATCCGCGAGATCCTGAGCGATTTGGTGCGGCGTGACGTTGCCGACCCACGCTTGCAGCACGTCACCATCACCGAGGTCAGCCTTGACCCAGAGCTGGTGTACGCGACGGTGTATGTCAACGCGCTGGGCGATGAAAGCCGTCAGAGCGACGTGATGGACGGGTTGAAGCGCGCGTCCGGCTTCCTGCGACGCGAGGTGGGCAAGCGGATTCGCCTTCGCAGCACGCCGGAGCTGATCTTCCGCTGGGACACGACGCTCGAAACCGGCGAACACATCAATCGGCTGCTGGATGACCTCGACATCCCACCGCCTGACCCTGACGATGCTACTGAGGACGACGACGATGACTTGGACTGAGGTCTACGATACGCTGATGGCCGCTGAACGGATCGTGGTGGTGTCACACCCGCACCCCGACGGCGACGCCATCGGCTCACTGCTGGGGCTGACGAATCAGCTGCGGGCGCTGGGCAAGAATGTGACGTGTGCGGTTGATGAGGGCGTGCCGGAGTTCTTGCAGTTTGTGCCCGGCTCCGAGACGGTGCTGCCAACCCTTGAGAGCGGCGATTGGGATCTGGTGGTGTTTGTGGACGCAGGCGACCTTGACCGCGCGGGCGAGGTGGGGGCGTATGCGCTGGCGCATGCGCCGCGCATCGTCAACATCGACCACCACCCCACCAACCCGCGTTTTGGGGATGTGGCGCTGGTCGTGCCGGAGTCAGCCAGCGCTGCCGAGATCATCTGCGAGCTGTGGGAGCGCGTCGGCCACACCGATTATGGGCGTGATGTGGCCGTGCCGCTGCTAACTGGGATGGTGACGGACACGATAGGCTTCCGCACGAGCAGCACCACCCAGCGCACGCTGGAGCTGGCCGTCAAGCTCATGCAGCGCGGCGCGTCGCTGACTGAGATCACGGCGCGCACGCTGGACGTGATGGACTTGGACGAGCTGGAGCTGTGGAAGCGTGTGCTGCCGCGCGTGATGGTCGAGGATCAGATTGCCTATGTCAGCGTCTATGCGGCGGATGCGGCCTCGGTCGGCATGGAGAACGCGACTGACGCCGGCATCGTGCAATTCCTCGTCCGCGTCAATCAGATTATGGTGGCGTGTGTGTTCAAAGAGCACGACGGCAAGGTGCGGCTGAGTTTGCGCTCCAAGCGAGGCTACGACGTGGCCAGCTTGGCAAAGTCGCTGGGCGGCGGCGGGCACTTGCAAGCCGCTGGCGCGACGCTCTACATGAGCCTTGCTGAGGCAGAGGCGTTGGTGCTGCCGATGCTGCGTGACGTGGTGTGCAAAGGCAAGCTCGAGATTGTTTAACGGGTTCCTCAACGTCAATAAGCCCTCCGGCATAACAAGCCATGATGTGGTGAGCCAAGTCCGCCGGATGCTGCGCGGCGTGGATCGTAAGCTCAAGGTCGGCCACGCGGGGACGCTTGATCCGCTGGCGGACGGTGTGTTGATCGTCTGCCTCGGCAGCGCGACGCGGCTGAGCGACTACGTGATGCACACCAGCAAAGGCTATCGGGTGGTGGCGCGTCTGGGGCAGACGACCGACACCTACGACGCGGACGGCACTGTGCTTGAGGTGCAGCCTGTTAACCACCTCACCGCGCGCGATATTACGGCGCTGCTGCCAGAGTTCACCGGCGTGCTGATGCAGCGCCCTCCTGCCTACAGCGCGATCAAGAAGGACGGGCGCAAGCTGTACGAGCTGGCGCGCAGCGGCCAAGCCGTGGAGACGGAGCCGCGCGCGGTGCGGATTGACCAGCTGGAGCTAATCACGTTCGATCCCCCCTACGCCATGCTGAACGTGCACTGCGGCGCAGGGACTTACATCCGGAGCTTGGTGCACGACCTCGGCCAGCGCTTGGGCGTGGGCGCACACGTGTTGTCGCTCACGCGCACGTTTAGCGGGGACTTCCTGCTGCGCAATTCGATCAACCTTGAACAGGTGAGCGACCCATCCGAGCTGGCCGCACACGTCATCGCGCCGGTGGACGCGCTGGGGGCGTATGCGCGCGTGCAAGTGACACCGTCCGAGGTGCGCGACTTGGCGCATGGACGGGCGATTGCCTGCGCCGAGGCGCTTAGCGGCCCCGTGATGGTCTATGATGAGGCATGGCGGCTCGTTGCAGTCGCTGAGTGGCAAGATCACCGCTTGAACCCACGAAAGGTCTTTGTGGATGGCGCACTTTCGTAAACTGGAGGACGTGCAGCTCGACGGCGCGTCGCTCGTCACTATCGGCGTCTACGATGGCGTGCATCGTGGGCATCAGCGTCTGCTGGCAGACTTGGTGGCGCAGGCCCATCACGTCGGGCAGCGTGCGGTCGTTATCTCGTTTTTCCCGCATCCCGATGTCGTGCTGCGTGGGGTGGTGGGGCGCTACTACCTCACCACGCCGGATGAACGCGCGACGCTGCTGGAACAGCTCGGCGTGGATGTGGTCATCACGCTGGCGTTCGATGAGCGCCTGCGTCAGATGCGCGCGGCGGCGTTTGTTGACCAGTTGGTGGCGCGGCTTGGAATGCGCCAGCTGTGGGTGGGCGCGGACTTTGCGCTGGGCTATCAGCGGGAGGGCAACGTCGCGTATCTCTCGGCGTTGGGGGAGGCGCGCGGGTATCAAGTTCAGCCGGTGGAGCTGGTGACCTACTCCGACGCGGGCGCGGTCATCTCGAGCACGAGCATTCGGGAGCTGCTGCTGCAAGGCCGCGTGGAACTGGCGCGCGAGTGGTTGGGGCGCAGTTACAGCCTGAGCGGCGAGGTGGTGCATGGCGACAAGCGCGGTCGGCTTATCGGTTTCCCGACGGCGAATCTAGCGGTGTGGGATGAGTTAGTCATCCCGCTGAACGGGGTGTATGCGGGTTGGGCGACCGTGCGCGGCAAGCGCTATGCGGCGGTGACGAACATCGGGACGCGCCCAACCTTTGACGGTGTGGCGATCCGCGTGGAGCCGCACCTGCTGGACTTCGACGCAGATATCTACGGCGAGACGCTGACGGTCACGTTTGAGCATCGCCTGCGCGCAGAGCAGAAGTTCAGCGGGATCGACGCGCTGCGGGCGCAGTTGGCGTTGGACGTGGCGGCAGCGCGCAGCGTGCTGGGGGTTTAGTCGTCGTCAGTGGGGAGGCGGTAGCCCATGCGGCGCATCAAGGCCTCATCGTCGCGCCAATTAGGCAGCACCTTCACCCGCAGGTCGAGGTGGACGGGCGTTCCCATCTGCTCGATCAGCTCACGGCGCGCTTCCGTGCCGATCTTCTTGATCATCGAGCCACCCTTGCCGACGAGGATGCCGCGCTGAGAATCTTTCTCGACGTAGATGATGGCCGAGATGGTCGAACGGTCGGGTTCCTCTTTGAACCCGTCAATCTCCACGGCGACGGAGTGCGGCACTTCTTGCGAGGTGTTGTTGATGATCTTCTCGCGGATGATCTCCGCGGCGATGAAGCGCATGTTCATATCGCTGACTTGATCGACGGGGTAGTAGCGCGGCCCCAACGGCAGCAGCGCGACGAGTTCCTCGATCAGCTTGTCGATGTTAGTTCCCTTCAGCGCGCTGACGTGCAGCAGCTTGGCCTCCGGTGCGAGCGCGATGTGCGCGGAGAAATCGACCACCCCTTTAAGCAGATCGACCTTGTTGAGGATGAGCAGGACGGGCGTCTGGCGGATTTTAGCCAGCTTCTCGCTGATGAGGCGGTCGCTGGCGTTGGGCGGCTCGGTGGCGTCCATGATCCACAGGATTACGTCGGCGTCGCGCAGCGCGTTCTCTGCCGCCGCCACCATGTACTCGCCGAGTTTGTTGTGCGGGCGGTGAATGCCCGGCGTGTCGGTGAATAGGATCTGCGCGTGCGGCAAGGTGAGGATGCCGAGCTGCTGGCGGCGGGTGGTCTGCGGCTTGGGCGTGGTGATGGCGATCTTCTGGCCCAGCAGCGCGTTCAACAGCGAGGATTTGCCCACGTTGGGGCGTCCCACCACGGCCACAACCCCCGAACGATGATCGTCGCCCCAATCGTCGGCGAAGATGTCGTCAAGCTCGCTCATGGGTGTTTGGCCTTGTAGGTGGCTAGGTCGGGATAGGTGTCGAGGCAGTTGGTGAGGCGGTCGGGCAGCGCCTCTGGGAATGTGCCGAGCAGGGCGCTCAACTGGCCGAGGTTGACGGGCGCATCTGGCGGGAAGAAGGCAAATGCCCGCACGGGGTACATCAAGTCGAGCGATTTGACCGTGACCATGTCTTCCTCACCGTCTTCACGGAAGCCGATGACGTCCGCGCGGGGGAACAAGTTGCTCTGCTCAAACAGGAAGTTCCATGCCTCTTCACCGGCGAAGCCGCCGCCAGTATCAAGCGCGACGAGTTCTGGCATGATCGCATGATAGGCGCGCCCGAGGTAGACGATGCCGTAGCGCACAGCGATGCTGCCGCTGGCGATCACCTCAGCGTCGGGGACGGGGTCACTGGCGAGGAATAAGCGGTCGAACGCGCGCAGCACAACGCCTGTGAGAATATCTTGCACTGGCTGACGGGGCGGCAGGCGATACATCCGGCTTAGTGCGACTCGCTGCTGTGGTCGTCGTGGCCGTGGTGCTCGTCCGGCGCGGGGACGTCGATATTGTCAAAATGCCGGAAGGGCTGCACGCTGATGAGCCAACCGCCAATCGCAAACACCAGCAGCAGCAAGCCGAGCAAAACGCCGATGCCGACGGTGTTACCCTCTGCGGGGAGGACACCCGCCGCGCCCAACCCCAACGTCAGCACGACCAGCGTAATCCCCAACCCGCCGATCATGGCGAGGCCGGTCAACAGCCCTTGGCTGGGGGCTTGAGGCTCATGAATTTCTGCCGTCTGCTCGATTTGCACTGGAAACACCTTTTTGTGATGTTACACTTGAATAGTTTGCACTTAAATTGTGCCTATTCGCACCACAAGCGTCAAGTTCATCTTAAGGTGAAATCATGACTGTTCAGCAAGTATTCATCGTCCGCCACGGCGAGACGGACTACAACCTCAGTGGGCGTTGGCAGGGTCATTTGGACATCCCGCTGAACCGACTGGGGCGTGAGCAAGCCCAGCAGGTGGCCAGCGCGCTGGCCTCGCGCGGGCTGCAAGCTGTCTACAGCAGTGACCTCGCGCGCGCGTTGGAGACAGCGCAGGCCATCGCGGCGGGGGCGGGGCTGACCCAAGTCCGGACAGATAAGCGCCTGCGCGAGCTGAACTGCGGCATCTTTCAGGGGCTAACCCGCAGCGAGATTGCGCTCACCTACCCGTTGGAGATCAACCACTGGGATCACAGCGACGACTTTGTGATCCCGACGGGTGAATCACGGCTGCAAGTCAAGGCGCGAGTGGCCGACTTCTGGCAGTATCTGATGCGGCACGAGACGGCTGAGCGGGTGGCGATTGTGTCACACGGCGGGTCGATCCGCTGGCTGTTGAACAGCTTGTTTGATAAGGCTCTAATCGACGGTTACCACTTCGTCAACACATCCGTGACGACGCTGGAACGTGAAGGGGATCACTGGAAGCTGGTAACGGTGGGGGATGCATCCCACCTCGACCGCAGCGCGCGCGGTGATCTGCGCGTGTTGTGATTGTGACAAACGTCACAGACGAACGCGGATAACCTTCACCGGAAGCGCGCAGAGCAGCGTGGTATGCTGTAGGGGACTGCGCGCGGTCTGGGCCGCGCCACCTTGAACCACTGCTACACACTCAGGGCAGGATTGGGTAAGATTGACCCCGGTTCTTAACTGAAATGGACTCACAATTTTAGAGGAGAAGGCAAATGGCACGTTATAAGGTCACCGTTGTTGGTGCGGGCAATGTGGGCGCGACCACGGCGCACTGGATCGCGTCGAAGGAACTGGCCGATGTCGTGTTGATCGACATCGTCGAAGGCGCGGCCAAAGGCAAGGCGCTGGATCTGGCTGAAAGCTCGCCCGTGTTCAAGTTTGACCTGAGCATCACCGGCGCGTCAACCTATGAGACGACCGCCGACAGCGACGTGGTGGTGGTCACGGCGGGTGTGCCGCGCAAGAAAGACCCGGTGACGGGGCAGTTCCCCAGCCGCGCCGATCTGGTCAAGACCAATCAGGCGATTGTGGCGGGCGCGGTCAAGGAAGTGGTCAAGTACAGCCCGAACAGCATCATCATCGTGGTGAGCAACCCGCTGGACGCGATGTGCCATGTGGCGCTGAAGGAGAGCGGCTTCCCGTCCAACCGCGTGATCGGCATGGCAGGCTCGCTCGACACGGCGCGCTACAAGACGTTCATCGCCATGGAGACCGGCCTGAGCGTGAAGGACGTGCACGGCATCGTGTTGGGCGGCCACGGCGACGAGATGGTTCCGCTGCCGCGTCACACGTCCATCGCGGGGATTCCCGTGCGTGAGTTGATCTCTGAGGAACGGCTGCAAGCCATCATCGAGCGCACGCGCAAGGGCGGCGGCGAGATCGTCGGCCTGTTGGGCTACAGCGGCTACTATGCGCCTGCCGCGGGCGCGTATGAGATGGTTGAGGCGATCCTGCGCGATCAAAAGCGCGTGATCCCATCCGCGGTCTACCTGCAAGGCGAGTATGGCTACAAGGATCTGTACATCGGCGTTCCGGCGGTGCTGGGCAAGAACGGCGTGGAGCGGGTGATCGAGATGCAGCTCAACGACGAGGAAAAGGCCATGCTGGAGATCAGCGCGAAAGCCGTCCGCGACGTGGTGAGCATTTTGGGCTACGAATAAACCAATCCTTTCACACCACCGGGGCAGGCTCGAAGCCTGCCCTGCTGTTAGTACTCTGAGGGGCTTATGTCACTTATTTTTATCGCTAAGCTGGTGCTGGCAGGGGCGAACGTGCTGTTCGGGCTGGTGGCGCTGCTGCGGCCTGATCTGATTGCGCGCATCATCGGCGTGCAGGCCGAGGGCGTTCAAGGCCGCGCGGAGCTGCGCATCCAGTACGGCGGGATGTACGTGGCGCTGGGCGTGGGGGCAATCCTGCTTCAGTTTTACCCGACAGCGTTTGTCATGTTTGGGCTGGCCTACGCGGGGATGGCGCTCACACGGTTGGCGCTGATGGCGCGCGAGGCGGCGCTGCGCACGCCGTTGAACGTGGGCTTGCTGGCGTTGGAGGTGATCTGCGCGGGCGTGTTTATTGCGGAGAGCAGCTGGCTCGTTGTCTGAGGATCGCGCCCCCCATCTGACACGTGGTCGCTTGATGGTCGTGACCGACCTGCACGGGGACTGGGCGACGTATCTGCGGCTGCGTGAGCTTTTTTTTCACCATCGGGCGCGGGGCGAGGCGGATCGCCTTGTGCTGTGCGGCGACGTGGTGCATGCGCCGCCGCACATCCAACCTGATTGCAGCTACGACATCCTGCAAGACATCCTCATGCTGCGTCAGACATACGGCGATAACCTCATCACTGTGTTATGCGGCAACCACGAGATGCCGCACATCTACGACCTGATGTTCACCCGTGACCATCAGCACCTGCCGCTGAACGCGCCGCTGGAACAGCGCATCAGCCAGCACGACCGAGACGGCAGCGCGCGCTTCCGGCGGCCACAGCTGCACGCTTTCTTCATGCAGATGCCTTTCTACCTGACAACGGACGCAGGGGTAATGCTCAGCCATGCGGGGGCGCCGCCGTTCGCTGGTGAGAACGGTTGGTACGACGTGCTGCGCGTGTTTGACCATCAAGCGCTCATCGACCGCGGCAGCGACAGCGCGGCGAGGACA
>JBDNCV010000121.1:0-11940 GCA_046719465.1 Anaerolinea sp.
ACCAGCAAGCCCTCGTCATCTTCGAGCAGATGCTCACCGCCGCCGGTGGTGACATCGACGCCGCCATCGCCGCCAACGACGGCCTCGCCGGTGCGGTCATCGCCGCCCTCGAAAATCAGGGCCTGCCCTACATCCCCGTCACCGGCCAAGACGCCACCGTCGGCGGCATCCAGAACATCCTCGCAGGCAAGCAGTCCATGACCGTCTACAAGGCCATCAAAGCCCAAGCTGAGGCCGCCGCTGCCCTCGCCATTGCCCTCCTGCGCGGTGAGGACGTCTCCGGCTTCGTCGACGGCGTCACCTTCAACGGCACCAACGACATCCCCTCCATCCTCCTCACCCCCGTCGCCGTCACCAAGGACAACATCGCTGAAACCGTCATCGCCGATGGCTTCCGCACTTGGGAAGAAATCTGCGTCGGTGAGTTCGCCCAGTTCTGCCCAGCGGATGCTCTGACTGGCGCGACCAGCCCAATGCCCGTCTCCGGCAGCATCGCCGTGCTGCTGCCAGACAGCGCGTCCTCGGCTCGTTGGGAGGCAGACGACCGCCGCTTCCTCGCCGCCGCCTTCGAAGCCGCTGGCGTAGAGTACACCATCGTCAACGCCGAGGGTGACCCCACCACCCAGATCACCCAAGCCGAGCAGGCCATCACCAACGGCGCCAAGGTCATCCTCATGGTCAACCTTGACAGCGGCTCCGGCGCCGCCATCATCGAACTCGCCCGCGCCGCTGGCGTCGCCATCATCGACTACGACCGCCTCACCATCGAAGGCCCCGGCGCTGACTTCTACGTCTCCTTCAACAACGAAGCCGTCGGCCGCCTCCAAGGGGAAGGCCTCGTCGCCGCCGTCGAAGCCGCTGGCCTCGTCAACCCGCGCGTCGCTGTCCTCAACGGCTCCCCCACCGACAACAACGCCACCCTCTTCGCCAACGGCTACAACAGCGTCATCCGCCCCAAATTCGAGTCCGGTGAGTGGATCCTCGTCGACGATCAGTCCGTCCCCGGCTGGGATAACCAGCAAGCCCTCGTCATCTTCGAGCAGATGCTCACCGCCGCCGGTGGTGACATCGACGCCGCCATCGCCGCCAACGACGGCCTCGCCGGTGCGGTCATCGCCGCCCTCGAAAATCAGGGCCTGCCCTACATCCCCGTCACCGGCCAAGACGCCACCGTCGGCGGCATCCAGAACATCCTCGCAGGCAAGCAGTCCATGACCGTCTACAAGGCCATCAAAGCCCAAGCTGAGGCCGCCGCTGCCCTCGCCATTGCCCTCCTGCGCGGTGAGGACGTCTCCGGCTTCGTCGACGGCGTCACCTTCAACGGCACCAACGACATCCCCTCCATCCTCCTCACCCCCGTCGCCGTCACCAAGGACAACATCGCTGAAACCGTCATCGCCGATGGCTTCCGCACTTGGGAAGAAATCTGCGTCGGTGAGTTCGCCCAGTTCTGCCCAGCGGATCGCTAGGCGGCCTGAGGCTGTTCATCAGCTTGTCGTCTGACTCAGGGGCGCAGCAGTCGCTGCGCCCTCTTTAATAGCAGCAGATGGAGGCAATCAGCACTGTGGAAACCATTCTTGAACTGAAGGGCGTTTCAAAGAGCTTTGGCGCTGTTCAAGCGCTCAACAATGTCGATTTTCGCGCCAACCTCGGCGAGGTAATGGCGCTGGTGGGCGATAACGGCGCAGGCAAGTCTACCCTCATCAAAGGTGTAGCCGGTATCTATCCGTTTGACAGCGGAGATTACATCTTCGAAGGCCGCAAAGTGCACGTCCATGGCCCGCGCGACGCATCGGCGCTCGGGATTGAGGTGGTGTATCAAGATCTGGCGCTTGCGGATAACTTGGACGTGGTGGCGAATATGTTCCTCGGACGGGAACGGCTCGGCCGCTTTGGCCGCCTCGACGAGATCACCATGGAGCAGGCCTGCATCGACACCCTGTCCTCGCTCAGCGTGACGACGCTGCGCAGCGTGCGCCTGCCGGTGCGTTCGCTCTCCGGTGGGCAGCGCCAGTCCATCGCGGTGGCCAAAGCCGTCATGTGGAACTCCAAAGTTGTCATCCTTGACGAGCCGACCGCCGCGCTCGGCGTGGCTCAAACGCGCCAAGTCCTCGATCTGGTGCGTCGCTTGGCCGATAAAGGCCTCGCAGTCATCCTCATCTCGCACAACCTGCACGACATCTTCGAAGTCGCCGATCGGATCACCGTGCTGCGGCTCGGTCACCTCGTGCGCGAGATGTCAGTCCAAGAAACCTCCTATGAAGAAGTCGTCAAAGAGATGACGGCAGGCAAACTCAGCTATGTGCCGGGGATGAAAGAATCATGACCACTTCTGAAGACATCGCGGTTGAGAGCGCCTTACAAAAGAGCAAGCGCACCCTCACCGCCCGCGAATACATCAACAATTACTTCCAGCGCGTGCGCAGCGGCGACCTCGGCAGCCTGCCGATCATCGTCGGCTTGGTTATCATCGCCATCATCTTCCAATCGGCCAACAGCAACTTCCTCACACCGCGCAACCTTGTCAACCTCTTTGTGCAGATGTCGATCTTCACCGTCATCGGGTATGGGATCGTGTTCGTGCTGCTGCTGGGCGAGATTGACCTCTCAGTTGGGTATGTGGCAGGGGTCTCGGCGGTCATCACAGGCCAACTGCTCGCCCGTCCCATCCTCATCCCAGCAGAGTGGCAGGCGCTTGCTGACCTCATCAACGGCGGCAGCTTGTCGTATGAAGTGCCGTGGTATTTGGCGATTGCATGTTCGCTGGGCATCGCAACGCTCATTGGGCTGCTGCAAGGCGGCCTCATCACTTTGTTTCAACTGCCGTCGTTCATCGTCACGGTTGGCGGGCAGCTCGCGTGGAACGGCGTGGTGCTGCTGCTGATGGGCGGGGCGGGCACGGTCAACATGCGCAACCCGACCATTCGCGGCATCACCCAGTCGTTCTTCCCCGCTGAGTGGGGCTATGCGCTGGGGGTAGTTGTGGTGACCGTCTATCTGCTGTTTGAAGCTTACCAGTACCGTTCACGTTCACGGGCAGGGCTGAGCGTCAAACCTGTGTCGATCATCGCGCTGCAAGGGCTAGTCTTGGGGTTGATGGTGTTCGCCTTTGTCTATATCTGCAATCAGGATCGTGGTCTACCGTTCGTGGGCGTGCTGGTGCTGGTGCTGATGGCGGTGCTCACCTACCTCACCACCCAGACGAAGTTCGGGCGCTACCTGTTCGCCGTGGGTGGCAACCGTGAGGCCGCGCGCCGCGCTGGTATCTCGGTCGAGCGCATCCGGCTGCTCGGCTTTGTCATGTGCAGCCTGCTGGCAGGTTTGGGTGGCTTGATCCTCGTCTCGCGGCTTGGCTCCGTCGCACCAGACGCCGGCGGCGGCCAACTGCTGCTCAACTCGCTGGCGGCCCCCGTCATCGGCGGGACAAGCTTGTACGGCGGCAGCGGGCGCATCTCCAGCGCGTTCTTCGGGGCGCTGGTGATTGCCGCCGTCGATAACGGCATGTTCTTGTTGGGGCTGGGGGCCGGCCAGCGCTTGATCCTCACCGCGATCGTGTTGATCGCCGCGGTGATTGTCGACGCGCTCTCACGCCGCACCCGTGAACGCTCTGGGATTCGTTAACCACACAGGAGAGACCTTCATCATGTACGATCCAAAACCAGAACACAAATTCACTTTCGGCCTGTGGACGGTCGGCAACATCGGGCGCGACCCGTTCGGCCAGCCCACCCGTGAGACGCTCAGCCCCGCCGAGATCGTGCGTCTGCTGGGCGAGGTCGGCGCGTATGGCGTCAACTATCACGACAACGACCTGATCCCGATTGACGCCGACGAGGCCGAGGCCGCCAAGATCACCCGCGAGTTCAAGCAAGCGCTGAGCGATACCGGCCTCAAAGTCCCGATGGCCACCACCAACTTGTTTGCCGACCCAGTGTTCAAGGACGGCGCGTTCACCTCGAACGATCCCAAAGTGCGCGCCTATGCCCTGCAGAAGGTTATGCGCAGCATCGACCTCGGCGTAGAGCTGGGCGCGGAAGTCTACGTCTTTTGGGGCGGGCGCGAAGGCACTGAGACCGACGCCAGCAAGAACCCGCTCGACGCGATCAAACGCTTCCGCGAGGCGCTCAACTTCCTCTGTGAATACGTCATCGACAACGGCTACAACCTGAAATTTGCCCTTGAGCCGAAGCCCAACGAGCCGCGCGGCGACATCTTCCAAGCCACCGTCGGCCACATGCTGGCGTTCATCGAAACGCTCGACCACCCTGAGATGGTCGGCCTCAACCCTGAGGTGGCCCATGAGCACATGGCTGGGCTGAACTTCCTGCACGCCATCGCGCAGGCATGGGACGCGGGCAAGCTGTTCCACATTGACCTCAACGATCAGATGTTTGGCCGCTACGATCAAGACTTCCGCTTTGGCTCGGCCATGCTCAAGCAAGCCTTCTTCATCGTCAAGTTCCTTGAGGATGTCGGCTATCAAGGGATGCGCCACTTCGACGCGCACGCTTACCGCACCGAGGACTACGAGGGCGTGAAGTGGTTCGCGCGCGGCTGCATGCGCACCTACTTGATCCTCAAGGAGAAAGCCGAGCGCTTCAACAAAGACCCTGAGATCCAAGCGCTGCTGGCGGAGATTAACGCTGCCGACCCATCGCTCGATTATGTGGCGCAGGGCTACAGCCGCGAGACGGCCAACCGCCTGAAAGCCGAGACCTTCGACCGTGTGGGCATCGGCAAGCGCGGCCTGCCTTACGAACATCTCGACCAGTTGACCGTCGAGCTGCTGCTCGGCGTGCGTTAGTTTGGGGATGCCCAGCGTTGGCTGGGCATCTTGCTGAAAGGAGCTTCTCATGCGTTACTTACTCGGCGTGGACGTCAGCACAACAGGGGCGAAGGCGCTGCTCATCGACGAGCGCGGCACAGTGATCGACGTGGAGAACACCGCGCTCTCGCTGCAGCAGCCGCGCCCCCTCTGGAGCGAGCAAAATCCTGACGAGTGGTGGCAGGGGGCGGCTCAATCGATCCGCGCCGTCACCCAACGCCACCCCGATAAGCCCATCGCCGCGGTCGGCCTCACCGGGCAGATGCACGGCCTCACCCTCTTGGACGCGCAGGGGCAGGTGCTGCGGCCTGCCATCCTGTGGAACGATCAGCGCACCCAAGCCCAATGCGACGAGATCACCGCCAAGGTGGGCTTTGAGCGCCTCATCCAACTGACGGGCAACCGCGCCCTGACCGGCTTCACCGCGCCGAAGATCCTGTGGGTGCGCGAGCATGAGCCAGAGGTTTACGCCCGCATCGCCCACATCTTGCTGCCCAAGGATTACATCCGCTACAAGCTGACGGGCCAGACCGCGAGCGACATGTCCGACTCAGCAGGGACATCGCTGCTCGACGTGGCCAACCGCCGCTGGTCGCAAGAGGTGCTGGACGCGCTCGACATCCCCAATGAGTGGCTGCCGACGCTGCACGAAGGCACAGAAATCACGGGCGAAGTGACCGCGCAGGCCGCTGAACAAACCGGCCTCACAGCGGGCACGCCCGTCGTTGGCGGCGGCGGCGATCAAGCCGCGGGCGCAGTCGGCGTGGGGGCCGTTCGCCCCGAGGTGATCGGCCTTTCCGTTGGCACATCGGGCGTGGTGTTCGCCCCACTGAGCCAGTACGCCTATGAACCGGAGGGGCGCTTGCACGCCTTTTGCCACGCGCTGCCCAACGCATGGCACTTCATGGGCGTGATGCTGAGCGCCGCGGGCAGCCTCCAGTGGTATCGGGACACGCTCGCGCCAGATACGTCGTTTGACGCGCTGATGACGGAGGCGGCTAACGCCCCGGCCGGCTGTGAGGGATTGCGCTTCCTGCCTTACCTGACTGGCGAACGCACCCCCCACCCTGATCCGCTGGCGCGCGGTGGCTTTGTTGGCCTCACAGCGCGCCACACCCGCGCGCACCTCACCCGCGCCGTGCTGGAAGGCGTGGCGTTCGGCCTGCGCGACTGCTTTGAACTCATCCGCGCGGTGGGCATCCCGTCGAACGCTGTCGCGCGCATCGGCGGGGGCGGGGCGCGTTCCATGCTGTGGCGGCAGATCATCGCCGACGTCATCGGCATGCCCGTCGCCAGCGTCAACACGACCGAGGGCGCGGCGCTTGGCGCGGCGCTGCTGGCAGCGGTCGGCGTGGGGATCTACCCCGACGCAGCCAGCGCGTGCGACGCCTGCATCAGCACGACCGAGATCGTCCAGCCCAGCGCCGAAGCCCCAGCCTACGAACAGCCCTACCGCGAGTACGTCGCGCTCTACCCGGCCATCCGCCCCGTGTTGTGGGGTTAACACAAAATCGACCAGCCTACCCCACCCGATTAAGCCAGCCGCGCGGTATGATAGGGCGCATTGCCTGTCGCAGGGGATGCGCCCTGCTTCACCACCGAGGAGAGACATTGTATGCTCGAAGAACTGCTGCGCGTGCTGCTGCTGGCCGTCGTGCAAGGCATCACCGAATTCTTGCCGATCTCATCCACCGGCCACTTGATCGTGCTGGGGCGGGTCGTCGCCCTCAGCGATACCTACAGCGGCACGTTTGAGATCTTCATCCAAGTGGGGTCGGTCGTCGCGGTTGTGCTGTTCTACTGGGCGGAGCTGTGGCAGCAGGCGCGCACCGTCCACCGCGACGGCAGCGTGCGCGCCCTGTGGCTGAAGCTGCTCATCGCCTTCGTCCCAGCAGCGGGCATCGGATTTCTGTTCGCCGATTGGATCGAGGTGAACCTATTCAACAGCCGCAACGTCGCGCTCGCCTTGATCGTGGGCGGCGTGCTGTTCATCATGGTAGAGCGGCTGCGCCCCTCCCCGCAAGAGACACGCCCGCGCGACGAGATCATGGCCGACCTGCGCACGATCACCTATCGCCAAGCAATCATCGTCGGCCTGTGGCAGATTTTGGCGCTGCTCCCCGGGATGTCGCGCTCTGGCATGACGATCATCGGCGGGATGCTAAGCGGCCTTCAGCGCGCCACCGCCACCCTGTTCACCTTCTACCTTGCCATCCCGACGCTGGGGGTCGCTACTGTCTACTCGCTGCTGCGGAGCTTGAACCGCATCCCTGCGGAAGACCTTGTCTACCTGTTCGTGGGCGCGGTGATCGCAGCGATTGTGTCGTATCTGGCGATTGCGTGGCTGCTGCGCTACGTGAGCCGCAACACGTTCGTCCCGTTTGGCGTCTACCGCATCGGGTTAGGGCTGCTCATCCTCGCGCTGCTGGCGGGGGGCCTGCTGCCCAACTAGTTGGTGACAACCACCGTGATATCGCCGCGGTTGTTGACCTCGCTCACCTCAGGCACTTGGTTGGTGGGGTCAACGTCCACGCGGATGTTGTACGTCCCCGGGCCGCTGAACGTGAGCTGGCGCTGAAGCACGACGCTCTGCCCGGGCAGCAACCCGCCCACTGCGCCGAGGTCGAGCGGCGCGCCGTTGTCGATGCGGATAGTCGCTGCAAACGCGCCCGCGGCCCCCAGCCCGACGTTGGTCACCGTCACCGAGAACGTCTCGGTCACGCTGCCGCCGGTCAGGGTGAGGTTGGTGTTGGCGAAGATATTCGTCACAACAAGATCAGGCAGCGCCGGAGGGGATGTTGGCGGCGGCGTGTTGGTGGCCACGATTGGCGTCAGCGTGGGCGCGGTCGTCGGCGTGGGGATGTTGGGCGTGGGCGTGACGGCCTGCTCAATCGGCACGTTGAAACAGTTGCCGGTGATCGTCACAACCGTGTTGGACACCCACCCGATGCGCGAGCCAGTGCTGATTTTCCACCACGAGTTGTCGGGCAGGCGGGCGATGACTGGCGCAAGCGTGCTGGCGGGCAGCGTCGTCAGGATGTTGTTCTGGGTGGTGGTGGGCGTGCTGCGCAGGTTCACGCCGGAGTTGGTCACGATGCGGCAGACGCCATCCGGTGGGATGACCACGCCGCCACCACCCCCCGGAAGTCCACCACCGCCCCCACCCGGGGGCGGCAGCGGCGTCGGCTGAGTGGCTTGGTTGACCACCACAATCTGTATATCTGCCGGGGCGCTGGCCACCACCCCGCGGAAGGCCTGCACCCGCAGGTTGACCGGCCCAACAGCGCGCGGCGTGAAGTCGAGCGTCGCGCTGAAGGTCGTATCGCCCGCTGGGGAGGTCGAGGAAACGGTCTTGACGGGGCTGCCGTTAGCGAAGAGCTGAATGCGCGTCACCCCTTCTGGGCTGGTGGCGCGCGCCTCCACAAACAGCGGCTGATTGACGGGGAACTGCGCCCCGTTCTGCGGCGAGATAATCGTGACCTGCGGTGGGTTAGCGATACTGCTTGGCAAGGTTGGCGTGGGCGCAATCGGCGTCGGCTGCGCAGGGGCTGCGCCCAAGTTGCAGGCCGCCCCGATCATCACCACATATATCAACCGCAGGATTGCGCCACGCATGACTAGCTGCTAATCGGCTCTTTGTAGATGACGTAGCGACCCATATCGTCGCCCTTTGCGATGCAGGTTTCCATATCAACCTTGAACTCCTGCCCGCCCGATACCCAACGCAGACCCTCTTGCAGCAGGCCCTGCCCGACGTAGCACACCGCGCGATCTGCCTTGCGTTCCCAGCACATCGGGCAGCGCTCGAGCGTGTAGATGATGCGGTCAGAGCCTTCTTCGGTCACGTTGGAGATTTGATCGCTAAACTGCATGAAGATGTTGGCCATGGCCGGCACACCGATCCGCAGTTTGGCGTTCAGCGGCAGCACCTTGAAGGCCAAATCCCCCACACCAGCCAGCGCCCCAAACGCGCGCAAGCCCTGCGCGAAGGTCGCACGGCCCGCCCGCAGCGCCAAACCGCGCGCCCCACGCGGTCCATACATTTCGTCGAGTGCTACGTTGATTGCCGTAAAATCAGCAAAGTCGAATTCTTTGTCGAGATTGTCAGGTGGGAAATTGCCGATCAGATTTGACAACCCGGCCAAGTGCAGAATCGCCCGCAGACCGTTGTCACCCATCACATCTTGCATCGCTTCAAGGGTGATGCGTGCAAACTTGTTCGGGTAATAAAAACCTGACTTCTTTCTCTCTGCAGGCATTTGCCCCGCCTCCGATCATTCAGCGCACAGGTGCGATGCAAGCAGGCATCGCGCAGTAGAAGTAAACGCAACAGTGGCAATTGTAGCTACAAGCAAGCTTTCTAGCAAATGTCAAACAGGCTCAAGCAGGCATCACCGGCAGCGGAAAGTCGACCGTGGGCTGTGCCTGCGGAAGTCGGCCGCGCATGCTCCACGCCGTGGTTGCCACAATCTCCACCGGCACGAGCTGCCCGCGCAGATTCCCCTCCGCCTCGAAGAACACGAGCTTGTTCTGCGGCGTGCGGCCCACCCATTTCCCCTTGTTTTGATCCTCCACCAGCACCTCAACCGTCTCGCCCAGCCAGCGTTCGTTGATCTTGAGCGAGACCTGCTCTTGCAGCGCTTCAATCATAGCATGGCGACGCTCTTTCTCAGCTTGTGGAACGTCGTCCGCCATACGACGTTCGCTGACGGTGTTAGGGCGCGGGCTGTACTTGGCCAGATGCACCTTGTCGAGCTTCAGCTCCTCCAAGATACGGTACGTCCCCATGAACTGATCTTCTGTCTCGCCACAGAAGCCGACGATCACATCGGTGTGGATCGCTACATCGGGGATGATCTGGCGGATGCGGTCAATCAGGCGACGATAGTCGTCGACGGTGTAGCCGCGCTTCATCCGCGCCAGCACTTCATCATCGCCCGCTTGGATCGGCACTTCGATCTGCGGCATCAAACGCGGCAGCTCCGCCACCGTGCGCAGGATGCGATCCGACATCCAATTGGGGTGGCTCGTCAGGAAGCGCACACGCTGCACCCCGTGTTCCTCCGCCACATCATGCACAATGCGCAGCAGATCCGCCAGATCAGGGCCGTCGGGGATGTCCTTGCCGTAGCGGTCGACGATCTGCCCCAGCAGCGTGACCTCTTTCACGCCCTGCCGCGCGAGGCTGCGCACGTGCGCGACGATCTCGCCCACGCTGCGGCTGCGCTCCACGCCGCGGCGGAACGGGATGATGCAGAAGGTGCAGGCGTGCGAACAGCCGTACACCACCGGCACATGAGCGCTCACCAAACGCCCCTGCTCATGGGCAGGCAGCAAGATTTCCCCGTCTTGGATCGCATCGCGGCGCTGCCGATGCTGACGATCCGTGTCGAGGTAGGCCAGTTCTTCCTCGCGGGAGAGCAGGAAGTCCACCATCGGCTGCGGCTCCGAAGGGGACATGAAGACGTCCACAAACGGCAGGCGCTTACGCAGGTAGAGCGGGTCTTTCACGCCGACGAGGCAGCCCATCAGCCCGATGATGCGATGGGGATTTTTCTCTTTCAGCTTGGCCATCTGACCCAGCCGACCATACGCCTTGTCCTCAGCCTGCTGGCGCACGACACAGGTGTTCACCACCATGATGTCGGCAGCGTCGGGGTCTTCTGTTGCGTGATGCCCCAGCCGTTCTAGCTCGCTGGCCAGCCGCTGCGAGTCTGCCGTGTTCATCTGGCAGCCCATCGTCCAAATGTGATACTTCATGGTTCACGTTCCGTCGCTCAAGGTACACGCGCTATTGTACTTGAGGGCGTAGGTCAGCGTCAATTTTGAGGGAAGCCCACCCCAGCCATTTGCGCATTCCCGCGCGACCGTGGACAATGGATGCAGCAGGGCGCTGCCAGCGCTCACACGAGGGAACCATGCGCCACACCATCCTCTACTACAACCCGATCAGCACCTCCCCGGGCAAGCAGCGCCTGCCGATGTCGCTGCTGGCGATCCACGCGGTGGCCGCCGCAGACTACGACGCGGTGTTCATCGACGGCAACTTAACGCCTGACCCCGCCGCTGACATCATCGCGCACGCCGAACGCACCCGCGCCAAGCTGCTGGCCGTGAGCGTCATGCCCGGCCCGCAGCTTCGGCAGGCGGTCAAAGTGTGCCACGCGGTCAAAGCTGCTCTGCCCGACCTCACCATCTTGTGGGGCGGTTACTTCCCCAGCAACCACGCCGAGGTCGTCGTCCGCAGCCAGATTGTGGACTACGCCATCATCGGGCAAGGCGAGGCCGCCTTCCGCAAGTTCATCGACACCTTCTTCAGCGGCGGCAGCCTTCACGATGTCCCATCGTTGGCGTATCTGGACGGGGAGACCGTCGTCAAGACGCCGCGCGCCCCCTTCGTCCCGATCAACACCCTGCCGTGGTATCCCTATGACGCGCTCGACGTGACGCAGTACATCGGCCACAGCTACTTGGGGCGGCGCGTGCTGTCGCATCACAGCAGTTGGGGCTGCCCGTTTAGCTGCTCGTTCTGCGCCATTGTGCCGCTGGCGCAGAAGCGCTGGCTGGCCGAGAGCGCCGAGCGCGTTGTGCAGATCATGCGCCACTTGAAGGCGCGTTACCACATCGACGGCATGGAGTTCCACGACATGGACTTCTTCGTCAACGAGCAGCGCAGCCGCGCCATTGCCGACGGCATGACCGGCCTCGACATCGCTTGGTGGGGCTTGGGGCGCGTCGATACCCTCATGACCTACGACGAAGCCACCCTCGCTGCGCTCGCTCGCAGCGGCCTTAAGATGCTGTTCATGGGCGCGGAGAGCGGCAGCGATGAGACGCTCAAACTGATGAACAAAGGCGGCAAGAGCGGAACCGCCCAAACCCTCGCCATCATCGAGCGGCTCAAGCATCATGGCATCGTGCCGGAGCTGTCGTTCGTGCTCGGTAACCCGCCTGACCCCATCGCGGACATTGAGCAAACCATCACCTTCATCCGCAAGGTGAAGCAGGTCAACCCCGATACCGAACTGGTGCTGTATATGTACACGCCCGTCCCGCAGGAAGGCAGCGTCATGCTGGATGAGGCGCTGCGGCTCGGCTTCCGCTTCCCGCAGACG
>JBDNCV010000122.1:0-11779 GCA_046719465.1 Anaerolinea sp.
CTGCCCTGCCCATCAGCGGGGTAAACACTTACGGCGTGGGAGCGCTGCCCCAAACGATACAGCGCGCAGCGCTCCCTGCCTTGCTGGTCGTGCCGTTTGACCTGCCCGACCTGCCGACCCTGCCGAGCGACGGGCTGACCGCCGCCACCTTCACGCAGGGCAGCACCCACGCGCAGATCAGCGTGACGCACCTGCTGCTGCTGACGACGACTGAAGCCGCCCAGCCGATGCGCGCGACGCTGCCCGCGCTACTTGCCCATGTGGACGCGGTGTTGGCAGCCTACGCCGCTGACCCGCTGCTGGGCGACACGCTGGCGGAGCCGCTGCGCGTGCGCGTGGCGCTGGGCGTATACGCTTGGGGTGGCAGCAGCTGCTGCGGCTGCGCGTTTCAGCATCAGTGGCTGCTGCGCTTGTGAGGTGCTTTGAACAGCCTCATCCCCCAAACCCCCTCAAATAAATGTGGACAGTGAACAGGGGACAGTGTAGGGGCGACGCATGCGTCGCCCGCAAGAGGCCTCATCCCCCAACCCCCTTCTCCGGTAGAGAAGGGGGCGTTCGACTCCACACGTTACAAGCAGCAGATCCCCACGCAGAGGCGCAAAAAGCCCCCTCTCCGCTGGGCGACTGCGGGGTAGGTCGCTGCGAGAGGGAATTTAGGGGTGAGGCAGCTTTGTTCCACGATAGGCACTTCTTCTGTTGGGTTGATTGAGAAGGGAGAGACCCCATGCCGCATCGGATTCGGCTGCTGCTCGACAGCGCCAACGACTTGAGCTTTGCAACCGACCTCACGCCGCGCCTTTTGAGCCTGCGCTGGCGGGCAGGGATGGCACAGCCTGACGACCCCATCGCCGCGCCGCTGGAGGGGCAGGCGCTGCTCGACGCGGCGGCGCTCGACTTCAGCGGGTGGGAAGGGCTGGCGGTGCGCGTCCTGCACGACGATCTGCCGCTGCTCACCGCGTCTGTGGGGGCGATCACGCGGACGCTGGGGCGCGCCCGCCCGCAGGCCACGCTCCACCTGCGCGACGCGCTGGCGGAACTGGCTGAGCTGCCCACCCCTGCCCTACTCGGCCCCGCGTTAAGCGGCGACTGGGTGCGCGCCTTGCTGGAGCGGCTGCCGCTGCGCCGCCGCTGGCTGAGCGGGCGCTGGCGCTTGGGTGTGCCGACGCATGGCATGCTGGGGGCCATCCGACTCCCGCCGCCTGCTCCTTTGCAGGTGGACGCAGGCCGCAGCCGCTTGAGCGACAGCGGCGGAGAGCGCTCGCTGCTGATGACGCTGCGAGCCATCGCTGGGGCCGAAGGAGGCCGCTTCTTCTGCGATGCCGACGATCAGCTTGTGTTTCGTGATCGCGCCAGCTTGCTGGCCGCCGATACGCCCAGCTTCAGCCTCAGCGATGCCTTCGAGGAGGTGACGCAAGCGCCCCCCGACCGCGTCACGCTCATCAGCGTGCGCACGATGGACGTGCGGCGCGGCGCGGCGGGCAGCGTGCTGTGGGTGAACCCGCAGGCGGTGCGCTGCGCGGGTGGGGAGACGCGGCGCGTGCCCGTCCGCTGGCAGGGGGCGCAGGGCCAGCCCATCGGCGCGGCCGACGTGCTGGAGCCAGTGCGCGGGGTTGACCTGCGCCTTGGCCGCAGCAGCACCACTTACAGCGCGGCGGCCACCTTCGGCGTCGGGCTGGCGCTGGTGGAGCGCACCAGCGGCGGGGCGACGCTGGAAGTGCGCAACCCCTACCTATACGACCTCTACCTGCTCCCGGGCAGCCTCATCCGCGGCACACCGCTGGAGCCGCTCCCGCAGCCGCTGACGATCGCCCGTGACGACCGCGCCATCGCGCAGCACGGCCTCTGCGCCCGCCAGCTTGACCTGCCGTTCATAGCAGGGCGTGTGGAGGGGCTGGCCAAGTTCCACCTGCGAGCGGGCGGGACGGGCTGGCAGTCCGTCACGGTGGACGCGGCGAAGCATCCGTCCGCGTTGGCAGTGCGGCTGTGGGAGCGTGTGGCGCTCAGCACGAGCCAGCCGCCGCAGTCGGTCAGCGCGTTCATCACCGCCCAGACGCACGCGATCACCCAGCGCGGGGCGCGGCATCGCGTCACGTGGGAGCTGTACGACGCGCTGGACTGGCGTTATTGGCTGCTGAACGCGCGGGCGCTCAACGTGGACGCGCGGTTGGCCTATTGAGTAGGGGCAAGGCCTGCCCTGCCCGCAGTTGAAAGTCAAAAGTTGGGGCAGGGCCTGCCCCGCCCCGTTTCACAATCGCCTAAACGCCGAATGCTGAAGCATCTGGCTGCAATGCGCCCCAGCCAGATGGCTTCGGCGGATGGCAGTCACCTCACAAGGCACATCCACTATCACACAAGGAGATCAACTCATGCCGTGGCATTCCCCTATCACGTGGCTGGTGAACCAACTGGTCACCGACACCGACTTGAACGAACAAGTGCGCGACAATCTGAGCTACCTCAAGCAGCGCGTCGACGCGCCTGCCAGCGCGCAGTACACCCTCAACGAGAGCGCCGACTACACGACCGCCAGCAGCTCGTTCGTAGACGTGGACGCGACGCGGTTGGCCTTCACGCTGCACACCAGCGGGAGCGCCGTCCTCATCGGCTTCTATGGCACGTTCAGCGCGGCGGGCACAACCGACACCCTGTGCTATCTGGACGTGGCGCTGGACGGCGTGCGCGTGGGCGGCGACGACGGCTTGGCGCTCATCGCGCGCAAGAACGGCAGCGGCGCATCGCTCCAGCATGGCACGCTGAGCTTCACGGCGCTCGTGCCGACGCTGAGCGCAGGCGAACACACCTTCAAGCTGCAATGGCGCGTGTCGGGCGGGACGATGATCTTGCGGGCGGGGGCGGGGTCGTCGGCGTTGGACGTGCACCCGCAGTTCTGGGTGCGCGAGATTTAAGCGCAACGCAGCAGGGCGAGGAGAGACCCTCGCCCTGCATCGCGTTTTGGTCATGGGCTGCGCTTACAAGACAGGCGCGGCCATGATCTGCTCGTAGAGGTCTTGCGTCTCGGGGGAAGGTGGGACGTGCAGACGGTGATCGAGCAGGTCGACCAGCGCAGCGTACTGCCTCAGCGCGTCTTCACGACGGCCTAGCTGCATGTAAAGGCTCATCAGATCGCGGTGAACGTCCTCGCGCAGCGGCACTTCGCGCAGGGCGCGGATGTAGTAGCTGATGGCGTTGTGGGGGCGTTCGTGTTCTTTGTGGACGCGCCCGACGCCGATGAGCGCATCGACAAACTTGGAGCGCAGCTGGTCACGCCGCTGCACCACCCACGGCAGATCCAACGTGGTGAGGTAATCCCCCTGATATAGGTGAATGGCGCGCTCGTAGGCCTCGAGCATCGTTTGCTCATCGTCGGTGGTGTAGCCCTGTTCAATAGCCTGTTCAAACTCAGCTACGTCGTAGTGGCGCTCAATCGCGGGGCTGGGCTTGTAGAAACCGGCGTTGTAGTAGGTCAGCTCGTAGTCTTTGCCGTCGGCCACAAGGCGGGTGATCTGCTCGCCAATTTTGCGCTTCGTCACGTGGAAGACGTTGGTAGCTTCTTTGACGGGGAGCTGCGGCCAGAACACCTTGAAGATCTCGTCGCGCGTCACCAGTGGGTGATCAAGGAAGTAGTAGAACATCTGCCGCGGCAGCGCGCCATCCCAGTTGACCATCTCATGCCCATTGATGAGCGCCAGCCCCTGCCCAAAGGCGTACACCTCAAGCTGCGGCTTCGGGGGGCGGTCGTCGGTGTAGATAAGGTTGTTCTGGCGGTAGTTCGTCCCCAGCACCGCGCACACGTCACTGTTGATGAAGTCGATCCACGGCAGGTAGTCGAGCCGTCGCGCGTTAATCGCCACCTGCACGTAGCTGGGGATGAGGGGGACGAGCGCCTCCATAAAGGCGCGGAACTGGTTGTCCTGCGGCGTGCGGTCGATCTCATCCCAATAAAGGACGGTGGCCGCGCGCGGCAGCGACTGTAAATACTCACCGAGCATCCGCCCCAGCACGCGCGGGGCATCAGGGCCGGTGATGGTGTTGAGGTCGGTCTCATGGAAAGGCGTGTCCGTGACGGGCAGGTAACGGCGCAGTTCCTCTAGCCAATCCGTCAGCAGGATGCCATCATAGGGGAGGCGGTAGTAGAAAAGATGGTTGCTGTTGGACTGTAAAAAATAGCTGAGAAACACGTTACGATAGCTGATGACTGGATAGATAATTATCAGCTTTTTTTGCATCACAATGCGTCGGAACTGCTCGATATTAAGGTTCGTAACGTAGTCCGGAATCACTATCTTATCTCCTACAAGTATTGCACGAGGCAGCATCACGAAAATCAGACAATCAGGCGGCTCTTATCGAAGAATTTCGTGACAGCACTGCTAACATTTCGATGAGAAGCATACCACATAACATGATTATTCGTCAATAAACTAGTAATGAATTGTAAGAATTTACAGCGCGTTCGTGGATGACTTTCATCGGGTACATATGAACCTGTTGCGAAAATATTCGACTGTCGACAAAGCGAGGGGGGTGTGATCCGCCTCTTGCCGTATTTGACCTATGCTGAGTGGGCTTGTGCGTGGTTTACGCAGCTGGCCTTCTGGCATGTCTCGCCGCCCATCCGTGATCGTTGGGTGTGGCTGCTGCTGCTGCCGCTGGCGTTTGGCGCGGCGCGTTGGCTCATCACCCGCCGTCTGAGCGTGCCGCCAGCGCTCGCCGTCATCACACTCGCCTTTTTAGCGCTCAGCGCGTTCAACTTTGAGGCTGCCCCGCTGCGCCGTCAGGATTATTGGGTGGTGGTGTGCCGCCCGCTGGCGGGACTGTGGCTCGTCGCGGCAACCGTGCAGCTTGTGCGGTGGGAGGGGCGGCTGCGCTGGCCGCTGGCGGCGCTCAGCGCGCTGGCGCTGGCGGGCGTGGGGCTGGGGATGTTCGCCACCCAGTGGGACGGCAAAAGCGCTGCGCTTGACCCAATCCTGCGTGTGCTGCCGCGGTTGGATCATCGCGCGTTCCTGCCAGATGCGCAGCTTTCCTTCAACCCTAACGAGATCGCGGGGGCGCTGGCGCTGCTCTGCCCGTTGATGCTGGGGTTGGCTTACTGGCGGCGCGGCAGACAGCGGGCCGCGTGGGCGCTCGTCGGGCTGGGCTTGCTGGCGGCGCTTCTGCTTGGTCAGAGCCGCTTTGCGCTCGTCGGCGTTGGCGTGAGCCTCGGGCTGGGCGCGCTGCTGCTGCTGAGGGGGGCAGCGCTGCGTTGGGGTATGGCGGCGTTGGCTGTGCTGTTGATGGTGGAACTGCTCATCATCAGCAGTGTGCCGGGCCGCCCCAGCGCAGAGCCGCTGGCGCTGGCTGGGCGCGATGTGGCCAGTGTGGCGCGGCGCTTCGACATGATCGAACGCAGCTTGCAAATGCTGCGCGATCACCCGCTGACCGGCGTCGGCATGTCGATGTATCGGACGGCTATCCGCCAGCCCGCCTATCAGATCCCCGCCTTCGAGGCGCAGAACTTCACCGCGCCGCACGCCCACAACCTCTGGGCACAGATGGCCGCTGATCTCGGCCTGCCCGGGCTGCTGTGGTACGGCGCGCTGCATCTCTGGATCGTGTGGATGCTGGCGCGCTTGTGGCGAGCAGACCAGCGCTTGGCGTGCGCAGTCGGCGGGGCGTTCCTCGCCTACGGCCTTTACGGGCTGGGCGACGCAATCACGCTGTGGGATCGCTTGGGCTTCGTCTGGTGGGCGCTGATTGCCCTTGCTGCCAGCGGCGTACAAGTTAGCAATATGCGTTATAATACAAACGTTACACGCTCATCTAATAACGAATGGTGCGCAAGCCTTGACGTTACGGATTCCCACGACAATAAAACCCGCCCACCTCTTGGGGGCGCTGGTGCTGCTGATCAGCGTAATGCGCGTCATCAGCGGCCAATTGTCGTTGTATGAGGCAACGGCTGACCACGTCCTGCTCAGCATTTTCCTCGGCCTGTTCTACATCCTCATGGTGCGCTTGGCGGGGCCAATGTCGGACGGCCTCTGGATGGGCTACGTCTACTTCACGCTGCTGGTTTTGATACTCATGCTGGGGCCAACGGCGTCTTTGCTGCTGCTCACCGCAGGCACAGCAGTTGCCGTCGCCTTGCACTACATCGGGCCTAACGCCGTCCAGCGCGATCTCATCCTGCCAGTCACTGAGTACCTTGCGCGGCTTGGCGTGAGCGGTGGGGCTTTGATCGTCGGCTATGTCACTTTCGACTGGTTAGGGGCGACACGCCCGTTTACCGACTTCGGCGATTTAGGCCATTTGCTGCGCGTGTTGGTCGTGATGCAAGTTATGTATGGGGCGCTCATTGGGCTAGGCATCCTTGCGACCGGACGACGGTGGCGCGACGTCAAACGCCACGTGCGGCGCACGTGGATGATCGATGTGGCCTTTCAGTTTGCCGCGCTGCTGGTGTCTTTTGCCTTTCACACGGGGGGCATGACGCCCACGCTTATCGTCCTGATCTTGATGATGTTCCAAGCCGTGCGCTTCCAGCAAGTCACGAGAGCGCGCAGTCAGCTTCAACAGCGCAGCCGCGACGTTTCCACCCTCAGCACGCTGGGCCAAGTCATCAGCAGCAATCTAAGCCTCGATGAAGTGCTGGCGCAGGTGCACACCCGCCTGCACGAGTTGGTGGAGCCGACCATTGTGACAACCGTCCTCTACGACGAGGTCAACGACGTGGTGGAGTACCCAGCGGTGTCCACCCTGTTCGGCACACAGAAGGCGCAAAAGCGCCGCCTTGCGCATGGACTCATCGATTGGGTGATTCGTCATCGTGCGCCGCTGCAAATCAACCTCACCGAAAGCGTCGACCTCAGCGAGTTGGGCATTGAGATGGCCGAGGTGGACGTGCAGGCCTTCATCGGCGTGCCGCTGGTCGTTGGCGATGCGCTCATCGGCGCGCTGGCTGTCGGCCATGACACCAACGCTGAGGCCTTCGACAGCCTCGACATTACGGTGCTGCAGACCATCGCCGCGCAGGCTGCGCTGGCCATCCGCAACGCCAACCTCTACTCGCGCACGCTGCGGCTTTCAACCAACATGGGCATCATCAACCAGTCGATGCAGCAGGTGATGTTCAACCTTGACCGCGAGAGCCTCGTGCAGACCGCGTGCCACATTGCTTGTCAGGTGACGGGCGCGCAGAAGGCAGCGCTGTTCGTCGTGCGCGAACGGCTGGGCATCGTGCTGGCTGGGCACGTCGGGCTGGATGCGCTCGTCAGCAACGATGTCGTCTTCCCCTACCGCCCCGATCTCTACCTGCCCGGCTCGCGCATTGAGACCAACATCGACGAGCACAGTGACCCCGAACTGTATGCGCTCGCCCAGCGCGGCGGCTTCCGCTCGATGTTGGAAGTGCCGCTGCGCTCGAGCAACACGCTGATCGGGGTGCTGGCGGTGTATCAGGATGAGCCGCATTACTTCGACCACGCTGACATCAACCTGTTGGAGATGTTGGCCAGCCAAGTGACGGCGGCCTTCGACAACACCGACCTGCTGCAAGCGCTGGAGATGTACGCCTCCGAGCAGGCGCAGTTGGTTTACCTCTCGCGTGTCTCCAGCACCAACCTTGACCTTGAGCGCGTCGTGCTCGATTTGTCGATGACGCTCTCGCAGATGATCGGCCTGCCGCAGGTGGCCGTCGGGCTGCTGCGCGATGACGAGGCGCTCGAGGTCTACACCCCCAACGACGGCGAAACGGTGCAAGTAGAGGCACTGGCGTTCAACGCCCTGCCTGAGATCACGCTCGCCATCGAGAACCCCAACATCACCAGCCCGTATGTGCTTTATCACAACGATGAGAGCTTGTCGCAAGCAGCGCGCGACTACATGCAGCAGCGCGCGATGCGCGTCTTGATGCTCATGCCAATGATCGTGAGCCGTCAGGTGTTCGGCGTGTTGATGCTCAGCACGGGCGACCCAGTGACGATCACCGATACGATGCGCCGCCTCATGGAGATGGCCATCCATCAAGTCTCGGCACAGGTGCACAACGCCCGCCTTTACACCATCACCGAGGAAGCGCTCTCGCAGCAGTTAGAGCAGCTCTCGTTGATTGAGGATCTCTCGCACAAGATTTCGCAGTCGCTCAACGTGCCGACTATCGCAGGCAACGTGTTGGATGCCGTGCTGCGGGCGACACGCGCTGAATCCGCTGAGATACTGCTCAAGGACAGCGCCCAGCAGTGGCGCGTGTTTCGCCAGCAGCCCGGGCAAGCTATGACGGTCACGCTCACAGCGCAAGCTGAGCTGCCCCCTGACTTGCAGCCCTTGGTCGACCGGCGCGACCACCCGCGCGAAGAAATCCTGACGAACCGGCAGGGGATCGTCGCCTGTATGCCGCTGCTGAGCGGCGAGCGCCTGCTGGGGCTGCTGCGCGTGCAGGGCGGGGAGCGCAGCCGCCTCGGCGTGGAGGAACTGAACTTCCTGCGCAGTTTGTCTGGTCACACGGCTGTGAGCATCGACAACGCTTTCCTGCTGGAGGAACGGCAGTTCCAAGTGAACGCGCTCACTCGCCTGCGCGAGCTGTCGCTTCAAGTGGCCAGCAGCCAAGACGACCAGAGCATCACCGCGGCCATCCTCCAGACGACCCTCGACGTGCTGGGCGGAACAGAAGCCGCGCTCTACGCTTACGACGTGCGCACCGATGAGATCGTGCCGATGGTGGGGCTGCGCCGCTCGGTCAAAGGCTACAGCCCAGTGGAGCCGCGCCTCGCCACTCACCCCATCTACGAGGCAATTGAGGCCCGCCAACTTGTGAGCAGCCACCTCGCGGCGAGCGTTGAGACGGACGCGCAAGGCAACGTCACGTATCCAACGCTCATCGCGGTGCCGATCATCCGCCACGGCGACGTGGCCGAGGTGCTGGTGGTTGGCTTCCACTTGCGCCGCGACCTCGACCGCCGCGACATCAACTTTATTGAGCTGCTGATGGTGCAAGTGGCCAACCACCTCGAGACCGTCCTGCTCAACCGCACGATCCACACCGCCAACAAGCGCATGCGCGCGATTTTGGACTCAACCCGCGACGGCATCATCCTGCTGGACAACTTTGGCCGTGTGCTGGACGCCAACCTACAAGCCAGCCGTCTGCTCGGCGTCGATTTGAACGAGGCCATCGGCGAATCGTTCACACGATTTATACGCAAGCACTACAGCAATACCCCGCTTGAAGCGCATATGCTGGCGCTAGGGACGGAACCTATGGGTGAATATCGTGAGGTGGAGCTGCCGCGCAGCGAAGGCCCGATCTACCTGCAAACCAGCACGCTGCCCGTGCGCGATGCGAACGGCGCGAACCTCGGGCGTCTGCTCTCGCTGCGCGATATTTCCGAGGACAAGCAGCTGGCGATGATGCGCGAGAGCTTGCAGCGCATGGTCATCCACGACCTGCGCAGCCCGATGGGCGCGATCATGACCGGCCTCTCCTTCCTGCAAGTGCTGGTCGATGAGCTGGATCCGGAGGTGGCGCGCGACATGCGCCGCACGCTGGACGCCTCGCTCGAAAGCGCTGATAACCTCATGCGCTTGATGGACACCCTGCGCGACATCCCACGCCTGAAGGACATCAAGCTCGAGCCGCAGCCCATTGCCATCGGCACTTTGGTCACCAAAGCCTACGAATCGTTGGAGACGCTGTTCGTCGAGGCGCGCATCGCGTTTGAAGTGGTGCACGACGTCAACATCCGAATCGCTGTCGATGTTGACCTGATGCGCCGCGTGCTGGTGAACCTGCTGCACAACGCATTGAAATTCACCCCGGAAGGCGGCAAGATCATGGTCATTACCGATGTCAACCAAGAGGAAGCACTGCTGCGCGTGCGCGTATGCGACACCGGCCCGGGCATCCCGCCTGCCATGCGTGAACGCATCTTTGGCGAGTTCCAACAAGTAGAGGGGCAAATCCCTAAACGCGGAGGACGCGGCACCGGCCTCGGCCTGACATTGTGCAAGCTGGCTGTGGAGGCGCATGGCGGGCGCATTTGGGTCGACGGCGATGGGCCGCTGCCCGGCGCGTGCTTCACGTTCACGCTGCCGCTTGCGCCCAGCAGCAGCGCGCGCCAACCTGCTGTTTAACCCAAGAGAGGATGCACGCGCGTGATTCGTCAGATGAACCTTAACCGCATGATCCTCACCGGCGCGCTCATGGCCGCCACGGTGGTGATGGTCGTGCTGAACTTATCCCAGCCCGATGCCTTCAACTCGCTGCTTAATATCGCGCTGACGCTGTTGGTGGCCGGGTTGATCGTCTTTGGGCTGTTGATGATCAACGTCCTTGAGCGGCGCTGGGATCAGCAAGAAGTGGCGCTGCAAGCCGCCGAAGCCGACAACATGGCGCTGATGAAGCGCATCTCGCAGCGTGCCGATCAGCTCAGCACGCTCAACCAGCTCAGCGTCTTGATGACGCAGACGCTCTCCACCTCCGACGTGCTGGATTCGACGGCGTCCTCGGCGGCGCTCATCACACAGGCCGACGCGGTGGCGGTGTTCGTGTTAAAAGATCAAACCTTCGAACGTGTGCGCGATGCGGGCTTCAACGACGACCCATCCTATCTAACGCCGGTCACCTCGCCCAGCCTCACCTCGATGACGCCGACCATCATTCACAACCTGCGCCACAGCCACCGTGAGCCGATGATCACGCTTGTGGCCAACGGCTTCCAGTCTCTTCTAGAGCTGCCGTTCGTCAGCAATGGCCGCCTGTTGGGGGTGGTGGGCTGTTACTTCCGCCGACTGATGACCTTCAAGGACGATGAGATCGGCATCATGCTGTCGTTTGCTGCGCTGCTCTCGAACGCGCTGCAAAACGCTGAACGCTACGAGCAGGTGGACTATCGGCGTGAGGTGGCCTCGACTAACCTCCAAGCCGTGCTGGAGGCGCGCGAAGCCTACACCAACATGCTCATCCACGACCTGCGCAGCCCGCTGACGGCGGTCGCCACCAGCCTGCGCATGCTGGCCTCGACCGTTGATGAAACCGACGCGCATTACGACACGATCAAGCGGCTGACAGGCACAGGCCTGCGCGGGCTGCGCAAGGTGCTGGCGCGCGTCGACAGCCTGCTGGACATCGCCAAGATGGAGAGCGGCGTCATGCCGCTTCAACGCACGCCGACGCAGGTCGCTAAGCTGGTCGAAAACGTCTTCAACGACCTCGAGCCGCTGGCGGAAGGGTTGGAGGTGCGCCTCACCGCGACGATCACGCCGCTGCCATCACTCATGCTCGACGCCGATAAAGTCGAACGCGCCCTGCTCAACCTCGTCGACAACGCGCTTAAGTACACCCCGCAAGGCTCTACCGTGCGCGTCGAGGCGCTGCGCAGCGCTCCGGATCGCTTCCAGCTCCGCGTGATCGACAGCGGCAGCGGCGTCCCTGACAGCCACAAAGAGCGCTTGTTCGACCGCTTTGTGCAGATCGAAGATCGAAAGGTGGTGCGGCGCGGCGTTGGCCTTGGCCTCAGCTTGTGTAAAGCCGTTGCTGACGCGCACGGCGGGCGCATCTGGATCGAGGACAACCCCACCGGCGGCGCGATCTTCATCATGGAGCTGCCGATGGTGCTGGCCCCCGTCAACGAGCGCCCCCCCACCGAGACTGAAGTCCCCACCAAGCCCGTCACCTAGTAGGGACGCAGCCTGCTGCGTCCGCGATGGAGCCTGCTGCGTCCGCGATGGAAGCAGCCCAGCAGATAGGGCAAGCCCTGTTCCTAGCCTCGGGCTGCGCCAACAGGGAGTGTCTAAACCTACACAG
>JBDNCV010000123.1:0-11765 GCA_046719465.1 Anaerolinea sp.
GACAGCGGTGAGCTGCTGGTGCACTGGCTGTCTGAACGTGATCAATTGCTTAAGTGCCAAGTCTGTGGCGCTGTTTTCCTTGACGACAAAATTCAGCGCATGAACCACTCACATCGACTCGGGTTGAAAGCACCAGTACCGCTTCTAATTCCTCCTGATCATCCAATCGAGGCCACACTGCGCACACCACCGCGGTTATTGGGAAATTGGCAGTTAGATTTCTCAAGCGAGTATTACAACAGCGCTAGGTTAGAAAGCGTTCGGATAGGAATGTCTCGTGCTCCATCGTCCAAAGTAAGTTATCTGACGCTTGACCACGCAATCGCTGCAATCGTCCAGATCGCTCCCAACCAACGCCGCTTGGAGCAGTACATCCGTCAGTACATCGTCAACGGCGCAGAAACCAAGCCCATTGGGAGCCTCAGTCAATCTGTTGTTGAGTCTCTCAGTCGTATGGCGGATAGTTATTTAGCTGCCCGTCCTTTACTCAGCATCTTGAGTGCGCTCATGAACAAGCCGCTGGTATATCAGTGGGATCGTTTGGCATATTCGCTCATCGCATGCGCAATTCTGTACCGCGCCGCGAGTCGTGGTCAACCACAACTGACGTCACTGTTTGAGCAGCACCATGAGATGACGCAGCGCTTTCTAGGCCATGTGTTTCCGTTGGCTTCCAAGATGATGGGGTGGGCGTGGGCATGGGTCGAACTGTATATGGTCTACTTTGATTTTGTGAACGCACAGCAGGAAATCTCATGAGCCTTAATCCTATCGATGTCACGCAGCAGCTGCATAAAGCTCTCGTAAGCTACTTGACCACGACGTTTGACATCAATCGTGATGGAAAGCACCCTGAGCTGGCTGCCGAAATCCGTAGTGTCTTTGAACGGCCTAATCAGCTGATCAATGGCCCCTATCTCGAACTGGCCTTGCCGTACATCCGCGGGGCTAGCCTCAATGAACTCATCGAAGAAGGCGTCATCACGCCTAAATTGCGCGAACTAGACTGTTTCAAAAACGGTGTTCCCCTACCCTTGAACGCCCCGCTCTATCTTCATCAAGAGCAAGCCATACGCCGCATTCTGCAACACAAGCGCGGTGTTGTCGTGTCGTCTGGAACGGGCAGCGGCAAGACAGAAAGTTTTTTGATACCCCTCTTGCATGATCTGCTCACTAATTCGACCAAAGGGGTACGAGCCGTTTTGATCTACCCATTGAACGCCTTGGTGAACGACCAACTTGACCGGCTAAGAGTCATTCTCAAGGAATCTGACATTACGTTCGGACGCTACACGAGTGAGCTAGCTCAAACAACCGCCGAGGCAGAGCGACACTATGGGGATGATCGATTGCCGAATGAAATCATCAGCCGTGAAGAACTGCGCAGTGGCAGGATTCCACAAATCCTCATCACCAATTACGCCATGTTGGAGTATCTGCTGCTGCGCCCTGAAGATTCTATTCTTTTTGACAGTGGGGCGTGGCGCTTTATCATCCTCGACGAGGCGCACACTTACACCGGCGCTCAAGGTGTTGAGGTGGCCATGCTGCTGCGCCGGCTTAAGGTGCGCTTGCGTAAATCTAGAGGGGAGATGCGCTGTATTGCGACCAGCGCCACCCTCGTGAATGACAGCGTGCAAGACGCAGTCAACTTCGCAACGAACCTTTTTGGTGAGGATTATGAGCCAGACGACATCATCTTTGGCCTCGTGGATCATGCTTTTCCCGCGCTTGTGAATGTGCGTGCTGATTCAGACGCTCATCGACAACACCGCTACCTTGAGGTTGACGCTGCGCAAATCGCTGAGCAGATCCACGAAAGCTCACCGTCAGAGCTTCTCAAGTCTATCGCTCCTCTCATCCCCCCAGATGCTCACGAAGCACTGGCTCAATGCCCAACAGCGGCTGATGCTCTATATCAGGTGATGAGTGGGGATCCCTACTTACACAAACTAAGGGCCTATCTGATCGAAAACGAGGCCTCCCCAGTCCTCGTCAGCGAAGCAGCCAAGCACGTCTTTGACCAGCTGCCAGAGATGCAAGCATCAGAAGCGCTGTTTCGTCTGATTGCGCTGGGGGCTGCTGCGCAAGTAAAAGACCAAGCGCCCCTGCTCCCTGCGCGCTATCACGTGTTCACGCGCGCGCCACAAGGGCTGTGGGTTTGTCTCAATCGCAACTGCGCCGGGCGGGATCATGCCCGCAAGGACAACCACAACTGGAGTGTGCTGTATTCATCACCACATCAGAAGTGCAGCTTTTGTGATGCTCTCGTCTACCCATTGGCGATCTGTCGCACCTGCGGCCAAGTCTACATTTATGGCAAGGTGACTGAAGACGACAGCCTCCATCCTGAGGTTTCACCTTATCCTGACGACCGTCATCGTTATTTTGTCATGAACGAAGTCATGGAAGACCTCAGCCTTGGGGAAGATGTGGAAGAATTGGAGGTGTCGCCCACCAATCGCGAGCAGTTAAAAACAGGTCAGCCTGTCACGCTCTGCCTCAAATGCGGGAAAACCGCGCGCTGTAGATGTAAAGATGCCCCTAAAGTCGAGCTATTTCCTGTTCAAATCCAATCGACGCAGAAGAACCGAACGCAGCTTTCACCATTGAGCAAAATTGAAAAATGCCTACGATGTGGGGATTCATCGCTCAAAGATTCAGAAATTGCTACGCCAGTGACTGTGGCTGGCAACACACCCATCAGTGTGCTGGCGCAGGAATTGTATCGGTTGTTGCCCACGAACTCCAAAGCAAGCCACCTTCCGGGTGAAGGGCGCAAACTTCTCACATTTTATGACAGTCGCCAAGGTGCAGCCCGCTTTGCTGCTTTCTTGCAAGATGTCCACAATGACAGTTTGTATCGTTATCTCATCCTCGACGTAGTGAGAACCCTGCAATCTGAGAAAAACTATAGGCCTGACCTTGGCATACTGGCAGAGCGCTGTGTTCAGGTCGGTTGGAACAACCTGCGCGTGTTCCAGAATGATCTAGACTCGCTTGACCAAAGCAACCTCGACCCAGCAAGGCACAAACTCAACCGCAATGAAACGGATAAGCTCTTACGACTGGTGCAGCTGCGTATTCTGGCCGAGATCACTACTAAGCGAGCAAGCCGTCAATCGCTTGAGTCTTTAGGGCTGCTGAAAGTAGATTACTTCGAATCTGCTGAGAGCATCCCCGATATGACAGAGCTTATACAGGCAACGGGCCTTTCGGACGACCAGCTCCTGCTGCTCATCCGGCAGCTGCTTGACAGCCTAAGGCGTAACAAAGTGGTTGAGATGCCCCCAGACGTCTTACCCAACAATCGAATTTTCGGACGGTTTGAAGGGCATCCTACGGTCAGCCGAGCAGCGCAGCAAGCCTCCGAACTCCCATGGATTGGCACGAATCGTCACAGTCGGTACAGGTTGATTGAGCGGGCGCTGCGCCATGCAGGGTTAGCGCCATCCGAAGAAGACGTGAAGCGTGTGGGGCGCGCGTTGTGGGATTGGCTGCTCGAAGCAACCGATATCTTGCAATCAAGCGGCAAGGGATGCTATCGGATCAGGCACACGCGCTTATTTTTTAGCTGCCCACCGGAGGGTTGGGGCTGCTGCAATCGCTGCCAGCGATTGGCGCATCATGCCACTGCGCTGCCATGCGCACACATCAACTGCGGCGGAACCATACAGCCCATTACAGACGTTGACCCGATGCAGGCGCAAAACTATTACTTCAACCTGTACAGCAGAACGCCCATCCCCATGAGGGTTGAAGAGCACACGGCGCAGCTCACGCCTGATCATGGTCGTGAATATCAAGACCTGTTCAAGAACGGCCGCATCAACGTCCTAAGCTGTTCTACGACGTTTGAGATGGGCATTGATCTTGGCGATTTGCAGGCGGTGCTGCTGAGCAATGTTCCCCCCACCGTGGCGAATTATCGTCAGCGGGCTGGCCGTGCGGGTCGGCGTTCAGGTGGAGCAGCTTACATCCTAACATGGAGCCAAGAACGGCCTCACGATCAAATTTACTTCACGGATCCGAAACAGATCATTCGAGGGGAAGTCCGGGTTCCTCAACTGCTGCTAGACAACGAACACATCCGCCACCGCCACATCAATGCGGTTTTGTTTTCTGCATTTGTGCGCTATCTGCGCCGCCAGAACGCAGAGGCTAAACTTGACGAAATGGGCGCATTTTTTGACCAACAATCTGCTACCCCTCCACACATCAACCAACTGGATGCATGGCTGAGTGAGGATCGCGCCGACCTTGTGCAGAACTTTTGGCAAACACTCCACCACACAGGCGACCCACAATCAGCCCTCAAACAGTTCAGGAACCGGATGTTCCAAGAGGCTGAGCGCTATCAGCGCACCATAGACGAGTATCGTAAGTTGCAGCATGAAGCTGCTCAGAAGCAAGATTATAGAAGCGCTGAGGAATTTCAAAAACAAGCTGAACGATTTGCAAAGCGTCGTGTCATCGATACCTTGTCGGATCATGGTGTACTGCCCAGCTATTCGTTCCCTCTCTACAGTGTGGAATTGATGCTGTCGCCAAAGTTCGAAAAACAGATCAACAACTTGCGCTTACAGCGTGATCTGCGGGATGCCATCCGTGAGTATGCCCCGGGCGCAGAAGTCGTGGCGGATAAGCGCATCTGGCGCAGTGGAGGCATCATTTTCGGAAAAAATACCCCCCAGCGATTCCAATTCCGTCATTGCGATGAGTGCCAGTTTGTAGTTGTCGCAGACTCGCCGGGCTTAGAAATTTCAGACACGCATTGCCGAGTTTGTGGGACACCTTACGGCAGGAAAAAAGATGAGTACCTCCAGCCGGACGGGTTTCGCGTGGATTCATCCAAGAGCGGCAAACCAGCCGGTCAATACGTGAACCGGCCACAGGCCAAGATGTTTTCCGCTTTGTTGACCGAAGGAACCGCTGACCTAAAGTATTGGGGATCGCCTTCATTAGTAGGGACAAGCTACTCACGCGAAGAAAAGCTCTTCTACGTTAACGAGGGGGCAGGCTCGGGGTTCCGCATTTGTATGAGGTGCGGTCATAAAGTGGATGAGAAAGACAAGGCATGCAAGAATAAGCTCTATCGTCAGGAATGCGGCAGCACTGACATTCGAGATGTGAAGTTAGGCCATACGATTGAGACCGATACGCTGCGGCTGCAGTTTGAAAACAGCCAGTATGTGCATGTTTCTGGCACGGATGAAACTTTTTGGTACACGCTGCTGTATGCCTTGCTGCAAGGCGCTAGCAAAGCCTTACAAATCGAACGCCGCGATATCGATGGCCTCCTATACCCCGTGAAGCAGGGGACAAGCTGGCATTATTCGCTTGTGCTCTACGATAGTGTGCCCGGGGGGGCTGGTCATGTCAAAGCAATCGAAAGCAACCTAGAGAAAGTTGTGCGCCAAGCATATGAAATCATCAGCACCTGTGAGTGCGCGCCTGAGACAAGCTGCATCCGCTGCTTGCGCGATTACTACAATCAACAGCACTATTCGAAACTTCAACGAGGTCTGATTGAACGTTATTTGCAAGTCCTGCTGAGCAGCCTCGAGAACCGAGGTGGATTAGTGGTTGTTAATCAACCGCGTTGGCTGGCCCAGAAATTAAATGAAGCACAGCGCTCCATCATTTTAGCGGCCAACTCGCTAGGCGAAACCGAGCTTACAACTTACGGGTATCAAACTTGGTTAGATTTGGTCATTGTGGCCTTGCGCCGTGGGATTGAAGTGACGCTGATTCTTCAAGAGTTGCCCGCCACAGACGGCAATTCAGACGCAATCGTGCTGCGCGACAAACTTCGCGTGGCGATGAGCACAGGATCGGGCTTGAAGCTGTACCTCGCCACAGCAATCCCCACTTGGAAGGCGCTGATAGACGAGGCGATTAGCGTCAAACTAGAAGGGCCAATCCATCTTGACGGCGATAGCCATCGTTGGCAGTTGTTCGTGGGGGATGAGGCAACCACACAAACGGCACGATCTGAGCTGCAACGGGCTATGCGGCGGCTGATCACCAAGGCCGATCTTGAGCTGCCCCCTAACACGCGCGTGTACGACATTGGCAACCGTTACGTGGCGAACCTGATGGAGCTGGATGCGTTTAAGGATTTTTACAAAATGCCAATGGCCACACTGGATGTCTATGATCCTTACTTGATCGACAAGGAGAGGTTAGTCCAGCGGTTGAGTGATTACGTCCAGCTTGCGCAGCAGCACGGCGCTCTTCAACGTGTGCAGGTGCACACGGCAGATGCTGATCACAAAGGCGGCCGTCGCTCAGAACAAACACAGGCCATTGAAGAGCTAAAGCGTAAATTTGGCGACCTCATCGAGGTCAAAAGAGACTACAGGGAGCACGACCGTTTCCTGATTGCTACTCGCGTTGATGGCAGCAAGTCGCGCATGATTATTGGTCGTGGTCTGGACTTCTTTCGCAACGGACGCACAGCGCCAACCTATATCATCATCGAAGACCCTTGGAAACGAGGGTAAGGCATCAGAAGCATTACTGTCTATCGCGCGCGATGCAAACGACCGGCGGAACGAGGCAAAAGATAGTTGGGCAAAGGTCGATGATGGGTGTGTAATGCGAAACAATGCTTTCGTGGGGTCATCGCACGGGAACAGACCCCCGTTAGGCCTGCGCCTAAACTCGTCTCACAAAAACTTGGCAGTGGCGCGCCAGTAACGCGCCCCGTTTTTGTCGCGGTTGAGCAGGCCCGCCTCGAACATCTCACGCCGCAGCAGCGCCGGATCGTCGAACGTGTGCAGGGTTCGTAGTAGATCGTTGACCTCGCGCTCGGTGTAGTCGCGGCCAAACTCGAACTCGGTCACCAAAAACGCCAACGCCAACCGCCGCAGCGACGGCTGGCGTGGCAGTAACTTGAGCCGCCCCTCATCGTCGAGGTAGGGCTGTAAATCGCTCAACTCGGGCATAGTGCAAGCGCCGCACCCACTAATACTTCTTGACGATGCTGCGGTAGACGGCGGGCTGGCGGGTTTGCATGAATTGGAACTCCTCGCGGTTTTTGCGCACCGCGTCGAGGTCGATGCGCGCCACTGCATAACCCTCGGCGGGCGCGCCGGTCGCCTCGTCCACCAGCGCGCTGAGCGAGGCATACTCCTCGCCGCGCGGGCCGACCACCATGCTCTCGCCGCCGAAGGTCAGCGTGACATCCTCGCCGATGCGGTTCACCCCGACCATGTAGACGTTGTTCTCATAAGCGCGCGCGCGCAGGTAAGTGCGCCACTCGTCGATGTGCGCGGCCTCCCAGTTGGCCAGCACGCAGATCACGTCTGCGCCTTCCAGCGCAAGGCTGCGCGCCAGCTCCGGATATGCCAGATCATAGCCGATCATCAGGCCGATGTTGCCGATGTCTGTCTCGGCCAGCGGCAGGCGGAACCCCTCGCGGAAGGCCATGCGCTCCTCCCCGCGCAGGTGCACCTTGTTATAGACCTCAACAAGGTCGCCATCTGGCCCCACCAGCACCGCGCTGTTGTAGAGGACGCTTTCGACCTTTTCCTTCGTCACCATGCCAAAGGCAATGTAGACGCCGTAGTCGTTGGCGCGCTGGGCGATGAGGTTGATCGTCGGCCCGGGGACGCGCTGGGCGACATCGGTGAAGCGCAGCCCCAGCTCGCTGCCGCTCGTCACCAGCTCTGGAAAGACGATCAAATCCACGCGCTGCTGCGAGGCAATCCGGCTGATCCACTCCGACATTTTGACGAGGTTCTCTTCCGGCTCGCCCAGCTTAGGGTTCATCTGCACAACGGCAATGCTGATTTCACGCATAGGGTCCTCTCACAGTCGCAGGTGACATGGGCAAAAACAACGATCTACATCGCATCGGTGGCGCGTTTGGCCGTCTGAGCGCTGTAGGTGCTCTCGAAGATTTTATCGGCGTTGGCCGCTTCAAAGCCATCGCGGCGGTGCTCGCGGGTGGGCGCGTCCACGTCGGCGTACTGCGGCATAACGCGGCGCTCAGCAAATTCGACATAGCTGCCGCTGATGCGGTGAACCACCGTGCCGCCCTGCCCATCGTCGAATTCGGCATCGACCATCTCGGCGACGGTGCTGCTCTGGATCAGGTAGCCATCGCTGCTGACTTTGATCTTGCCGCCGCTGTCGTTGAGCTTGAAGCCGTGCCGCTCGACGAAGTCGTTGAAGTCGGCGATGGTGTTGTACTTGGGCAGATTGTGGACGCTGATCGTGAAGTGGTTGAGGTAGTAGCGGTTGTAGATCACCCAGCTGGCGAACTCGCTTTCGGCAGCCAGCGCCAGATAATCGCTGAGCGTGGGGGTGCGCCACAGCGGGGCGTGCAAGAAGGCGTCCACTTGTTCGCCGTTGTCCAAGTCGAGCGCGTCCACGGGGTCGCTTGTTACGGTGTCCGTGTAGCGGTGGATGATGGCTGCCGTCTGCGGCGACAGCTCATGCACGCGCAGTTGGCTGATGAAGATGCGCGGGTGCTTGGGCGTGGGCGGCGCATACCAGAAAGCCGTCACGCGCTTCTGTTCGAAGTTGTACATATCGCGCTTTTCGTAGCCGTAGTGCAGGAAGATCTTCTCAAGGCTGGCGATGCCCAAATGCGGGACGCCCATCGTGCGGAAGGCCACGTGATCGTTCTCGATCTCGTCCTCACTGCGGATGACCCCTTCCGCGATCATCGCGTTGATGATGCCCTGCACATCCGGCACGCGCTCCTTATAGCGACGCATCAGCCCATTCATGACCACATCCAGCGTGGCAAGGCGCTTTTGATCCACCACAGACGTTTTCTCCTCAACTTTCAACCATGTGTGTGACGCGCCTATTGTATCGGTCAAATGGCATTTGCGGAATTGTCAGCGTGTTTGGGGCGTGTTTGGCGTCGAACAACTGGGCACGCGGGGCGCTTGAGCGCCCAGCGACACTTTACAACGCGGCGGCGGCCGGCGTATGCTGACCATACGTTCACTTCCACACGAGAGCGGCCTCCATGCCCCATCGCATCGGCGTTATTGCTGATACCCACTACCCGACGCGCGTCCCCTATGTCCCCTACGACGATATTGCCTGTGCGTTCGACGGCGTGGCGCAGATCGTGCATCTGGGCGACATCGAAACGCCCGACGTGCTGGCAGCGCTGGAGCGCATCGCCCCCGTCGTGGCCGTGCGCGGCGACGACGACTCGTTCCGTCCACCGCTGCGCCGCGTCCTGACGGTCAACGGCGTGCGGATCGGGCTGGCGCACGGGCAGCGTTCCCTCTACATCGAGCGCATCCGTCCCGCGTTGAAGCAGTGGCTCGGGCAGCCAGTTGACCCGTGGAATGGCATGCAGGCCGACTTGCTGCGCTGGTTCGCCGGTGACGACGTGCGGGCGATCTTGTTCGGCCATTGGCATCGCGTCTACAACGCCTCTCACGACGGCGTGCTGCTGTTCAACCCGGGCGCAGTCTACGCGATGACGCTCGCCTCGCTTCGCTGGCAGCTCACACAGCGGCAGGGCTTCTTACGGGAGCGCTTTCTGCGCCACCACCTCGCACGCGCCGAGCGCCACCCTGAGGCGTATCAAGCCGTGTCCACGGTCGGCGTGCTGACCGTGGAGGACGACGGCGCGCTCCACGCTGAGGTGATCACGCTGCCGCCGATCCTCATTCGCTAGTCCTCTAAGGTGCTCAGGTCGCCCAATGGTTGGCCGAGCGCCTGCGCGCGCAGCACGCGCCGCATGATCTTGCCGCTGCGCGTCTTGGGCAAGCTGGCAACAAACTCGATCTTCTCCGGCACGGCAATCGCCCCCACCTCATGGCGCACGTGGTTCTTCAGCTCTTGCGCCAGCTCGGCGCTGCCGCTGAAGCCGTTGCGCAGGATGCAGTAGGCGTAGATCACGCTGCCCTTGACCTCATCCGGCACGCCGATGACGGCGGCTTCGGCCACGGCCTTATGGCTGACGAGGCCGCTCTCGACCTCCGCTGTGCCCAGACGATAGCCGCTCACCTTGATCACGTCGTCGTTGCGCCCGATGATCCAGAAGTAGCCGTCCTCGTCCTTGCGCGCCGTGTCGCCCGTCAGATACCAGCCCTGTTCCTTGAACTTCGACCAATACTGCTCAACATAACGCTTGTCATCGCCCCAGATGGTGCGCAGCATGCTCGGCCACGGCTTCTTGATGACCAGCAGGCCGTCCTCGCCCGGGTCGCAGCTTGTGCCGTCCTCGCGCACGACGTCGGCCACAATCCCCGGGAAGGGGCGGGTGGCGCTGCCGGGCTTGAGGCTGACGCTCGGCAGCGGGCAGATCATGAAGCCGCCGGTCTCGGTTTGCCACCACGTGTCGATGATGGGGCACTGCTCGCCGCCGATGTTGTTGTAGAACCAGCGCCACGCCTCAGGGTTGATCGGCTCGCCGACGCTGCCCAGCAGGCGCAGGCTGCTCAGGTCGTGGCGCTGCGGCCACGCCTCGCCAAAGCGCATCAAGCCGCGGATCGCGGTCGGCGCGGTGTAGAGGATCGTCACGCCGTAGTTTTCGATGATGCGCCACCAGCGATCAGGGTAGGGGTAGTTGGGCGCGCCTTCGTAGAGGATGCTGGTCGCGCCGAGGATCAGCGGGCCGTAGACGATGTAGCTGTGGCCGGTGATCCAGCCCGGATCAGCGGCGCACCAGTAGCGGTCGTCGTCCTTGAGGTCAAACGCCCACTCCAGCGTCGTGCTGACGTACACCTGATAGCCGCCGTGGGTGTGCAGGATGCCTTTGGGCTTGCCAGTGCTGCCGCTGGTGTAGAGCATGAACAGCGGGTCTTCGGCGTCCATCACTTCGGTCTCACAGCGTGTGGAGGCAATCGGCAGGCCTGCGAGGTCGTGATACCAGAAGTCGCGGCCTTCTTCCATGTTGACGGGTTGGCCTGTGCGCTTGACGACGATGATATGCTCTACGACTGGGGAGCGGCGCACGGCTTCATCCACCACGTCCTTCAGAGGGACGATCTTGCCGCGCAGCCACGCGCCGTCGCACGTCACCAGCACGCGGCTTTTCGCGTCCTCGATGCGGTCAGCCAGCGCCTGCTCGCTAAAGCCGCCGTAGACCACGTTGTGGGGCGCGCCCAGCTTGGCGCAGGCCAACATCGCCACGATGATCTCTGGGATGCGCCCCATGTAGATCGTCACGCGGTCGCCCTTCTTGACGCCCATGCTGCGCAGGATGTTGGCGAACTTGTTCACCTCTTGCCACAGCCGCCAATAGCTCATCGTGACTTTGTCGCCGTTTTCGCCCTCCCAGATGATGGCCAGCTTGTTCTTGCGCCATGTCTTGATGTGGCGGTCGAGCGCGTTGTGGACGATGTTGGTCTTGGCCCCCACAAACCACTTGTAGAAGGGCGGGTTGCTGTCGTCCAGCACTTTGTCCCACAGCTTGTGCCACTCTAGCGTGTCGGCGCGCTTGGCCCAAAAGCTGATCGGATCCTCCACGGCTTCGCGGTAGACCTCCTCATAGTCGGGGATGTGCGCCTGTTCGATCACATCCTCGGTGGGGTGATACCATTCGCCGGTGGGGGGCGTAAAAACGTCTTCGGACATAAAAACTCTCCACAAACTTTGTATAGGTAAGAACGCCCTCATTATACATCGGGACGCAGGCCAGAGGGTTGATCTAGGCTGTATCCGTCGGTCTATCGCTTCAAGATCGCCCATGCTGCCTCATCCCCCAACCCCTGCTCGTAGTGGCCTGCCTGCGGCCACAACGTGGCCTGCCTGCGGCCACAGCGTGGCCTGCCTGCGGCCAC
>JBDNCV010000124.1:0-11714 GCA_046719465.1 Anaerolinea sp.
CGCTGGTGGCGGCACGGCGTAGGCTCAAATATCTGCTGAGGCTTCGCTCATGACGCGCATCAGCATCCTCGTCACCTACTACAACGAGCGCGAGCTGCTGACGGCGTGCTTGCAGTCGCTGCTGGCGAACACCGAGCTGCCGGATGAAATCCTCGTCTACGATGACTGCTCGGAGTTCCCCGCAGCGGATTACGTGCCCGAGCACCCGCTGATCCGCACCATCCGTGGAGAACGCAACCGCGGCGTGATCTACGCGCGCAACATTTTGATCGAGGAAGCCAGCGGTGATTATCTGCACTTCCACGATGCGGACGACCTGTTCCTGCCGACGTGGGTAGAGAGGGTGCGCGCCGCGTTGGGTGCTGCGCCTGACTTGGTGATCACGCTGGGCGACTATCGCTATGAGGATGGGACGCAGGAGCCGCTGCGCCACATGCACGATCACCTCGAGCTGCTGCGGCGGGATTTCAAAGCCTTCTCGGTGCTGGTGAACCTTAACACGATCTGCCTCACGTTTCGGCGTGATCTAGCGCAGCGCATCGGCGGCTTGCGCGTGGATGGCATCGCGGGAGCATGGGATTTCTATTTCGGGGCACAGTTGGCGCACGCGGCGCAGAGCGCAGTCATCGTTGAGGATTGCCTGTTCATCGTCCAAAAGCGGCGCGGTAGCCTCTCCGTTGACGAGGGGCGCGGTCTCCGCCCGCGCATCACCTTAGGGTTTGTGCAGGCCTTCATCAAGCTCGCGCCCTTGTATCCGCATCTAGGCAACGAGCTGGCGCAGCGCATCGCCGCCGAGTCCGCTAGGCTGTACAATATTGGCATGTGGGAGGACGCGGTTGTGGGCTTCGCCGCGGCTCGCCGGATCGGGCGGCCATCCTACGCTCACCTCGGTCAGCCGTGGCGCAGCATCGCGCGCACACTGGGGCCGATGACTGCGCACCGCCTCTTCAATCTTTACGCGCATCCATCGTTAGTCACGCTGCGCGGCCGCGTCAAGCGCTTGGTCAAGCGCTAGAGCGGCACGCGGTCGAACTCGCGCAGGTCGTTGAGGACGTAATCGGGCTGGCTGGCCAGCAGCAGCTCGCGCTCTTCGAAGCCCGTCAGCACAGCGACGGCCACCGCGCCCACCGCCCGCGCGCAGGTCACATCGGCCACTGTATCCCCGATGACGAACACATCCGCGGGGGCGATCTTCGCCCCGACGAGCGCCTCGGCGCGTTGGATGGCCAGCGCGGGGAGGTCGTTGCGGTTGTGGCTCTCGCTGCCGAAGGCCCCCACGCGGAACAGCGACGGCTCAAAGCCGCCTGCGCGCAGCTTAACCGGCGCCGTCTCGCGCGTGTTGCCGGTCACCACGCCCACCAGCACATCCGGTCGCGCGTCCAGCGCCTGCACCAGCTCCAACGCGCCCGGGAGGGGCGTGGCGCTGAACTCGCTGGCAAGCTCGCGCATGTAACGGGCGAAGCGCATCTCGTAGTCCGCCATGCGCGCGCCGATGGCTTCGCTCGTCCAGCCCAGCGGGCCGAGCAGCTCATTCAAGATTTGCCAGTCTGTCTTGCCGCCAAAGGGGTGCGTCTGCACGTTGGACTCCGTCCCGAAGATCTCGCGCATGGCGTGGGCTTTGGCCGCCCGCCCCAACCCTTGAGACAGCAGCAGCGTGCCGTCGATGTCGAACAGGGCAAGCTTCATGGTTTAGTACGTCTCCCACACTTCTTCACCGGCCAAAATGCGCCGCAGCTGCCGCGGGAAGCGCATCCGGCTGATGGGCTTGCCGATGTAGGCGTTGAAGCCTGCCTCGCGGCACTTTGGGATTTCGGTGTCGGCGTCTTGCGCGGTCACGGCGACCACCGTCGCATTGGCAAAGGTCGGGTCGCTGCGGATTTGCTTGATGATCTCATAGCCGGTCGTGCGCGGCAAGTTGATATCCAAGAAGAAGATGTTAGGTTTGGGGTTCATAGCGTGCGCCATGCTCAGCACGCCTTCACCGGTGGTGTTGATGACGACGTTGATGCCCAAGTAGCGCATCATCACGCCGATGATGGCCATCCCGCCCGCGTCATCCTCCACCACCAGCGCGTGTAGATCATTAAACCCACTCGTGTCTACTTTCATGTTGCGTCTCCATTAAAGCGGTTCATTCATGCTGCGCACCTGCACAGGCCGCAGCAGCCTACGGTCGAACTCGTGCAGGCGGGACGGCCCTAGACGTTCCAACTCAGCGCGGACGCGGAAGCTGTCCTCACGCAGTTGACGCACGTCTACCCCTTGACATACATCCGGCAGCAGCATCAGCCACTGCACGCTCTTGTGCAGCATCTTAAGCGCGCCGCGGTAGTTGCCGCGCGTGATCTGATAGTAGGCCACGCCCACCTGTAGAATCGCGCGGTAAAGATCGCGCACGGGGCCAGCCTCTTCCACCCACTGCGCTTCGAACAAGTCATGCTGCTGATAATACTCGCCCGCGTTGAAACGCGCGATGCCCTCGACCGCGCGCGGGGGCAGCGGCTCGGCGCATTGGCAGTCAAGCTCGGCGAGCAAGGCCGGATCTGGGACGCGCGCCAGCGCCTCCACCAGCGCGGCGGCCTCGGTCTGCCATCGGCGCGGCGTCACCACCTCATCTGCCCCGTGGAGCTGTGCGGTGGCGGCGTCTACCTCGGCGATGAGCAGCAGCGGGATGCGGCGAGTGGCGCTGTTGGTCTTGAGCGCTTGCGCGTAAGGCTGCCATGCGGGGGTGGGGTGCGCCAGCACGATCAAGGCAGGCTGCACGCGCACGACAGCGTCAATCAAGCCGTTGAGCGCCGCGTGAGTGTGCCATGTGGCCGTTGGGAGGGAGGGCGGTTCACCCGCGCCGATGTAGAGCAGGGGCAGGGTCGTCATCGCTGGTGCGTCTCGGTCATGACAATAGCTATGAGTATACCGAGAAAGCGACAAAAAACGTGATTGTCCTGTGAGTAACCCGGAAACCCATGACACCCGCAGGGGACTCCTTAATGCTGCTGCCTCTCGGCCCTGACATGGTTCGGAGGCTGCGCCGCACGGGTCCGGATTACACACAGAACAACCACGTGTGTTCCATTATTGTAGGCGCGCGGCGCGTGTGGGTCAATGGGGGGTTGAAGGCGGGAGTGTCTGATGCCCCTCACCCCTGTCCCCTCTCCCACGCGCCGCTGCGCGGCTGGGGCGAGGGGGGCCGCCCTCACCCCTAAATCCCCTCTCGCGTGGCGAGGGGACTTTTGCCCCTTCTCCGCCGGGAGAAGGGGTTGGGGATGAGGCCTTGCCACCTATCGATCACGACACGATGTCCATGTCACGGCTCACGGCAGAAGGTGGCCGCCCACCGGCGAATGGCCGCAGGCAAGCCCCTTGTTCGACAGACGCGGCACGCGGCGCGTTCACTGATCCCTGCCCACTCCACATGGCAGGTCGCATTTCTCGTCGTTCATATCTCGCTAACATATCACAAGTAGACTAGCGTCGGCTTTATTAGCAGGATGTGTACTCATGCTCCAACGGATGTGGAAACGGGTGCAGCGCGGGGCGCTCGCGCTGACGCTGCTGTACAGCGCGGTCGTGCATGGCTGGCTGCTGCTGCGCTGGCTGACCGCAGAGCGCAGCGGGTTGGTCGCCCTTGCCAACACCTTCGCCGAGTGGCTGCTGCTGCCCGCGCTGGGGCTGCTGCCGTTCACGCGGCGGCGACATTGGCCGCTGTTGAGCCTGCCGCTGGCGCTGCTGCTGGCGTGGTATGCCCCGCGCTTTATCCCGCGCGCGCGCAAGGCCGCGCCTGACGTTCCAACGCTGACCGTTCTCACTCACAACCTGCTGGCGGATCCGCACCCGCTGGACGCGATCATCGCCGCCTTGCGCGCCAGCAGCGCCGACATCATCGCCCTGCAAGAGGTGAGCCAAGCCTATGAGCCGCTGCTGATCGAGGGCCTGCGCGACGTGTACCCGTATTTCGGCGTTCACACGGTCGCGCTGCGCTTTGCGGGGCAGGCCATCTTCAGCCGTTACCCGCTGCTGGAGGACGACTACTGGCAGTATGAGTGGCTGCCGACCCCGCTGGGGCACCAACGCGCGCTGATCGACACGCCATATACGCCGGTCGTGGTCTACAACGTCCATCCCACCCACCCGGGCATGAACGGCCAGCACTTCAACCCCGCTTACCGCCACCGCGAGATCCAAGACGTGATGGCACGCATCCACGCCGAGACGCTGCCGGTCGTCTTGCTCGGCGATTTCAACATGCCCGAGAACAGCCCCGATTATCAAACCGTGACCGCCACCCTGACCGACGCCTACCGCGACGTTGGGCTGGGCATCGGTTGGACGTTCCGGCTGCGGCTGCCCTTCCCGTTCCTGCGCTTGGACTATGTGTTCTGCTCGGCGGAGTGGCTGCCGTTGACCGCTGAAGTGCTGCCCGAACACGGCGGCAGCGATCATTATCCGGTGCGCGTGGCGCTGGCATGGCGCGGCGCGCCCTCGATCCCTTTGACAGAAAGGATGCTCGACCATGCGCCACTTGCTCATTGACACCGACACCGCCTCTGACGATGTGGTGGCCATCATCATGGCGCTGCGCGAGCCATCGGTGCGTGTGGAGGCGATCACGGTGGTCGCTGGCAATCTGCCGCTCGACAGCGCGGTGAGCAACGCCCTCATCGCCATCGAGGAAGCCCGCAGCTACGCGCCGCCCGTCTACCGCGGCGTGGAGCGCCCCTTCCTGCGCCCGCTGCTCACGGCCGAGTCGGTGCATGGGCAGGACGGCCTCGGCGATATGAACCACCCGCCGCCGCGCCTGCTGCCCGCCCACGGTCACGCTGTGGATGCTATCATCGACGCGGCGCATCGCTGCGCAGGCCAGCTTGAGATCGTCACGCTGGGGCCGTTGATGAACCTTGCGCTGGCCTGCCTTAAAGCGCCGGAGATCGTGCCGCTGGTGCGGCGCGTTACGGTGATGGGTGGGACGGGCTTCGGCGGTGGCAACGTCACCCCCACGTCGGAGTTCAACCTCTACGTGGACGCGGCCGCCGCCCACATCGTGCTGAACAGCGGGCTGCCCCTCACCTTCGTCGGCTGGGACATGTGCACGGGAGAGGCTTTTCTGCCCATCGCGGAGCTGGACGAACTGGTGGCGACTGGCTCCGCGATTGCGGCGTTCTGCGTGCGCTGCAACGCCACCCTGCGCGAGTACAACTGGCGCACATGGGGCAAGGAAGGCATCGACTGGGCTGATCCGGTAGCGATGGCCGTCGCGCTCGACCCGACGATCATGACCGACAGCGTTTACGCTTACGGCAGCGTCGAACATCAAAGCGAGCTGACTTATGGCCAGCTCGTCATCGACACCTTTCATCTGCTGGAGCGCGCCCCGAACGCCACGTTCGCCCGCGCGATTGACGCGGCGCGCTTCAAAGCGCTGCTGCGGCGTTTGATCGTCTGAGCGGGTGTTTGTCCGCGGACAACGCAGGCGTAATCAAGGGGGCAGGCGCGTGGCCTGCCCCGCTGCGTTGTTTAGCATCCGCCTTGTGCCAGCGTGTAGCTGAAGCGGATCGTGTTGTTGGCAGGGTTGGTATCTGGAATGGCGTTGTCAAAGTTGATCGTCGCCACCAGCTCATGCGTCTCGTTGTAGTACACGCCCACGTTGAGCGGGATCACTACCACGAAGTTCTGCCCGGGGGCAAGCGCAGGCACCTGCGCTGTGCCGGTTGAGGCGACCGTGCCGGTGGCCACGTGGACGCTCTGAACGCGCACGTTGGCCGGGCCAGCCGACGGGCCGCTGCCGATGTTGGTGGCGTTGATGAACACGCTAAACGGGGCCAAGCAGACGGGCGGGTTCGGCTCAGGGCGGATGCCGGATAGGGCGATATCCGCTTGTGTCGCTGGGGTGGCCGTTGGGACGGGGGTAGGCGTGGCGGGGACGGGAGGCGGCGTCACCACTTGAACGCCGAGCAGGCTGCCTTCCACGCGCACGACCGACGGCGAGATGAAGCCGGTGCGGCCGTTAGGCAGTTGGATAAAGTACCACCCGCTGCCGGTCGAACTGATCCCGATGATGGGCGCGCGCGACCCTGCCATCAGGCTGCCCACGGTGGGGTAGGCGGTGCTGTCGCCGCGGCGCACGTTGGCGTTGGTAGTGGCGATCACCTCTGGCCCCGCTGGGACGGGGCGCGTGGGCTGGGGCGCGGCGGGGGTGGCTGCTGCGCCACCTTGCGAGGCGAACAGCGTGGCCAGCGCGGCTTGTGTGGCCGCGGGGCCGCTGGTGAAGCCCCCCGAGGGCTGCTGCGTTGGGCCGGCGACGACGCTGGCGAAGGGGCTGAGCGCGGCTGGATTGTTCAGCACGCGCACCGGCGACACGCGGAAGAACTGGGTGCGCCCGCCCGCAATCACCACCAGCCGCAGCTCATACAGCCCATCCGGGGCGGTGGTGGTGTTCCACACACCCAACACGTTGTTGGTGACAGGGCGGTTGCTGGGCAGCGTCGCAGGGAACCAGTTGCCCTCCGGCGGGGTGGGCGTGCCCGGGCCGACCAACACCAATGGGCGGAACTCAATGAAGTAATTGCTCAAATTGGGAACAGAGACTGTGCCTGCAATCGTCACCTGCCCGCTGACCGTCAGCACAGGGACGGGGTAGGTGATGGCGATCTGTTCCGTGCCGGTAGGCGGGGTGATCGGCTCGATCTGCTGCGCTAGGGCACTGCCTGCCAGTCCGAGCAAGCCGATGAACACAAGCAAGCGTTTCATAGGCGCAATACCTCCTGAGAACGTAATGGTTGTTACAGTCATGATAATAGAAAAACGCTGCTGCGCATCAGCCGCTTGGCCTACGGCGCAGCAACGCTTGGGTAACGCTGTACGCTACGGCCCGATCAACGTTGGAATTGGGATCAGCGTTATCGGAATGGGCGGGAAGAAGATACTCGTCGGCGTGGCCGTGGCCAGCGGGAAGAGCGTGATCACAGGCGGGATGAAGATCAAGGTCGGCGTTGCGGTGGGCGTCGGCGTGAGTGTGGCGCTCGGCGTCGGCGTGATCATCGGGAAGAGCGTGGCCGTCGGCGTCGCAGTGGACGGGATGGCAGTGGGCGGCGGGGGCGGCGCCACCGGCGGCACGCCCACGGTGCTGCCGAAGGCGGTCACCGTCGTGGGCGAGATGAAGCCACGCACGCCGTTGGGCAGTTGAATGTAGTACCAACCGCTGCCGGTCGTGCTGATGCCGATGATGGGCGCGGTGCTGCCGTTGAGCAAGCTGCCGACGATGGGATAGGCCGTGCTGTCACCTTGACGCACGTTGGCGTTCACAAACGACTGCACATACGGGCCGCTGGGCGTGGCGGTTACGAAGACGACGGGCGGCGGCTGAGTCGGCGCGGCGGTCGGGAAGCTCAGCACGGGCGAGGTGGGCGTGGGCATTGCGGCAGGGCCGCTGCCGCCGCCTTGCTCGGCCATCATCAGCGCGAGGTACGGGCTGACGCTCATCGGGTTGTTGACGATGCGAATCGGCGAGACGCGGAAGTACTCACGCGATGAGCCAGTCGTTACGGCGAGGCGAATCTCGTACAGGCCATCAGGGAAGAGCGTTGTATCCAGCACAGTGATCACGCTGTTCAGGACAGGCACACGGGAGGGCAGGGTGGCGGGCGTCCACGGGGCTTCAGGCGCGCCCGGGACGGCAGGGCGCAGCTCACGAATTTCGACAAAGTAGTTGTTCAACCCCGCAACGTTGACCGTGCCCACGATGGGCAAATCACCGCTGACGTAGATGGCTGGCACAGGGAAGGTGATAGCGATAGGTTCGAATCCGGTCGGCAGTTCTAAGGGTTCGATGTCTTGCGCCACCAAGACGCCACCTGTGGCACACAGCAGCAGTAAGGCCAATAAGCGTTTCACCATAAAACCCCCCTTATTCAATCAAATCGTTATGCGACATTACTAGTATATGAGAAAGTCTAATGTGCAGATGATTGACGTTTGCCTACGCTTCATCAACGCCCCGTTCTTGACTGCTGCGCGTGTTGAGCGCAAGCCGCCGTCGGGTTTCAATTTGCATTGCACAATGTGTGACAAATTGTATTAACTAGGAAAAGTTGGCAACAGACGTTATACTTCGTTATGAGTCTATCGAGGCGCTAGGGTAATCTGCTGCGTGGATGCAATCGTTCTAGTTTTGTTGGTGATCATAGGCGCATCGTTGGGCGCGAACGTGTGGCTTTGGCGCCGGTGGCAGCGTGCGTCTGAACGGTTGTTGGCTGTGTCCCCAGCGCCTGCCCCTGCCCCGCCTGAAGCGCCCCCAACCAAGCGCGCCTCGAATGACGACCAGCTCCTGCGCGCCCTCATCGACAACAGCCCCGATGCCATCTTCTTGATCGACCGCGACGGGAAATACCGCATCAGCAACCGCGCACACTACACCAGCCTCGGCGCAGCGTCGATGGAGGACGTCGTTGGCAAGACAATCAGCGATTTCTTCCCGCCTGATGTGGTGCGCTACATCCTCGAAGAGGATGCTATCGTCCGCCGCAAGAAAGCCCCCCTGAAGATCGAAGTCCCTGACCCGCGCCCCGAGTACCACAACCGTTGGATGCAGGTGATCAAAACGCCGATCTTCGACGACGCCGGGGAGGTGGACATGATCGCCGCTGTCATCCACGACATCACCGATGCCAAACAAGCGCGCGATGACCTCCAACAGCGCATTTCGCAGATGCAGCTCCTCAGCCACATCGATCAAGAGATCGGCAGCACGCTCGACCTCAACCGCGTGACGATGTTCGCGCTCGACATGCTCGTGCGCATCAGCGTGGCCGACGCCGGCTTCATTGCTATCTTCCAAGAAGACCGCGAGGAGCTGGAGGTGGTTGGCGTTTTGGGGCAGTATCAGCAGCTCAGCGTCGGCTCCGTCCTTAGCCCCTACGCAGGCATTATGGGGCGCGCCATCACCTATCAAGAGGCGATCCGCGTCCTCGATGTGAGCAGCGACCCCGACTACATCAGTTTGACCCCTAACACAAAGGCGCTGGTGGCGCTGCCGCTCATCTCGCAGGAGCAGCTCGTCGGCATCATTCGGCTTGAGACCACCCGACCCGAGCGCTTCTCGAACGAGTTCTTTCAGTTCGCCCAGCTCGTCGCGGCGCGCATCGCCCTCGCCATCGACAACGCGCGCCTCTACCAGCTCGTCCGGCAGAAGCTTGATGACGTGTCGCGCCTTGAACAGCTCAAGACTGACATGATCCGCATCGCCAGCCATGACTTGAAGAACCCGCTGGCCATCATCGAAGGCTACTTGATGATCCTCAGCATGGGCGATTACGAGCTGCCGCCGGATGTCAAAGATATGCTCGAGAGCATGCAGCGCGCCGTCGACCGCATGAGCCAGATCCTGCTGGATATCCTCTCGCTGGAACGCATCAACGAGCGCGCCAAAGGGGCCTACAAAGTGTTTGATCTGGCCCCAACCATCCAAAACGCGGTGAACGAATACCGCCAACAAGCTGAACGCAAACAGCAGCACCTCGTCTACACGCCGCCCAGCATACCGTGTGTGGCCGTGCTGGGCGATGCCGCCCAACTCTACGAAGCCGCCACCAACCTTGTGAGCAACGCCATCAAGTACACCCCCGACGGCGGCAAGATCGACGTGTCGCTTGAAGCGCAGAACGGCCACTTGGAATTCCGCGTAGTTGATACCGGCTTCGGCATCCCTGAGGAGATGCAGGCGCGCTTGTTTGAGCCGTTCTACCGCGCCCGCACCGACGAAACCCGCAGCATCGAAGGCACAGGGCTGGGGCTGCACCTCGTCAAGAACATCATCGAGCGGCACGGTGGTCAGATGATCTTCAGCAGCGTCTACGGCCAAGGCAGCACCTTCGGCTTCCGCCTCCCGCTGAGCAAAGACCCGCTCCCTACGGATGCGCCCACCAACAGCGCCGAGTCTTAGGCTGCCCGTGTGAACAAGAATCCGCCCTGTTAGGTCGCACAGGCCGGGCGGCGGATGCAGCCGCTAGCACTGCGCCCACTGGGCGAGGGTGTGGGCGTCGCGCGTCACGCTGAGCTGCACGTGGAAGTCCTGCTGCTCGTTCGGGGCAAGGGTGACGAGGCGGCCATGTCGGCGGGCGCTGTTCTGGCCTTCAGGGATGCAGTTGCCCGGCTCGAGGCCGCAGACGTAGAGGCCCTGCCGCGTGTTCTTCCACTGGGTGAAGTGCGGAGCGTGGGTGGTATCCCATGTGAGGCGCAGGCCGAGGTCGTCGTTGATGAGGGCGGCTTGCGCGTGGGTTTGGCCGCGCACCTTGTGGAAGAAGACCTGCTCAGCATAGTTGGGGGTGGGGGCGTCGTAGTGCGCCCACGTGGCCAGCCCAGCGGCGGCCGCTTCGTCGCGCGCGGTCACTTCGCTGTGGATGACCAAGCGTGACCCCGCGCGCACCAGCGGATAGCCCACGTTGACGTGATAGAGCAGCATGAAGGGCGCGGGCTGGTCGCCGCGATTCGTCACGCTGTCGGTCAGGGTGATGGAGGGCTTGCCGAGCGTGAGGCGATAGGTGCGCTGCACGTGGAGCTGCTCGCCGAACAGGCGGCTTTCGACCAGCTCGGCGCGGATCGTCAGGGTGTCGTCGTCCAGCAGGACGGCCAAGCCCTGCGCGGGCAGGCGCGTCGCGTGGCCGTGGATGTCGCGGTGTTCACCGCTGAGGTCGTCTTGCTCGGGCGGGCCGACGTGGCTGAAGCCGCAGGTCGTCAGCAGGCCGCCGTTGAACAAGCGCAGCCATCCGCTGCCATAGTCGGCGCGGTGCGGCGCGCCCATGCTCAGCCATGTGAGCGGCAGCCCCTGAAAATGCGCCGACCAAATGTCCAGACCGCGATCCGGCAGCAATGTAAAGGTCAGGCCGCTGCTGTTGTGGACGTGGACGATGCGCTGGCCATCCGGCAGGGTGCTGATGAGCGCGTCCATGAATTGGCGCGGGTTGAGGCTGTAGGCGCGGCGAACGCTGGCGGAGAGATCCACGGGCATGAGGGCGGCCTTTCATTATCATCGGGATCACCGAGCAGGCGCGCTCTCCTCGGCGGGCAGCTTGGCGCGGAAAGCGCGAATTTCATCGAGCGCCTGCGGGATCGTCTGGGCGAAGGCCAAGCGCGAGCTGCCGTGGCGGATGAAGCGATTGGCGATGCGCGCGAGGCCGGTCATCACGTGCGAGGTGCTGACGATCACCACGAATCGCTGGTTGGACGGGACAAGCGGCGCGACATAGCGTGCCACCGAGAAGAAGCGAAACGAGAGCATATCGGCCATGCGCTCGATGTCGATGATGAGGTCTACGGGATGATCGACCTGCGCCATAAGCTGGCTGGATTGTTTGACGACGCTGTAGAAGTCCTCGGCGTCGGCCCCTGCGAGATAGGTCTGGTGGAGGATGGTCTGCTCGGGGTCAGACCACGCAACTTTGTAACGCATCGTGCCTCATCGGGTGTGTGCGGTTGGCAGCATTCGTCACAAGCAGCTCGTCACTGTTCCACTCGCCAGTATAGCGAGTGAGGGCCAACTTGACCACAAACAGCAAGGTTGGGGAGTGTCTAAGCCGCAGCAGAAGGTGGCCGTGCGCCAGAGGCTAAAGCCTCTGGCTGGCGCGCGAGGGCTAAAGCCCCCTTCAGGGGGCGCGCTTTGGCCGGACGCTCTAGCCTCCAGCGTCTGATCTGTTCTCTTGATCCAACTGGGCGCGATAGCTTTG
>JBDNCV010000125.1:0-11632 GCA_046719465.1 Anaerolinea sp.
TCCGCTTGGCATGGCGCGAAGGGCTTACCGAGCGTGTTGGCGCTGTCGTCATGGCAGCAGCGCTCAGTTTTACGATTTACGCCCACGCCGATTATTATATTTTGCTCATCCCGGCGTTTTTATATGTTTGGAAGCGCGATTGGCGCGCTGCCTTGCTGATTTACGCCCTAACATTCACGCCGCTGCTTCGAATTTTCTTTGGGCGTGAGATCTCATGGGTTAGCATCGTGTATCCTTTGGCGCTGCTGCTGGCGGTGTGGCTGCTGAAACCGCCAGATGAACCAGTGGCCTCTAATCTTCAGCGGGCGTGAGGCGCGCGTCGAGGTCGGTTTGATGCGCTGCCCGCCACACCTGCCGCGCTGCGTCCACGTTGAGCGCTAGGATGCCCAAGCCGACGATCAAATCCGGCCAGATGGACAAGGTGAGCGCCGTCAAGAAACCAGCAGCAACGATGGCGATGTTGGCGATGGCGTCGTTGCGCGCGGAGAGGAAGGCTGCGCGCACCAGCCCGCCCGTGTGCGTGCGAAACCGTGCCAACATCAGCGCACACGAGAAGTTCACCAGCAGCGCCCCTGAGCCGACCAACGACAGCGAAAACGGCTCAGGGGGTGTGGGAACGACCAGCTTGTTGATGACTGTTCCCAGCGCCAACAGGCCGGGGATGAACAAGATCACGGCCAACACGCGCCCGAGCCGCTCGCGTGCTAATGGTGACCAGCCGACCGCAGCCACGATGAGGAAGTTAACCGCAGCATCCTCCAAAAAATCGATGGCATCGGCAAACAGCGACACCGAGCCGATCTGATAGGCTGCGATGATCTCCACGCAGAAGTAAGCAAAGTTCAAAACCGCGACGACGAACACCACCCGCCGGAACGACTCAAGCCATTTCATGTCTCACGCCGATCTCCTCCTACATCACGAGCGAGTATACCTCACGTCGGGCGTATGGGGGCACATGACCAGTAGGGGCGAGGTCGGCCTCGCCCACAGTGGCAAGTCAAAAGTTGAAAGTGGGGATGAGGCCTACCATTCTTCCTCAGTGGCGCTCTTTTAATGCAAAACGGCCCAGTGTTCGCTATGATTAAGGGAGTTCAACAATTCTCGAAAGTGTATTGGTATGCATATCCGTCCTTCCCCGCAGGGCAAGCCGGTCTCACTGTTCGTAACGTGTATTGTCGATATGATCTACCCCCAAACGGGCATGTCTGTTGTGAAGATTTTGGAGTACCTCGGCGTTGAGGTGGATTTCCCACAAGCGCAAACCTGCTGCGGCCAGCCTGCCTTCAACAGCGGCTATCACGACGACGCGCGCAGCGTGGCGCGGCAGTTCCTGCGCGCGTTCAAAGACGCGCAGGTGATCGTCACGCCGTCGGGGTCGTGCTGCGCGATGGTGCGCCATGAGTACCCCCGCCTCTTTGCCGATGACCCCGCCCTGCACGCGGAGGCCGAACGCCTCGCCAGTCTCACATGGGAGTTTACCGAGTTTCTGGTGGATGGGCTGGGGATCACGGATCTGGGGCTGCGCCTGCCCCAGCCGCAGACGGTGGCCTTTCATGATGCGTGTCATGGGCTGCGCCTGCTCAAGCTAGGGAACGCCCCGCGCGCGTTGATGGAACACACCGACAACGCCACCGTGGTTGACTTGCCCAATTGCGACGTGTGCTGTGGCTTCGGCGGGCTGTTCGCTGTCAAAATGGCTGAGGTCAGCAGCGCCATGCTGGAACAGAAGTGCAGCGACATCGAACGCTGCGAGGCTAGCACGATCATCACCGGCGACGCAAGCTGCCTGACGCAGATGAACGGCGGCCTCTCGCGGCGCGGCTCGTCCAAGCGCGTGCGCCACATCGCCGACGTGCTGGCGGAGGGCCTGCCGGAGGAGGTGCGCCATGCAGAATAACGCCAACAACTTCATCGCACTGGCCGACATCGGCATCCACGACCCTGAGCAGCGCCAAGCCGTCGCCGTTGGGACGATCCGCGCGTATGACAAGCGCCGCGCGGCCATGTTCGCCGATGGCTATGAACACGGCGAGGCGCTGCGCCAGCAGGCCGCCGAAGCCAAGCGCCGCGCCCTGCGCTGCCTGCCGGAGCTGCTCGAACAGGCCGAGGCCAACATGATCGCCAACGGCTTCACCGTGCTGTGGGCGCGCGACGCCGCCGAGGCCAACCGCCACGTCGTCGAGATCGCCCAGCGCCACGGCGTGAAGACCGTCGCCAAAGGCAAGAGCATGGCCACTGAAGAAATCGCGCTGAACCACGCGCTGGAGGCCATCGGCCTGCACATCACGGAGACCGACTTGGGCGAGTTCATCATCCAGCTTAACCATGAGCCGCCCAGCCACATCGTCGCCCCTGTGATCCACAAGACGAAGCCCCAAATCCGCGATATTTTTGTGCGTGAGCTGGGGATGCCCCCCACCGACGACGCGGGCGAGATGGTGGCGTTTGCGCGCAAGGTGCTGCGCGAGAAATTCCTCAACGCCGATCTGGGGGTGACGGGCGGCAACTTCATCATCGCTGAGACGGGCAGCCTGTGCCTCGTGACCAACGAGGGCAACGGGCGGCTCTGCTCCACCATGCCGGATGTGCACGTGGCCGTCGTCGGGATTGAGAAGATCGTCGAGACGGTGGAGGACTACGCCACGCTGACGCAAGTCCTCTCGCGCAGCGGAACCGGCCAAAACCTGACGGTCTACACCAACATCATCAACGGGACGCGCCGCGCCGACGAAGCCGACGGCCCCTCGCACGTCTACGTGATCTTGCTCGACAATGGGCGCAGCGACATCTACGCGACCGACTACGCCGAGGTGCTGGCGTGCGTGCGCTGCGGCGCATGCCAGAACGCCTGCCCGGTCTACCGCTCCACCGGCGGCCATGCTTACGGGTGGGTCTACGGCGGCCCCATCGGGGCCGTGCTGACGCCGCTGCTGCTGGGCTTGGAAAACGCCTCACCGCTGCCCTACGCCAGCAGCTTATGCGGCTCGTGCAAAGAAGTCTGCCCGGTCGATATTGACCTGCCGCGCATGTTGATCGACCTGCGGCGCGACCTTGTGCAGCAGGGCCACACCCCGCGCACGTGGAAGCTGGGGATGAAAGCATGGGCCATCGGGATGCGCTCGCCACGCTTCTACCGCTGGGGCGGGCTGGCGGCACGGCTCGGCCGCAACAAGATCGCGCGCGGCAGTCAGCTCCCGGGGCTGCTGGGCAATTGGACGCGCCACCGCGACTTCCCGCCGTTTGCAGAGAAGCCCTTCCGTCAACTGTGGGCGGAGCGGCAGAAAGCGCAGCCGTCATGAACAGCCGTGACGCCATCCTCGACAAGCTGCGCCGCGCGCGCCAACCCTTTACGGATCTACCGCCGCTGGCGGAGCGCCGCCCGGTGACGCTGCTGCCGGATCAAACGCTGCCTGCCCTGCGCGCGCGCTTCATCCAAGAGGCCAAGAAGGTCAACTGTCACGTCTACACGCCCGCTAGCGCCGCCGAAGCGCTCGACCTAACGCTGGAGCTGATCGGCAGCCACAAGCGCATCCTCGCGTGGGACGCGGATCAGATCGGCCTTGCGGGGCTGGGCGACGCGCTCGACCGCGCTGGGGTGGCCATCGCGCCTGCCAACAGCGACGGCGTGTTGGTGGGCGTGACAGGGGTCAACGCGGCGCTGGCGGCCACCGGCAGCCTCGTGCTGGTGAGCGGGGCAGGCCGCCCGCGCACCGCCTCGCTGCTGCCGGATCGCCACATTGCGCTTGTGCCGGAAAGCCGCCTGCTGCCGGATCTGGAGGCGTGGTTTGCTCAGCAGCGGCGCGACGGGCTGGCCGACTTCCGCGCGCACAGCAACACCGTGATCATCACCGGCCCCAGCAAAACCGCCGACATCGCCCAAGAGCTGATCCTCGGCGCGCACGGCCCGCGCGAGGTACACATCGTGCTGTGGTGAGCGGCGCTAGTCGGGGTCTTCCATAAAGGCGCGGGCAAGGGAGACCAACGCTTCCACATCGGCGCTGCTGGTTCCCTTTTGCGCGAAGAAGCGGCGCAGCAGTTCCTCGTGGGTCAGCCCCTCGGGGGATGCGCCTGTCCGCACGCGGTCGGCGCGCTCTACGTCGGTCTCGAACGCGGCCACGTGATGCACCCCCAGCCCCTTGAGCTTCGCGCGGATGTCGCGCTCGTCCAGCAGGCTGCGGTTGATCTGCGTCAGCTTGACCCGCAGGCGCACGATGGCCTGCTCGAGCCGCTTGGATTTCGCCTGATTGATCACCTCCGCGGTGGGGTTGTCAGCAGCGCGGCAGTCCACCTCCAGCGTGATGAGCGGGCGGGCGTTCACCTCAACGAATTCATAGCGCGCGGCGTTACGGGCCAGCGTCACGTAGCAGAAGCCCTTCTCTTGGCCTTCTTCGCCAAAGTCGACGCGCTCAAGGCTGCCGCTGTAGACGACCGGCGGCACGCCTTCACGGCCGGCGGTCAAATCTTGAAAGCGATGGATGTGCCCCAGCGCCACGTAGTCCCAGCGTGGGTCTGCCAGAACGCCGAGGCTGATGCTCTCATCTGTGCCGAGCAGGCGGGTGCGCTCGCTGCCGATCTTAGAGCCGCCCACGGTGAAATGCCCCAGCAGCAGGCGCGGCGCAGCGCCCGCGATGGCGTCGGCTTCTTCGGCCAGCTTGTCGAGCGCGTCTGTCACCGTCTGCTGCAAGAAGTCGTTGATCTCGCGCATCGACTTGAGGGCAGCGTCAGCCTCCAGCAGGCGCGCGCGGATGGGGTATGGGGCCGTCCCGACGATCACCGGGCCGCGGCGCGTCTCAATCGGCAGCACGGCATATGATTCTGCAACGATCACGTTGGGCACGTTGAGGGTGCTGTAAATATCGACCGAGCTAGCTTTGGCGGCGTTGGCTTGGATGTCGTGGTTGCCCACCAACAAGATCACGGGCGCGATCTCAGCCAATTGCAAGATGCGCCGCGCAAAGGCGCGCTGGAGCGTCGGATCTGGGCGCGCGTGTTGGAAGGCATCACCGGCGAACACCACCAAGTCGGTCTCATTTTCGCTGGCAAAGGCTACGATCTCGTCCAGCCGTGCCAGAAAGTCCACCACGCGCAGGCTCACGCCCGTTTCAGGGTGAACGCCGCCGTAGTTCTCGATGCCGATGTGCAGATCAGCAAAGTGGATGACGCGCGGCGCGTTCATGAGCCGACGATGGTCTTGGCAACGCGCAGCTGCGTCGGGAAGATCGTCAAGAAATCCGCCAGCGAGTGGTAGCGGTTGCCGTATTCGCTGATGTAGCGGCGCATCACGCTGATCGTCGCGCCCAGCAGCGTCATCCCGCGCATCTTGCGCTCCATGAGTTCAAAGGCGTTCGACTCCAACTTGCTGAAGTGATCCTCAAGGTAGATATAAACCACGCCGCTGATGAACAAGGCGGTGAACTGATCGACCCATGTGGGGTGCTTCTCGCGGAGCAGTGGGGTGACAGGCAGCGGCTTCTTGCTAGCCTCGGCCACACGGTCGGCGTTGTCGCGCAGATACTCCGTCAGCAGGATACGGCAGTACTGCGCCAACGCCGCCCGATACGATTGTGTGACGTTGGTCTCTTCGTCGAAGGGCCACGGGTTGCTCTCGCCCCATGCCAGCGGCGGCGGGATGAGCGACAGCAGTTGATACGGCGTGCGCAGCCCCAGCTCAACCTCCGCGGGGTAGCTGATGTTGGGCATGACCAGCAGATCCTCGGCAATCTCGCCAAAGAAGGGCTTCAAGAACGCCTTGACGGCCACCGGGCGGAAGATGTTGGTCATTTGGGTGTGGGCATCTTCCCATGCGCGCGCGCCGACGGGGTTCTCCCACAGCGCCACAATGCCGGTCTCCTGTGCGAAGTTCGTCAGTTGATACAGCCACTCCTCGCGCAGCCACACCGGCGGCTTGCCCTCAAATTCGTAGGTCTCAAAGTTGGTGCGCAAGGCCACGCTGAAGATGTCGTGCAGCGGGATGCCGCTGTTGATCAACTGCTGCATGCCCTGCGCGGCGGGGTGAGCAGCGGCCTTCATCTCGGTGAGGTGCTTGAGCGTGGCGCGGGCGTGGGGGTGCGCGTGGTAGCGCTTGACCGCCTGCGATGTCTGCGGATAGTCGGTCGCGGCCAGCACTGCCGAGAACAGCCGCACGCGGTCGTCCACGATTACAGCAATATCACTTTCAGGCATAAATGATAGACCTCGGCAGCATGATGAACACATGTGAATTGTAAAGCGTTGGCTAGGCTGGGGCAAGCAACGGAATTCTATCAGAACGTGAGAGTCTATCTTGTAGCGGCTGTGACCCATGCGTACAATATAAAAGATTGAAGCGCACAAGTGACGTGCGCTTTTTTGACCCGCAGCATAGGATCTGCTATGACGGCGTTGAACGAAGCACAGCAGCACGCAGTGCAAGCGGCCATTCGAGCCGCTCAGCAAGCCTACGCGCCTTACTCACAGTATCGCGTGGGGGCGGCGCTGCTGGCAGCGGACGGGCGCATCTTCACCGGCTGCAACGTGGAGAACGCCTCATACCCGGCGGGCATCTGCGCCGAGCGCGGCGCGCTGGCCAAAGCCATCAGCGAAGGCGCGCAGAACTTCTCGCTGGTGGTGGTGGCGACCCTCAACGGCGGCTCACCCTGTGGGGTTTGCCGTCAGTCATTACTCGAGTTTTCGCCCGCGGCGCGCGTGCTGTGTGTGACGTTTGAGGGCGCTGTTCACGTCGATTCAACCGTAGCTGAGTTAACCCCCTTTGGATTTTCCCCGCGCAGCTTGATCTAAATTGCAGCGCTTCACCTGTTCTTAACGCCGGGCAGGCCACTTCTGTGCGCCTATATTCCAACTACGTTTCCCAAATCGCACCTGCCATTTTTGGGACATATATCCCCATGTTACAACCGTGTAACAAAATGGCTCGGTTTTAGGAGCCTTATATCGCAATTTCGGGGGCGATAGGGCAGGGGATTTCGCAAATATCGGCTGATAAGTGAACACATGTTCCGAACATATCGCAACACATTTTACCCAACCGATACGACTTATCACAATCGCACACTTGATCTGTTCATAACTCTGTCGATAACCTGTTCATAACTAGCCCTCTGCCTGTTGATAACCTGTTGATAACTTATCGCAGATTTTATAGTGGGTGTAATCCTTGCGATTTGCTGGGGATATGCTGAGGCGCCCCTGTTGATAGTGTTGACAACCTGTTGATAACTTTAGCGCCCCTGTTGATAACTCATCGCGTCAAGTATCACACATTGACCCACAAATTGGGGAAATCAGCCCGCTTTCTGCGATAGGCTTGTGATACATAACCCACATGGCCGCTGCCCAGCTCAAGTTATCAACAGTTTGAACAGCCCTACTACAAGTGCTACTCTATACAGATAAGAAATTATCCCCCAAGAACTCATACAACTTCGCCTAGAACAAGTGCGATGTTCTATCTAGAACGTGCTACAATCAGGTCAAGAATGTGAGAAGCTCCCATAGCAAACGGGCAAACTGGACAATCATCTTATGAACGACCTTGTTGAAAAGGTTCGTCAGCTAGAGCGCAAGAACAACATCCTCATCAAGCTGGCTGAGATCAGCGCCTCGCTCAACTCGCAGTATGACCTGCAGCCCTTGTTGCAGTACATCATGCAGGTGGCGGTGGAGATTACCGATTGTGAGGCAGCCTCAGTCTTGCTGTGGGATGGGCTGCGACAGGAGTTGTTCTTTGCCGCGTCGACCACTGTTGACAACACCAACGAGCTGATCGGCATGGCCGTCCCGATGGAGAGCATCGCGGGGACGATCCTCCGCCAGAACGAGATCGTGATCGTCAACGACACCAAGCGCGACCAGCGCCACTACGACCAAGTGGACAAGGAGATCGCCTTTCAGACGCGCTCGCTGCTGGGCGTGCCGATGCGCTACAAAGACCGCGTGATCGGCGTGTTAGAGGCGCTCAACAAACGCACCCTCCCGTGGACGCAGGACGACTGCGACTACCTGATGACGCTGGCCGCGCAAGCCGCCGTCGCCATCCAAGGCGCGCAGCTCGTCATGGAGCTGAAACGCGCCAACGATGAGCTGAGCGAGGTCGACAAGCTCAAGAACGACTTCATCGCTATTGCCTCGCATGAGCTGCGGACGCCGTTGGGCGTCATCATGGGCTATGCCAGCTTCTTGCAAGACAGCGACAGCCCCGACACCCAAGAACACGCCACCAAAGTGCTCGAGAGCGCCCTCCGCCTGCGCAAGATCATCGAGGACATGGTGAACCTGCGCTACCTCAAACAGAAGCAGAGCGACCTCCACCGCGAGGACACCGACGTGCGCACCATCCTCGACATGGTGCGTATGGAGACGGACGCGGTGCTCGATACCCATCAGCACGACTTCAAGATCCACTATCCACCGTCCGGGCTGCGCGTCTATGTCGACCAAACGCGGCTCTCGATGGCGCTTATGAACTACCTGCACAACGCCTTCACCTTCACGCCGCCGGGGGGGAAGATCACGCTGGATGTGCAGACCACCCCGTCCGAGGTGCGCTTCCGCGTGACGGATACGGGCATCGGCCTTGAGAGCGACAAGCTCGAACGCATCTTTGAGGAGTTCTATCAGGTGGAGGATCACATGATCCGGCATCATGGGGGCTTGGGCATTGGCCTGAGCATCTCCCGCGCGATTGCCACGGCGCATCGGGGCCGCGCATGGGCCGAAAGCGCCGGGCTGGGCAAAGGGGCGACCTTCTACCTCTCCCTGCCGCGCCTAGCCTAGCTCATCCACGGTCACAAAGTAAATCCGCAGGCGCAGCGTGCCGAGGGCGAGGATGTCCTCCGAGCGCAGCATGTGCAGCGTGTGCGGCGGCAGGCGATGCTCGTTGATCATCGTGCCGTTGCGGCTGTCAAGGTCGGCGATGTATATCTCGTTGGCGACGCGGCGCAGCACCCCATGCCGACGGCTGACGCCCATCCGATGCCCACCGTATGGCCCCATATCGATATCAGGGCGGTAGTCGCTGTGGTTGTCGCTGCGGCCAAGGATGAGGTCACAATGCACGGGCACGATTAACCGCGGGAAGCCCGAAACCTCCAGCACGAGGCGGTGCTGGTCGGTAAAGATGGACTTCTCGAGGGGCTGAGTGGCAACCCGTTCGCGGTGGTACGCATCGCGCGCGAGCTTGAGCGCGTCGACGCTAATCTGCACTGTCGAATCTGTGACGCGACCCGTACCCTCATCTGGCTTCATACAGGATTGACCTTACAAATTTTACAACTTTTTATATTCTAGCATTTTTCTCCAACTTGGCGAATTAGGTTGGTCTCAGGGGGAGTGTCTAAACCTAAACAGAGGGTGAAGCCTCACCCCTAAATCCCCTCTCCCGCAGAGAGGGGACTTTTGACCCCTTCTCCCACTGGAGAAGGGGGTTGGGGGATGAGGCCTTGTAACACCAACCGAACAAGACGAGATGACGCATCACCGCGACCTTAGACACTCCCGTCTCAGGTCGTAGATAGCAGCAGGGCGACCCTGACGGATCGCCCTTGTGAATGCCATAACGTACTGTATTGTCGCGCGGGGTTGCAGCGCTGCGGCGCTCTCACTCGCAGCGTCCGCGCGTGTTGACCAGCGACGCCGCCACCCAGCCGTTGTTGCTGCCGTAGATCACGTTGAACCAATCACCGCTGCGGTTGATGGCGCGCAGGATCGTGCGATACGGGATCAGCTCGATCACGTTGCTGTTGGTGCTGGGCGCATCGCGGAAGTTGAGGATGGCGCGCGTCACCACTTGGCAGTTGGTGAAGACGATCTGCCCGCCAACTGCTTGACCCGCGGCGGGCGCGGACGGGGTGCGCGTGGCGCTGGGCGTGGCGCTGGCATCACCCTGAGCTGCCCCCGGGATGACATCGGGCGCTTGGCCGGGCGCAATCGGCGACGTGCCATCGACGAGGATGACCGTAGCGGGGGAATCGACGTTGGTGCAGGTGTAGCCGTCGTCCGTGACGTAATACCACGCGAAGAAAGCGGCGCGCGGGTTGAGCGATGCGCGGCTGAGGTAGAGCGCGCCCGTGCCCTTCAAACAGACACCGGCGGGGTTTTCGGCGTTGAAGCGGTCACCAAATAAGTTGACGGCGCGGATGATGCGGCTTTCCAAATTGCGCGAGAGGCCAACCCCCACGCCGGTATCCGTGTTGCAGTCGGCATTGGTGCTGACGCGAACGGTGTCCGTGCTGCTGCACGGGGCTTGCGCCGCGCTGCTGATCGCCCACAAGCTGACGATCATCACAGCGACGACAACACCCAGAACTGTCGATGGACGCATAGTGAGACTCCCCCTGTTCATGCTTTGCGCCTATTCTAGCAAAGCCGTGAGGAAATGCCACTAAACGGCGGGCCATGGGCGGCTGCCCCCCGGGCGCGGCAGCGGATACGTCCCGTTGGTGATGAGGGTCGTCAGGCGGCGGCGCAGCGCGGTCACCTCGTCCTCGGCCAGCAGCCCCATCAGCAGCAGGAGGGTCTCATCGGGTTGGTTGAACTTGGCCAGCAGGCAGCGCAGGTCGGCTAGGATGTCCTCTGGGATGGGCGTGCCAGCCAGCGGGGTGTCCTCCGGGCCGAACTCCCACATGACAGTGCGCAGCTTGGGCACATGGTTGAAGCACAGGCCATGGTCGATGCCCCAGATGTGGTCGGCTTCGTCCAGCAGCACGTGGCCGCCTTTGCGGTCGGCGTTGTTGGCCACCACGTCAAACGCGAGGAAACGCTTGATCTGCGGCAGGTGGCGCGGCTCAAAGCGGAAGTAGTGGCAGTTGGGGTCGTGGTGGATGAACAACTGCAGCGAGCCAACCCCCCGCGGCGCATCCTCGCGCAGCGCGGTCGGTGGGACAAGATTCCACCCCAGCGCCTCCGAGAGGCAGAAGGCGGCCAACTCGCGCTGGCAGAGCGTGCCGCTGGGGAAGTCCCACAGCGGGGCCTCACCAAGCCGCGGCTTGTAGATGGCCAGCGCCTCCACCTCTGCCAGCCGCACGGTGACGAGAAAGGTGTAGTTGCTGCCGAAGCGCATGATGCCGTGCTCGGCGTCGATGCTGCCGTGGCGCAGCAGGTGCAGCCCGTCTTCAAACGCAAGGGTGATCGGTTCTTCCAACTGGCGGGCGGTGTAGAGGGTGGGGCGCATGGGTGGGGTGTCCGTCGGCTGTCACATCCAGTAGTAGGTGATGCGCCCGTTCTGGCGCGGGCTGGGGCGGCCTTGCTCCACCGTGTCCATGGCGTGCAAGCTGAGCGCGCGCATCTGCGCCAGCGTGCCCCACATGCGCGCGACGGCTGGTTCTGGCGCTTCGCCCTCGGCCTCCCCCTCGTTTGACAAGATCATCTCCTGCGCGATGAGGATGATCATCTGGGCTTCTTCGTCCAGCGCCAGCCCCATCTGGGCCACGCGGAACAGCGGCTGGATCGGCTCGCGCAGTTCCATATCGAGCGCGGCCATCTCGACCTCGGTGGTGGTGGCGTGGCGTTCGTCGTAGTCGTCGATCACCTGACGGATCGCCTCGGCCAGCGCCCACGCCTGCTCCTTCTCGATGATGAAGGTCAGGATCTGAGAGCCATAGCCTGCCTGAAGGTGAAAGACGCGCTGCCCTTT
>JBDNCV010000126.1:0-11481 GCA_046719465.1 Anaerolinea sp.
CAGCTTTTAGGTCAGCAGCGCAAAAAGTGATCACTAACCCATCAACAGAAATAAACAGGGGCGACGCAGCGAGTCGCCCCTGTCGTGTCGGGCGGCAGGCGCGATGCGCTAGGCGTTGACCACGCGCTCGACGATCTCGGTGACTTTGATGATGCCCTCGGGGGATCCCTTGCGGATGGCCAACTTAACCTCGCTGATGGCCTTCGTCACTTGGATGTCGCGCGGGCAGGCGGGTGTGCAGTTGTAGATGGTGCGGCAGCGCCACACGCCCTGCGGCTCCGCGAGGATTTCAAGGCGCTCTTTGGCAGCTTGATCGCGCGTGTCGAAGATGAAGCGGTGCGCGTTGACGATGGCCGCGGGGCCGACATACTTGCCGTTCGCCCAGTAGGACGGGCAGGACGTGGTGCAGCAGGCGCAGAGGATGCACTTGGTGGTGTCGTCGAACGCTTCGCGGTCAAACTGGCTCTGGCGGCGTTCGCGCCCATCGGCGGGCAGCGGCGTGTCGTTCACAAAGAACGGCATCACGTGCTTGTAGTGGTCGAAGAACGGTTCCATGTCGACCACCAAATCCTTCAGCACGGGCAGGCCGAGGATCGGCTCGATGGTGACTTTGGGGCCGAGGTCTTGCATCAGCACCTTGCAGGCGAGGTGGTTAACACCGTTGATGCGCATGGCATCGCTGCCGCAGACGCCGTGCGCGCACGAACGGCGCAGCGTGAGCGTCCCGTCCTGCTCCCATTTGATGCGATGCAGCATCTCGAGCAGGCGGTCAGTTGGCTCTACGTTGTCGAGCGTAAACTCTTCCCAGTAGGGCTTGTCCTTGCCCGGGATTTCAGGGTTGTAGCGCTTGATCTTAAAAGTTACTTTCATGGGTTCTGTCCTCAGTGATAGGTTTTGATCAGAGCTGCGCGTTGGATGCGTTGTTCCCATGGATGGTTTGAGCAGCCTGCCGATCCGCCGCGATCAAAGCTAGCGCCTCCTCGTAGGAAGGGCAAAGCCGCACGTGTTGACGATATTCACGGCTGATGCGGCTCCCGATGTTGTAGAGCATTTGGTTCATCCGCCAAGTTGAGATGAACACCGCCAACCCCCAGTTAGGATAGCTGAAGCTGGCTTGCTTCACGATTTGCTGAACGTACAGCATGACGTTGGGCGGCAGAAAGTGCTTGGCAGTCAGCAGGTCGAGCAGGACGTCGACACGGTCGGTGGTGCTTCTGAAGAACCGTTCCACGTCGGGCTGAGTTGCAAAGTACTCGTTCAATGTCCAATAGTCAATGAACCGTTGAACTAAAATGCGCTGGGGTTCGTCATACCAATCAATGGTTACTGGCATCGTCTGACGCTCGTGCTGCTGGCTCATAGGTGAGGTGGCGGCTTATCAGGCTCATGTGAACAAGCCGCCACCGAACGGCTCTAGTAGACGCGCGCCTTCGGACGGAAGCGCTCATCCTTCTCGGCAAGGCTCAGGTCGACCTTCTTGGCGGTGTTGATGGTGTACTGCGGGTCATCGTTTGACCCAGAGCGGCACACGAGCGTGTGCACCAGCCAGTTCTCATCGTCGCGCTTGGGGTAGTCGTCGCGGCTGTGGCCGCCACGGCTTTCGGTGCGGTTGCGCGCGCTGATGGCGGTCACCTCGGCCAGTTCTAGCAGATTGCCCAACTCCCACGCTTCCATCAGATCCGTATTGAACTTGTAGCCTTGATCGTCGATCGAGATGTCAGTGCGGTATTGGTGGCGCAGCTCACGCAGGACGTTGATGGCCTCGGTCATGGTCTGCTCGGTGCGATACACACCGACGTTTTCCATCATGATCTCTTGCATCTTGGCGCGCAGTTGATAGGGCTTGACCTTGCCACGGCTGCTGCGAAGGCGCTTGAACTCGGACTCGATTTCGTGGCCAGCGTCGGCGGGCAGCGGCGTCCAGTCTACGCCTTTGACATACTCGGCCATGTGCATGCCACCGCGCCGACCGAACACGATGAGGTCAACGAGGCTGTTCGTGCCGAGGCGGTTCGCGCCGTGGCAGCTTACGCAGGCCGTCTCACCGGCGGCGTACATGCCCGGCAGCACCGTCCAGTTTTCGTCGATGACCACTTGCGCGTCGACATTGGTGGGGATGCCTCCCATAGCGTAGTGCGCGGTGGGCTGGATCGGCATCGGTTCCTTCACGGGGTCAACGCCCAAGTAGGTGCGGCAGAAGTCGAGGATGTCGGGCAGCTTCTTCTCGACATAGGCAGCGTCGATGCGCTCTTTGCGGCCTTCCTCAGCGAAGAAGCGGTTGACCGTCTCAGGCCGCACGTCGAGGTAGACGTAGTCCTTGCCCTTGATGCCGTTGCCCTTCTTGACCTCGTCGTAGATGGCGCGGCTGACGACGTCGCGGCTGGCGAGGTCTTTGGCGCTGGGGGCGTAGCGCTCCATGAAGCGTTCGCCCTTGTTGTTGATGAGCACGCCGCCCTCACCGCGCACGCCCTCGGTGATGAGGATGCCCATCTTGTAGATGCCGGTGGGGTGGAATTGGAAGAACTCCATGTCCTGCATGGGGACGCCGCGGCGCAGGACGACCGCCGCTCCATCGCCCGTCATGCTGTGAGCGTTGCTCGAGACGCTCCAGCAGCGGCCCCACCCCCCGCTGGCGAACATGACCGCCTTGCCGTGGAAGATGTGGAACTCGCCTGTGCCGATCTGGATGGCAACCACGCCGACGCATGCGCCGTTGTTGATGATCGTATCGACGACTTGGAACTCATCAAAGAAGTTGACGTTGCGCTTGATGCAGTTCTGATAGAGCGTTTGCAGGATCATATGGCCAGTGCGGTCGGCGGCGTGGCAAGCGCGGCGCACCAGTTCCTTGCCGAACTCGCGGGTGTGGCCGCCGAAGCGCCGCTGGCTGATGCGGCCATCCTCGGTGCGGTCGAAGGGCAGGCCCATGTGCTCCAGCTCGATGACGGCCTCGACTGCGCCTTCCGCCAGCACGAGCGCAGCATTTTGATCGGCCAGATAGTCCCCACCCTTGACGGTGTCATAGGCGTGGTAGATCGGCTGATCTTCGTCGAGGTTGCCAAGCGCTGCGCCGATGCCGCCCTGCGCCGTGCCGGTGTGGCTGCGCGTGGGGTAGAGCTTGCTCACAACGGCGACATCGGCGCCGCCGCGGCTGGCGTAGAGCGCGGCCATCAAGCCAGCGCCGCCCGCCCCAACGATGATGACTTCATGCTTGTGGATCTTCATTCGTTCGCTCCTCACAAACTAACAATAAACAATCAACCAGCGTGGCCATGCGCCGCGTGCAGCGCGCGCAGCGCTTCGTCGGCCATGGCAATAGCTGTCGGTTCAATCGTGGCGATGAGCGCCGCGCCGCCCACAATCAGCAGCACCACCGCGCCCATCACACACAAATAGCCCGACGCTCGTCGCAGCACAGGGTACTGCTGGGTGTAATCCGTCAGGACATAACGCAGCCCGTTAAAGCCGTGGATCGTCACCAGTGCCAGCAGCGCCAGATCGTAGAAGCGCCACACCGCCACGCCGCCCAGCATAAAGTTCCAACGCTCGGCGACGAACTCGGTCGCGGTGCCGGTGTCGTTGATGCCGTTCTGGATGGCAGGCCATGCGAGGCCGACCGCGTCTAGCTCGGCTTGGCTGAGCGGGGAGCCAACCGTCGGCACGCCCACCACGCGCCCGCCTGCCAGCGTCAGATCGAACACGCCTTGCAGCAGGTGCAGCATCGCCAGATGGCCGAACACGAGCGGCACGATGATCAAGCCGCTGACGCGCATGAACGACCACCAGAAGATCTCCAACTTGCTGCCTTGGGCCTTAGCGCTGCCCTGCACGGCAGCCGGCTTGGCGATCATCTGATACGCGCCCGCTGCCAGCACCGCCGCGATCACCGCCGCGCCCATGCCCGCCGCAAACGGGATCTGCTCGCGTAGGACTTCAGCCAGCGGCAAGATGAACACGTCCGGCTTGGCATAGTGGTTGACGACGTGCAGCCCCATCCAGATGAACACCGGCACGAGCAGCAGCACCGTCCCCCCGAGCACACCCCACGCGGCTTTCTCTTGGTACTTCCACAGCTCAGGCTTGTTGTCCATGATGGAGATGCGCAGGCCGTTCAGCGCGTGGTAGACCACCAGCGCCACCAGCGCAAACTCCCCAACGGTGAACAAGGGCGATTGATACGAGGCGACTGCTTTCTCGTACAAAGCGGGGTAGAACACCGCCCATGACGTGTCGATGACGTGGAGGACGAGGAACAGCACCACGCCAATCCCAGAGACGCGGTGCAGCACCCAGCTCCACTGGCCAATTGAACCGCGATACCGAAGCGTTTCCCGAATCGTAAGCACTAAAGAGGACAATTTAAACAACCTTTCAACTTAGGACGACACACACGCAAAGCGCAGTTTAACCCCGCGCATATAGACTTCTAACACCTTTATCATTGTAACATCAAGGCCGCGACGTACCAAGAGACCAGCGCCTTCAGATGAGGGTTGAATTAGGTTTTAACAGGTTGACGAGGGCGTCTCTCGTGAGCGGCCCGGGTGCAGGCAAGTGCTGGAATACCTCGAACAGCGTCATGCTGACTGCGCGCAAGTCCGGCCCGTGCTGCTGCCACAGCCAATCGACCGCGTCGTCGCTCAGCATGATAGGTGGCTCATCGGGGTTCAGCGCGAAGTGGTGGATGCGCCGCTCGACGCATTGGCTCAGATGTTCCCGATCCGTCAGATGATCGACGCGCAGGCTGACGAGCGGCAATCCAGCCAGCGCAAACTCGAAGCGATGGGTGAAGTGCGTTCCAATGAGCAAGCGCACCCGTCGCGCCAACCACAGCAGGCGCAGCCGCTCATGCGGCAAGAGGCGCTGCGTCTCGTCAATGGCGAAGAGGTCGGCCTCGATAGGGTGGGTGCGGATGCGATGTACCCCCGGCGGCAGGCGTTCGTACTGCACCTGCGCCCCTGCTTGAGCGAAGTGTTGGCACAGCCCCAGCAGGTTGGTCGTCTTGCCGCTGCCTTTAGGGGCGATCAGCTCTAGATGGTGAAACCCGTCCGCAAGCAAGCGCTGAAGGCGCGGGGGCAGCACCACAATCTGGAGCAGATCCTCCGGCCCGAGAGCTTGGAACGGGTTCCCGCGCAGGCCGAGCCGTTCAAAATGAGCAAGGCGCCTCCAGTGAGCGTTCATGCGACATCCGGTCGCTTGGGTTCGTTTCAGAGCAGCCGCGCCCACAACACTGTATTACATGACGTGGGCATGTGAGCGGCCATTTAACTCTCGTTGTTTTTACTACAAGCCGAGCAACGCCAACAGTTAAGGTTTATTTAAGTTTTACGGCGCCACTCAAAATTGCCTTTAGAATACAATTAGTAATGTCCATGCGCTATAAGTCCGAGCCATGCCGTACACAATTCCTCCCCTAATACGCCCGAAGGAACAGCTTGGCAAAAATGTAAGTCATTTTGAATCAGATAGTTACCCGGGTTTTTCCATCATCGATTTTTTCCAGCGGATATCAACGACATCGCCGCTGCGCACGGTCGACAGCATGGCCCAGTTGGACAAGCTGCCGGACAACGTGAACCTCTTGGCAGCGTTTCACTGTGTTAAGCCCCAGCACCCCATGGCCGGCACCTTCAGTCTCCTCATATTAGTGATTATGCTCTGCGTGGGTGTATTAGGGTTACCGTTGCTCGCGTTGTATGGAGAGGTATGGTTTGGCAGCCTTGACCCGACGATCGCACAAATTGTCGGATTTGGCGGCTTGGCGATGATTGTCATCATTGGGTTGTTCATCTTCACTGAGGTCAGAGCGGAGAAAGTAAAGCCTAACGAGCCGAAAGTGCCCGTCAGAGCGAGGCAGTGGTACAAGCAGGGGGGGGTGCGCTTGGGGATGGGCTGGATAGTCGTGGACAAGCCCAAGTACGCGCTCGGCGACACGATCCGCTTCATCTACAGCCAGAAGGTCGTCAAACCCACCCAGATCCGCGGTGGGGTAGTGCGGTTCGTGCTGCTTGAAGCTTCAAAGGAGCGTGTCAGCAGTCAGCAGAATCACTACCAAGACTACGTGGAGTTAGACCGTGTGGACATCCCCGCTGGCAGCTACCGAGCCGACGAACGCCTCCAAGTGCGCGGCCAATTCACGCTGCCTGAACACGCGCCCAGCGTACTCATCACGCCTAACCATCGCATGGTCTACATGTTGGTGGTGACGTTGGACGTGGCTGAGCAGACGACGACCGAGCTGCTGTACCACCTGCCAGTGCAGCCGTCCGTAGTGGTTGACGAGGTCGAATTCTTCATTTAGGCAAATCAGCAAACAGAGGATCCAAGCGCCATGACAAACTTTCGCTGGCCGTTGGTGCCAAACGCGCGCAACATGGACAAGGTGTGGAAACAGGCTTATCCCCATGCAGCGGGCACTAAAGAATACGACCAGCTCACGTTTTCAAAGGCAGGGCATCCCTACAGCAACGCTCTGACGATGCGAGCAGGCGCACAAGCTGACAAAGGCCAGTACGGGTACGTGCGTTTGGCTGTCGCGGGGCAGCAGCGCTTCATCGAGGGGCTGCCCGCGTTTACGCCCGGCTCGCTGCTGCAAGCCGAGTGGGATGTAAGCATCAGCGCCAAGGGCGAAGCGGTGCTTGTCAAAGTGGCCGTGGGTTGGAGGATTGAGGGCACAGGTGAGCGCGACCATCAGTACGAGGTCATCTTCGAGCGCGAGGTGGACGCAGGGCGCAAGGCGCGCAGCGCTGGCGAGTTTGTTCTCCCAGAGCACCCTTACAGCTACGTGGGCAAGCTCATCAACGTGATCTGGGACGTGCGCGTCATCTTGCGCAATCGTCCCCAGACGGTGGGCGGCATCGTCAAGGGCATTTTTCAACGGTTTGAAGAGATCACCTTGCAGCCGTTTATCCTCTGCCCGGCGGCGCTGCTGGCGCAAGCTGAGTGACGTAGTGGATCATTGTCTCGATCCCGCGGTAGAAGTTGGGCAGGTGCAGCTTCTCGTTGGGGGCGTGGGGGTTATCGTCCGGCAGACCCATGCCCATCATGACGATGGCCGCGCCGAGAGACTGCTGAATGTCGTATGCGAACGGCAGCGATCCGCCCCCGCGCATGTAGACTGGCGCGCGCCCGAACACCGCTTGATACGCGCGCTCGGCGGCTTGAATGTAAGGGTTGTCTGTGTCAATCATGACAGGGTGTGATTTGCTCTGCCGTTCAACGTGGAGCGTCACCGTCGGCGGGGCGATGGCGCGCAGGAAGGCCTCGAACTGATCCATGATCTCGTCAGGGTCTTGATCAGGCACGAGACGGAAGCTGACTTTCGCGCGCGCCTCGGCGGGGATGACCGATTTCTTACCCGCGTCGGTGTAGCCGCCGGGCATGCCGTGAATCTCGAACGTCGGGCGGATGCTCACGCGCTCGGCCGTGGTAAAGCCCGCTTCGCCCGCGGGCTGCCCACCGGTGAGGTAGCGCAGCATGTCGTCGCTGGCGAGGCCGCTGTTGATCTGCTGGCGCTCGGCAGGGGTGGGCAGGCGCACGCGGTCGTAAAAGCCCGGGATGGCGATGCGGCGCGTGTGACCGTCTTGTATCTGCGCCAGCATCCGCACCAGCACGTTGAACGGGTTGTCGAGGCCGCCGCCAAACGTGCCCGAATGCAGATCGGTCTTGGCAGAGCGCACAGTGACTTCTAGATATGCGCCGCCGCGCACGCCGACCATCATCATCGGTGTGGCGGGGTCGATCATCGGGTGGTCGCAGATAACGACAGCATCGCACGCGAGCAGGTCAGTGTGATCGCGCACAAACTGCGGAAGCTGTGGGCTGCTGATCTCCTCCTCACCTTCAAGCATCACTTTAACGTTGATCGGCAGGCCGCCGACGGCGAGGCAGGCCTCCACCGCCTTCAAGATGGCGAGAAACTGGCCTTTGTCGTCGCTGGCCCCGCGCGCGTAGAGGTCGTCGCCGAGGACGGTCGGCTCAAAGGGCGGGGTGCGCCATTGGTCGAGCGGGTCAGGGGGCTGCACGTCGTAGTGCCCGTAGATGAGCAGCGTGGGCGCGTCGGGGGCGTGCAGCCAGTCGGCGTAGACCAGCGGGAAGCCTCCCAGTGGGAACGTCTGCACGCGCTCTAGGCCGATGCGCTCCAGATATGCCGCGCACCACTGCGCTGCCCGCGCGAGGTCGGGGGCGTGCTCGGGCAGGGTGCTGATGCTGGGGATGGCCAGCAGCGCGCGCAGATCGTCTAAGGCGGCGGCGCGCTGGGCATGCGCGTAGGCGAGGGCAGCGTGCAGCGTCATTCGATGATCCACGGCATGCCCGTCACGGCGGTGCTGCGCTGGTCAGGGTCGGTGTGAATGTTGAGAATGGCCGGTTTGCCGCTGGCGAGGGCGCGGTCGAGCGCTGGAACAATCTGATCAGGATGATCGATGAACTCGCCATAGCCGCCGAGCGCGGTTGCCATCTGATCGTAGCGCGTGAGACCGAGGTCAGAGGCGAGGATGCCTTCCTCGCCAAAGCGGCGGCGCTGCCCATCGCGGATTTCGCCCCAGCCTTGATCGTTGGCGATCACCACGATGATCGGGATGTTGTGGCGCACGGCGGTGTCAAACTCCATCGCGCACAGGCCGAACGACCCATCGCCCATGAGCGCGACGACGGGCACATCGGGGCGCGCCAACTTCGCGCCGATGGCATGGCCCAGCCCCACGCCCAAGTGGCCGGTGATCCCCACCCACATCACGCCCTGCGGGCAGCGCGCCTCCAGCTCGCCAAGCGCAAACGCCGCGATGTACCCCCCGTCGACGACGGTCACGCTCTCACGGGGGAGCCAGCGCTTGAGTTCTGCCACGAGTTGGAGCGAGTGCATCGGGCGCTGCGGGTCGCGGGTGGCGATGCCTGCCGCTTGAGCCGTTTGCGCTGCTGCGCCCTTTGCAGTCGCTTTGGCGCGCTGCTGCCACTCGGCGGATGCGGTGAAGGGCGCTGCTTGCCACGCCGCGTAGAGCTGCTTCAGGAAAGCGCCTGCGTCGGCAGGGATGCCGAGGTCGGGGGTGCGCGTCTTGCCGATGACTTCGGGCTTGATGTCCACGTGGATGAGCTTGGCATCGGGCGCGAACAGCGGTGGGCGACCGTAGCCGATTGTCCATTCGAGGCGCGTGCCGATGACGCAGTAGGCGTCAGCGCCCAGCGCCGCCGCAGGCATCATGCCCAGCCCCAGTGGGCTGTCGTCGGGCACGTACCCGCGCGCCATGTTGCGCGCGAGGACGGGGATGCCGCTGGCCTCCGCAAATTGGCGCAGCGCCTCGCCCCCGCCTGACCAGAAGACGCCGCTGCCCACGACCAGCATCGGGCGCTGGGCTTGGCGCAGGATGTCCAGCGCGGCGGCGACGTCGGCGGGGTCGGCATGGGGCACGGAACGGGTGTACGGGCGCTCATGGAACGTCACCTCGCTTTCGTCGATCTTGCCGCGCAGCAGCTCCAGCGGGAAGTCGAGGAACACCGGCCCGGGGCGGCCTGTCTTAGCGTAGCGCACGGCCATCGCCACATACTCTGGGATGCGCTTCATCTCAAAGCAGGTGCGCTGCCACTTTGTCACAGGGCGGACGATCTCCAACTGGTCGATGGCCTGCATCACGCCCACGTCGCGCCCTGCGAGCGACCCCTGCGCCGTCACCACCAGCATCGGCACTTGGGATTCATAGGCGACTTGCAAGCCCGCGAACAGGTTCACCAACCCGGGCGCGGCGTCTGCGGTGCAAACGCCCAACCCCCCGTTGAAGCGCGCCCAGCCCTCAGCCATGTGGGCGGCCTGCTGCTCATGGCGCACGTCGATCACGCGGATGTTGGCCGCGCGGCAGGCGTTGACAATCTCAAAGTTGTGGCCGCCCACCAATGTAAAGATGTGCGTAACCCCTTCTTTCTGAAGCTGGCGGATGACCAGATCCCCACCGTTTAATTGTGCCAAGATGGTTTCTCCTTCAAAAAAATACAGTACAGTGTATCGGTGTTTCGGTCGTAGTGAGGTTAGGCCAGCCCCATCCCCTTGCGCAGCGTGGCGATGAAGGCTTCGTCGGGCATTTGGCGGCGCATCTCAACAACAGCAGTTTTCTCCGGTTTGCCGACAGTGCGGCGCATGGGCGGCGGGTTGGCAGCGGCCACCTCGAGAATGGCCTCAGCCACCAGTTCCGGCGGCAGCGCGTCGGCGAGGTTCTGCTTCACGCTGGGCAAGGTCGCTTGGATCATGGGGTAATAGGGGCTGGCGGGGGTGGTCATGCGCTCGACAGTGCTGATGGCGTCACGCGGCATGGCCGTCTGGAACATGCCGCACGGCTCGATCACGGTGACGCGCACCCCAAACGGCAGCACCTCATGCGAGAGTGCCTCGCTGAAGCCCTCTACTGCGTGTTTGGTCGCGCAGTAGGCGGTCGAAAATGGCTGGCCGTAGATGCCGCTGTCGGATGAGATGTTGATGATGTGGCCGTGCCCGCGCGCCCGCATATGGGGCAGCAGGGCGTGCGTCAGCGCCATCATGCCCAGCACATTGACCTCGAACAGCAGACGGTTGAGGGCTAAGTCCATCTCTTCAAACGGGCCACCCCAGCCCAAGCCCGCGTTGTTGACCAAGACATCCACCGCGCCGAAGCGCTCCAACGCCGCTGACACGGCCGCGTCGATCTGTGCCTGCTGCGTCACGTCGAGTTGGAGCGCCAGCACGCGCTCGTGTGAGGGCAAATAGGCCAGCGATGCCGCGTCGCGGTCGGTGGCGATGAGCTGTGCATCAGGCGTGTCGGCAAGGCGTTGAGCGAGCGCCGCGCCGAAGCCGGTGGCACAGCCTGTGATAAACCATGTTTGCATCGTTGAGCGCGTCCTTTCTAATCCATCGGGAGCTGTAAGCTGCGGCAGATGACAAAGCGCAGATAGCCGCGCAGCCGTTCGAGCGATTCCGGGCTGTGCGGCAGCGGATCCTCCGGCGAGAGGCGCGCGGGCATCCCGACGAGGTAGCCGTGGTGAATCCAGCTAAAGCTCTGCAAAAACAGCGACACATCGAGGCCGGTGATGTCGATGGTTCCGGCGGCGTGGGCGCGGTCGAGCAGGGTCTTGAGTGCTTGATAGATGGGCAGGGAGAACTCATCGTGATAGTTAGGCAGCGCGTCGTCGTGCTGCGCCAGCCAGCGGCGCACGTGCAGGCGTGGGATTTCGGGATGAGCAAGGCCAAGCTCGATGTGGGCGTTCGTCAGGCGCAACAGCAGGTCGCGGAAGGAACGGCGGTCGCGGATGACTTCGTCGGGCACGTCCTCGAGGTAAGGGCGCAGCGCGGCCTCTTCCGTCAGGTAGGCACGCTGATGCACTTCACGGTACAGCTCTTGTTTGCTGCCAACGTGATAGCTGATGGTGGCGATGTTCAAATCAACGACGGCGGCAATATCGCGCATGGACACGCCGTGATACCCATGCTCGGCGAACAACTGCGTGGCCGCCTCTATGATG
>JBDNCV010000127.1:0-11346 GCA_046719465.1 Anaerolinea sp.
ATGGCTCCATTGGTTTTACCAGCCAAGTGGGCGTTGGCAGCACGTTTTTCTTCCATCTGCCGCTCGCATCCAACTAATTTTCGCTGTCAAGACCAAAATATTGGGCTGAATGACCAAAAAAATTATGAGTGATTCAGCCAGAATACTCATTTGCAGGCGCGTGCCTTTCGTGTTAAAAAAGCGAGCTAGCAAGAAACATTAATGTTCTTTGAGCAATCCATAAAGGAGAAAGAGACTATGATGAGTCGTAGTTCCCGTTTCGTCTTAGGAGTGGCCACCTTTGGCCTCGTCCTCGGCGGCGTGGTAAGCGCCCAAGAAACCACACTTGGCCCAGTCACGCAGCGCATCATTGAACGCGGCAGCGTCATCTGCGGCGTGAACCGTTCGGTGCAGGGCTTTGGCTTCCAAGATGCCAGCGGCGCTTACAGCGGCTTTGATGTCGACTTCTGCCGTGCGGTGGCAGCTGCCGTGTTGGGCGATGCCAACCTCGTGACCTACCGCCCACTGGAAGCTGGCGAGCGCCAAGCAGCCATGCAGTCCGGCGAGATCGACTTGATGTCGCGCAACACGACCTTCACCCTCAGCCGTGATGTCGTCTGGGCTTCGACCTTCGGCCCCACGCTGTTCTACGATGGTCAGGGCGTGATGACGCTGGCCGAGCTGGGCGTGGAAACCATCGCGGAACTCGACGGTGGCGCAATGTGCGTTCAGACCGGCACGACCACTGAGCTGAACATCACCGACTTTGTGAGCGCCAACCAGCTCAACATCGAGCTGCTGAAGTTCGACACCGCGGAAGCCACATGGGAAGCCTATGTCGCGGGCCGCTGCGAAAGCTGGACGACGGACAAGAGCGGCTTGGCCAGCTTCCGCCTGCGCGCTGCCAACCCTGCTGACCATGTGATCCTCGCCGAGACGCTCTCGAAGGAACCGCTCGGCCCGCTCAGCCCGCAGATCGATGAGCAGTTCGCTGAGATCGTGCGTTGGGTGGCCTTCGGCTTGATCCAAGCGGAAGAATATGGCATCACCAGCGCCAACGTCGGTGACTTCGTGATGCAAGCTGGCGAGTCGTCGGAGGCCTACACTGCCCGCGTCAAGCCGGAGATTCAGCGCTTCCTCGGCCAGAACAACAACGCATCTGGCTCGTTCCTCGGCATCCCCAACGACTTCATGGTGCAGGTGATCACGCAGGTCGGCAACTACGGTGAAATCTACGACCGTAACCTCAGCCCGCTCGGCCTGACGCGCGCTGGCTCGCCCAACGCCCTCTGGACGCAGGGTGGCCTGCTCTACAGCCCGCCGTTCCGTTAAACCAGAGAGGGGCGCTGCCCCCCGTCAATCGATGACAGCCGAGCGTGTGATCGTGCATCACGCGCTCGGTTTTATACAAGAGTACAAATGACGGTTTATGACTGCGATTACACCCCGCAAACCCCTTGACAGCCAATTCAACATCCCGCTCCCATCCTTCCTGCGCGACATCCGCGTGATTGCGGTGATTGGCCAGATCATCTTCCTCATCCTGTTCACTGGCCTCGTCAGCTATATCGTGATCAACGTGTACAACTCGCTGGTGGCACAGAACATGACGCCGCAGTTTGCGTTCATGCAGCAGCGCGCGGGCTTTCAAATCAGCGAATCGCCCGCGTGGTACACGCCGGATCGCACCTTTCAAGATGCCTATATCGTCGGGATCATCAACACGCTGCGCGTGGTGCTCCCGGGTTTGTTCTTCGCCACGCTGATCGGCGTGCTGCTGGGGATCGCGCTGCTCAGCCGCAACTTCATGGTGCGCACGACCAGCGCTTCCTATGTGGAGGTGCTGCGCAACACGCCGCTGCTGGTGCAGCTCATCTTCTGGTACTTCGTCGTCATGTTCAGCCTGCCCGCGCAGGATATCACGCTGCCCAACGAAAGCGTGTTCGTGCTGCAGCTGCGCATGTTGGCCTACCCGCTGCTGTGGGTGGGGCTGGGCGTGCTGGCGTGGCAGCGCAGGCTCCCACCGTACACCCTCACCGGCGCTCTGCTGGGCTTTTTGCTGCTGGAGGTGACGCTGCGCGTCATCGGTTTTACGCCCACCAACGTGATCGTGCTGGGTGTGGTTGGCGCGGCGCTCGTCGCAGCGGAGCTTACGGGGCGGATGCCACGTTGGGCGCAGGGCTACGCGCTGGGGATCGGCGCGTCGCTGGCGCTGCAAGGGGCGGCGGCGCTGCTCGTGGAGGCGCTGGTGAGCGCCGGAGCGTTGAGCGCCAACGCCGTCGTCTGGGATATCTTCCCGGGGGTGATCATCGCGCGGCGCGGTTTCGGCTTCCCTGAGATCCGCCTCGACGAAGGCTTGCAGATCATCCTCCCGCAGAAGCCGCGCCTACAGTTCACCGCGGGGACGGTCGTTACCCCAGAGTATATGGCGCTGCTCATCGGCTTGGTGATCTACACCTCGGCCTTCATTGGCGAGATCGTGCGGGCGGGCATCCAAGCAGTCCCCTATGGGCAGCTGGAGGCGTCGCGCGCGCTGGGCCTCAGCGGGTGGCAGATGCTGCGCTTGGTGGTGCTGCCGCAAGCCCTGCGTGTGATCTTGCCGCCGCTCAGCAGCCAATACCTCAACCTTGCCAAGAACAGCACGCTGGCGACCGCCATCGCCTTTGCAGATGCCTACAGCGTTGGCCAAACGATCATGAACACCTCTGGCCAATCTGTGCCCGGGTTCATCATCATTTTGATCACGTACCTCACGATGAGCCTCATCATCGCCACGATCATGAACCTTGTGAACGCACGCTTCCAACTGGTGACACGGTGAGGGGTCTATGACGGACAACGACAAACACAAGGTCTACTACGAAGCGCCCCCCACGCGCCCAGCCCCGGTGACGCAGACCGGCGTGATCGGCTGGGTGCGCAAGAATTTGCTCGCGTCGTGGTTGGATGTGTTCCTCACGTTGATCTTCACCGCCATCGTGGTAGGTGCGGTGACGTCGTTCGTGGGCTGGACGATCTCCGATGCCAACTGGTGGGCGGTGTCGTTCAACTTCCGCCAGTTCATGATGGGCGGCTATGAGGCGGCGCTGGAGTGGCGGCTTGCTGTCGCGGTGATCTTCACGGCGGTGGCGATGGGCATGGCGGTTGCGGTGTGGGTGCGGCGCATCGTGCGCGCGGCTACCGCGCTTATCCTCTTTACGCTGGCCTTCGTGTGGCTCGTCCCCGCCTTGAGCAACGCGCTGATTCCCGTCCCGCCGGTGTATCTGGCGGTGGGCAACGCCCCGATTGTCATCGACAACGTGAACGAGACGGCGCGGCCACAAGTGGCGTTCGTCGGGCGCGCGGGGGAGACAGTCACGGTGCAGATCGCGCCCATCACCACCGATGAGCAGCTCGCCGCGCTTACGGGCTTTATGGACGTGCCCGCTAACGGCATGCGCATCATCGCCGAGCGCCGCCTGCAAGCTGCTATCACGCGGGCGGAGATTGAGGCGCAGCTCGCGGCCCACGCAGCATCGCCCATCCGCCTGCTGACGGAGGGGCAGATCGCCCGTTTGGAGACGCAGCTGAGCCGCCTGCTCGACATCCCCCCCGTGACGGAGACGCTCAACTTTGCGAAGGGCGGGGCCATCGTCGAAGTGCTGGACGCGGACGGCGAACCCATCGCCCCCGCCATCCCCCTGCCGACCGCCAACGAACGCGCCACCTTTACCCTGCCCGCTGACGGTTGGTACATCCTCAAGACGACCGGCGACGACGACACGAGCATCAACGTGCTGGCGGTGACGGGCGTGCAGCCTCTGCTTCAGAGCAGCGTGCTCCAGCCCGGCGGCGGCTTTATCACGGTTTACACGCGCATGATCGACGCCTTTGTGATCCGTGGGATTCGCGCGGTGGATAACCGCGATGTGCCCTTCTTCGACGTGATCCGCAACCAATACTGGGGGGATCGCCCCTTCACGTCGTATCTGCGGCTGTTCCTTGCGCCCTTCCTCGGCCAGCACGCCCTCAACCTGACGTACATCCTGCTGGCGGGTGTGGCGGGCTACTGGACGCTGCGGGCGATCCAGCGCTGGCGCGGCGCGGCGGCAGGCGCGAGCGTGGCGACGGTGGCGCTCGTCCTGACGCCGGTGGTGATCTGGGTGATGGCGACCGGCCTCAGCGTGCCCGGCATCCTCAACTTGACGGTGGTGACGGGCGGCGTGTTCGCCGTGCTGCTGGCGCGGGCGCTGGGGGCGCGCTTTGGCCGCCAACCGATCATGGTGGCGGTTATTGGGGTGGTCGCGGCGCTGGCGTGGGGGATGCCGCTGGCAGTGTTCAGCCCACACTATGGCTACGGCCTGCTGGCGCTGCTCAACTTCTTCAGCCCCGTGCTCATCTTCGTGTTTTGGTTGATCGGCTCGGACAGCTTCCACAAGAGCGATGAGGCCGAGTACAACCGCCAAGTCGGGCTGTATGCGGTGCTGACGCTCACCTTCCTCGTCATCCCGTACTTGATCGCCAACGTGGGCGGGGTCTCGCCCAGCGCGTCCTACCCGGATTGGTTCCTGCGCCTGAGCGATCAACGCTTGTGGGGCGGCCTGCTGCTGACCTTCATCCTGACGATCTACGGCATCACCTTCTCGTTCCCGATCGGCATCCTGCTGGCGCTGGGGCGTCGCAGCAACTTACCGGCCATCAAGTACGGCTGCACGCTCTACATCGAGCTGGTGCGCGGGTCGCCGTTTATCACCGTGCTGTTCCTCGCGCAGTTGTTCATCCCGCTCATCAACCCAGACTTCGCGGCCGTCCCCGGCACGATCCGCGCGCTGGTGGCCACGATCATGTTTAGCGCGGCCTACCTCGCGGAGAACGTGCGCGGCGGCTTGCAGTCGCTCCCCCCCGGCCAGACAGAGGCTGGCAAGTCGCTGGGCCTCAGCGGGTGGCAGATCATCTACTACATCACGCTGCCGCAGGCGCTGCGCGCGGTGATCCCGGCGATCCTCGGCTCGTTCGTCTCGCTGTTCAAGGATACCTCGCTGGTGGCCATCGTCGGCCTGACCGACCTCACCGGCTTCGTGAACATCATGGTGGTGCAGCCTGCCTTCACCGGCACGCGCGCCGAGGGCCTGCTGTTTATCACGCTGATTTACTTCTTCTTTAGCTACATCATGTCATATGTCAGCCGCCTGCTCGAAGCCAGCGGCAGCGGCTCCACACGGCGCATTTGAGGGTAAAAACACATGTCTGAAGAAAATTTGCTCCTACAAGGCCACGTCCCCCACATCATCGGCAAGCCCATCATCACCTGCCGTAAGGTCAACAAGTGGTTTGGGGACTTCCACGCGCTTAAGGATATCGACCTCGAAGTGGGCGAACGTGAGGTGGTGGTCATCATCGGCCCCTCGGGCAGCGGCAAGAGCACGCTCATCCGCTGCATCAACCGCCTTGAGGAACATCAAGAGGGGGAAATCATCGTAGACGGCGTGGAGCTGACCAACGATGTGACGAACATCAGCGCCATCCGCAAAGAGACGGGCATGGTATTCCAGCAGTTCAACTTGTTCCCGCATCTCACCGTGCTGGATAACATCACGCTGGCGCAGCGCCACGTCCGCAAGCGCGGCAAGGCCGAGAGCGAGAAGATCGCTATGGACTTGCTCAAGCGCGTGGGCATCCCGGAACAGGCTAAGAAGTACCCCGGGCAGCTTTCCGGCGGGCAGCAGCAGCGTGTCGCCATTGCCCGCGCGCTGGCCATGAACCCCAAGATCATGCTCTTTGACGAGCCGACTTCCGCGCTCGATCCTGAGATGATCAAAGAAGTGCTGGACGTAATGAAGGAACTGGCGCGCTCTGGCATGACGATGATCGTCGTCACGCATGAGATGGGCTTCGCGCGCGAGGTGGCCGACCGCGTGATCTTCATGGAGAGCGGGCGCATCGTCGAGACGGGCACGCCCGACAGCTTCTTCGACAACCCGCAGCACGACCGCACGAAGCTGTTCTTGAGCCAGATTTTGTAAGGTTAGTGGCAGGGGCAAGGGGAGCCTTGCCCCGTTGGGTTTATGTCGCCCGCCAGCGGCGCGAGCCGACGATGAGCGTCGTCAGGAACAAGGCGAAGATCGTCAGCAGGACGAAGTAGGCGATGTCCTCACCGCGCAGCACGCCGACCAACATCGTATCCTGATAGTGCGCGGGCAAGCTCAGCGTGCGGATGAACTCCGACGCGCCCGCCAGCCCCTCGCGCGTGGAGAGGATCTGCGCCAGATCACCCGCGAGGAACATCATAATCACGGTGGCCGCGCCCAAGAAGGCCGCCACGATCTGATCCTCGGTGATGGCCGACCAGATCATGCTCAGCGCCAGCGTCGCCCCACCATAGAGCCACGCGCCGATGTAGGCGGTGATCGTCAGGCCGGGGTCAGGCACGCCAATGGTCGCCAAAATCAGCACGAACACGACCGTCAGCAGCAGCAGCACCGTGTAGAACGTCCACGCGGCGAAGTACTTGCCCAGCACAAACGAGGCATCGCTCATCGGCAGGGTCATCAGCACTTCGAGCGTGCCCTCGCGGTTTTCCTCGGCCAGCAGGCGCATCGTCAGCAGCGGCGCGATGATGAACATCAGGAACGTCAACACGCCCAAGGTGCTGAGCGCGACTTGGTCAGCCGTGATCGGCTGAGAGACGAAGCCGCTGAGGTTGGCTTGCACGCCGCCGTAGACGTTGCTGGCGAACAGCAGCCCCAAAAACAGCAGCATCCCAAACGCAATGGCATAGGCGATGTTGCTGCGGAAGAACTGGGTCGTTTCGCGTTTGTAAACCGCCCAAAAAGCTCTCATACGGTCACTTCCTCCTCAATGGTAACGGGGGCTGGGGCAGCGTTCTGCGTGCGAACGAGTTCGATGAAGATGTCTTCAAGGTTGACGGCCAGCGGGCGCAGCTCCGTCAGGGGCAGCCCGCGCTGCACGAGGCGCTCGGCGATGCTCGAGCGCAGATCAGCCGCGTCGGGGTGCGGCGTGACGATGATCCCGTCGTCGTAGGGCTGGGTGAAGGCCACGCCGTCAAGGTCGCTCAAGGCGGCGGCCAGCGCGTCGCTCGCCGCATGGGAGCGCACGAGGATGCGCCCGCCGCGCTCCAACTGGCGGCGCAGCTCCGACGGCGTGCCCTGCGACACAATCTCGCCCTGATTGATGATGATGAGGCGGTCGCAGACCTGCTCGGCCTCGCTCAGGATGTGGGTGCTGAACAGCACGGTGCATTCCTTGCCCAATTCCACGATGAGCTTGCGCAGCTCTAAGACTTGCAGCGGGTCAAGGCCGATGGTCGGCTCATCGAGGATCAACACCGACGGCTTGTGCAGGATGGCCGCCGCCAGCCCGACGCGCTGACGCATACCCTTCGACAGCGTGCGGATGCGGCTGTGAGCGCGCTGCACCAGCCCGACGCGCTCCAACGCCGCCAGTGCCAGCTCTTTTCGCTTGGGCAGGCCGCGAATTTCCGCGAGGTATTTGAGGTACTCGAGCGCCGTCAGGTCGCGGTAGAGCGGCACGTTCTCCGGCAGATAGCCGACGTGGCGGCGCACCTCGTAGCTCTGCTCGAACACGTCGAAGCCTGCGACGGTGGCCGTGCCGCTGGTGGGCGGGGTGTAGCCGGTGAGGACGCGCATCGTCGTTGTCTTGCCGGCCCCGTTCGGCCCCAAAAAGCCGTTGACGCCCTGCGTCGCTGAGAATGAAATGCTTTTGACGGCGGTTATCTCTCCGTATTTTTTGACAAGCTGCTTGACTTCAATCATGCATTCTGGCTCCCTGCATTGACATTAGGTGGGTAAAGGTTGGTTGAGCGGATCGTTAGGATCGTACAGCTCGGAGCGATCGCGGAAGCGCTGGCGGTTCTGCGCCCACCACGTCTGCCCGGCCATGTACTGCTCGACGGATACGCCGTAGAAGGCGGCCATCTCCTCGGGTGAGTTGAGGTTGACGCCCTTGCGTGTGGCCCAGTTGCGGTCGCCCGGCAGCACATAGCGCCCATCGTAGCGGCTGCCGTCTGGCATGGTTGCGCCGCAGAGGTTATCCGTGTAGACGAGCTGTTCCTCGGTCACTTTGGCGTCCTTCAGGTTGGCATAGACGAAGTCGGCGTGCTTGAGGATGGCGTTCGTCAGGTCACAGCCGGTCAGGTCGGCCTCATAGAGGTTGGCGTTCTCCCAGTTAGAGCCGCGCAAGTTGCGATTGCGCACCGTGCCATCTTGCAGCTTGCCGTAGACGCGCAGCTCCTCAATGGCGGCAAGGGCGGTGGGGTTGAAGCGGCTCTGCATCCGGCGGATGAGCTGCTCGGTCAGTTGGCGCTTCTCGCGCACGCGCGCCAAATTTTCCAAGATGAGCACAGTGAACACAATGCCGAAGAACTCCGGCACTAAATTCTCGAGGAAGTCGTCAGCGTCGGTCAGCAGATAATTCACAAATGGGAAGAGCAGCAGGCCGATGACAATGCCGATGGCCACCTGTGGCGCTTGGATGTCGCCCAGCAAGCGTTGGATCGTGCGCAGCCCGCGCGGTGGGTTGTTTGCCATGGGTCACGAACTCACCTTGTTGATAGCTCTGCTCTATTCTGACACAGGCCGCGCAAAAATCGTATGGGGCGCGCTGCGGGGAGTGTTTATCGCAGAACCGATGAGTCGCCGGGCGCTGAAGCATCCGGCTAACACGCCCCCCAGAGGGGGCTTCAGCCCCCGCGCTCTGGCCAGAGGACTTCAGCCTGTGGCGGGTGGCAGCCGCTTATCGCTGGTTAGACCCTCCCGTGCTGCGGCCTGCGACCCTGATTCAGGCAACTCTCACGCTCAATCTTTAATCGAACTGTGGTAGACTTCTTAAACATCCCTTTTGTACCATGATGGATGTTTGTAAAATTTCAGGAAATAGCGAATGACGACCCTCAGCGCTATGGAACAAACACCGCCCCCACCCCCTGATCATGCATGGGCGCGCTGGGTGTCGGATGTCATCAGCCCGCCCGTCGTGTGGGTGGTGGTATCGTTGGTGGTGGCGTTGGCGTTCAGCGATTCCCTGCCCGAAGCGCTCTACTGGGCGGGCTTATACAGCTTGTTCGTGTGCATCGTGCCGGTCATGTTCATCTTCTACAGCGTCCACACTGGCGAGATTGGCGATATCCACATGCAGTATCGTCATGAGCGTTACAAGCCGCTGTTCGTGACGATTGTCGCCAACTTCCTCGCGCTGGGGCTGCTGTACGCGCAGGGCGCGCCGGTGGCGATGAAACTGCTGGCGACGATGAGCTTGATCGAAGTCGCCATCATCTCCATCATCACGCTCTACTGGCAGATCAGCATGCACGCGATGGCCATTACCGGCGCGTCGATGGCGCTGGGCTTGCTGTTGAGCATCACGCTGGGGCTGCTGCTCATCCCAATAATCCTGCTGGTGGGGGCGGCACGCCTGCGGTTGGATCGTCACACGCCGATGCAGGTGTTCGCTGGGGCCATGGTGGGCGCGCTCGCGCCGGTCGGGCTGTTTGTGCTGGCGGTTCTGCTGCTTTAGTTCCGTAAGTATGCAAGACGAATCTCTCCATCCTTCCATTCAAGAGATCACCGCGCGCATGGTAAATGCGATGCAGTCGGGGCAGTACGAGGCGGCGCTGCCGCTGCTGAATACGCTCATCGCGCGTGACCCCAACGACGCGCAGCTCTTGTTCTCGCGCGGGTTGGCGCATCATCAGCTTAGCCGCCACGCCGAGGCCATCAGAGACTTTGACCGCGCCGAGGCTGCTGGCCTGCGCGACGCTGATCTTTACCTCACGCGGGCGTGGTCACAGGCTTACTCACAAAATGCTGAGGCTGCCCTCGCTGACCTTCAGCGCGCGCTCGATTTGCAGCCCTCGGCCATCATCTACAAAACCCGCGCGATGCTCTATGAGCGCTGGGCGCAGACCGAACAAGCCCTCGCCGATTGGGGCGCTGCCATCGCGTTGGAGCCGACCAACGGCGAACTCTACTTGCGCCGCGCTGTCGCGCGCTTCCGCCACACTGCCGCCCCCGATCGCGCCCAACAGGCGCTCGCTGATGCAGACGCCGCCATCTACCGCGGTTATCAGCGCCCCAACGCCTACGCCTTCCGCGCGGAACTGCACGCTGAGCTGGGGGACAATGCGGCAGCCCTGCGCGACCTTGACGAGGCCATCGCACTGGATCGGCGTTTTGCGGTTGCTTACCGCCAGCGGGCGCAGGTGCTGCTCCAGCTTGGCCGCTATGACGAGGCGCTCAACGACCTCAACATGGCGATCAAGATCAGCCCTGATGCCGCGCTGTACGTCCTGCGTGGGCAGGCCTACCTCGCTCGTGGGCAGGGTGACGATGCGATCAAGGCGCGGCAGGACTTCGCCCAAGTGCCCGAACATGACAAGTGGTATCCTGATGCGCTGCTCGGGCGTGGGCTGGCTTACATGCGCCTGAATCGACCTGACCGCGCCGAGCAAGATTTCTACAGTGTTCTTAGTCATCCCGACACCATAGGCTGGGAGGATGAACGCAAAGCGCTGGCGTGGCTGATCCTCGCGCTGGCGCAGCAGGGCAAATGGGACGACGCGCGCGATCAAATCCGCATGATGGGCGAGTTCTACCGTGAGCATGGCCTCGCTGATGTGGCCGCCGTCGCCCAGCGCGAAGGCTGGAACGCCGAACAACAAGCCCTCTACGCGCAGGCGTGGCGGCTCACGCTGGGGGATACAACGTCGTGAGGGCGTCGCAGAGGATGGCGTGCCATGCGACCCAGTTGTGCCCGCTGTTGTAAACGCGGTAGATCACCTCGTGGTCGGCCTCGGCCAGCTCGGCTTGGATAGCCTCGTTCTTGGTGAAAAGCCACTCGTAGCGCCCCACGTCGAGCCAGATGCGCAGCGGCGCGGCCTGCCGCCAGAGCAGCCGCAGCAGCATCTCGACCGGCGGCGCATCCAGCGGGGCTTGGAACGCCCCACTCTGGCTGATGACCGTGCCGAACAAATGGGGCAGGCGCAGGGCCGTATAAAGCGCCATGAGGCCGCCCATCGACTGCCCCATGACGGCGTGGACGCCGCTCCCTGTTTGCAGCCTGAGCGTGCGCTGTGCCAGCGGCAGGACGCTCTCGGCGATCACGCGCAGCAGCGCCTCGCTGAGGGTGTACTCAGGGACGCGGTGCGCCTCAGCATGGGCGAGGCACGCCAGCGCCACCGGCTGCATCCGCCCTTGCTGGATGAGCGCATCCACCAACCGTACTAAGCGCCCGCGATGCACCACGTCCTGCCCGTCGAAGGCAAGGATCAACGGCACGGGCTGGCGCGTCGGCGGCTGATACAGCCAGAGTTGGCGCTTGCCTCCGATCAGCATGTAGGGGTGGGAAACTTCG
>JBDNCV010000128.1:0-11317 GCA_046719465.1 Anaerolinea sp.
ATCTGAGCCGGGCAAAATCTACGCCGCCGGGGATCTGCCGCTGGCGTAGGTGAGATGTGCGGTATACTGAGAAGAAATAGCTAGATGCTGACGAGCTGCCATGGAACCCGCCATTCACCACATGGTTGACCTTGAAGAGTACATTGATTACACCCTAATGAGCGGCCGTCCGCACGTTCGCGGTCGACGGGTCGACATCCCCACGATTGTCACTCTAGCGGGGCATCTGCCGATTGCTGCCGTGGCAGATGAATTGGCGCTCGATGTGCCCCAAGTGGTCGCTGCGCTGCTGTATTACGAGCGCAACAAGGCTGCGGTTGACGCCTCTGTTGCCGCGGACAAGCAGCACCACGCCGAAGGCCGCCAGCGCTTGCCCGCCAAGTTCGACACAGGCCATCGTTCATCAGGCTGATTGTGCGCGGATTTTATCTTGATGAGCACATTGGCCGTGTCGTAGCGAAAAGCTTGCAAAGCCGCGGCATTGTGGCGATTAGGGCGGTTGATGTCGGCATGACTGGGCGACAAGATGAAGAGCATCTAGCTTACGCCACCGAGCGTGAACTCGTTATGGTCACGTTTGACCATCCCTTTGCAGGCCGCACAGCCCGACGCGCAGATTTCTATGCTCTCGTGTGCCTAACGCGCTCAATCCAACAGGACACTGGCACGATTGTCGAAGTCCTGACCCTTTTTTCTAATCTGTTTGACCCAACCACAGACACTGCCACCGTCTACTATCTGCCCTGAAGAATAGTGCGACGACCTCATGGCCACGGTGGACACCGGCAGCAGCGTCGTCATCGAGCTGGGCAAAATCTACGCCGCCGGGGATCTGCCGCTGGCGTAGGGATGCCTGTGTGCCACAACGTTACAAGTTACTGCTCAGGCCGTGTTGGAGCTGGCCGTGGATCGCCTATGAATCAGATATGGATGTCGTTCTGCGCCAAGCACTGCAAGAATGAACATCCGATGATCTCCGCAACGCACTTGTCATCATCATGCGTGATCGCTACCGCTGCCGCCGCAGCTAAAGCACAACCACCTCCACCACCTCGTCTGCAGCGCGTGATCTGGGTACAATCAAAGCAGCATTCATCTATTGGTCTGGCGCGCCATGCCTACAGACGTTTTCCCCGGCAAGCATTACCCCCTCGGCCCCACGGTGTACCCAGATGGGGTGAATTTCTGCGTGTTCTCCAAGAACTGCACGCGCGTGGAGCTGCTGTTCTTCGACGACGTAGATGCTCATCGTCCCAGCCGCGTAATCGAGCTAGACCCCGTGCTCAACCGCACTTTCTACTACTGGCACGTCTTCGTGCGCGGCGTCGGCCACGGGCAGATTTACGCCTACCGCGTCTATGGGCGTTTTGAACCAGAGGCTGGCTTGCGCTTCGACGGGAGCAAGGTGCTGCTCGACCCCTACGCGCGCGCCGTGGTGATGGGGCGGCACTACGACCGCAGCATGGCGCAGCGCTACGGCGTGGCCAACGTCCGCGAGTCGATGAAGTGCATGGTGGCCGATGTGGACAACTACGACTGGGAGGAGGACAAGCCCCTCAACTTGCCCTACGCCCACAGCATCATCTACGAGATGCACGTCGGCGGCTTCACCAAGCACCCCAACAGCGGCCTGCCGGATGACCTGCGCGGGACATACTTGGGCGTGATCGAAAAGATCCCCTACTTGCAGCAGCTAGGGATTACCACCGTGGAGCTGCTGCCCGTCTACCAGTTCGACCCCTACGACGCGCCGCCCGGGCGAATCAACTACTGGGGCTATGCGCCCGTCAACTTCTTCGCGCCGCACACCGGCTACAGCGCCAGCGGTCACCCGCTAGACGCCATCAACGAGTTCCGCCAGATGGTGAAGGCGCTGCACCGCGCGGGGATTGAAGTGGTGCTGGATGTCGTGTTCAACCACAGCGCCGAGGGCAACCACGAAGGCCCCACCCAGTGCTTCCGCGGCTTAGAGAACCGCGCCTACTACATGCTGGAGCCAAGCAACCGCGCCTTCTACGCCAACTTCAGCGGCACGGGCAACACCCTCAACGTCGGCAACAGCATCGTGCGCCGCATGATCCTCGACAGCCTGCGCTACTGGGTGAGCGAGATGCACGTGGACGGCTTCCGCTTTGACCTCGCCAGCGCCCTCACCCGCGACGAAGCAGGCCGCCCGCTCGCCAGCCCGCCCCTCATCTGGGAGATCGACAGCGAGCCGATCCTCGCCGGGGCTAAGCTCATCGCCGAGGCGTGGGACGCGGGCGGGTTGTATCAAGTGGGGTCGTTCGTTGGCGACCGCTGGGCAGAGTGGAACGGCAAATTCCGCGATGACGTGCGCCGCTTTGTGAAGGGCGATGAGAACACCGTCCCCGCGCTGGCCAGCCGCATCGTCGCCAGCCCCGATATCTACCACCCCAGCCGCGACCCCAACCGCAGCATCAACTTCGTCACAGCGCACGACGGCTTCACCCTCAACGACCTTGTGAGCTATAACCACAAGCACAACCTCGCCAACGGGGAGGACAACCGCGACGGCACTGACGCCAACTACAGCTGGAACTGCGGCGTCGAAGGCCCGACTGACGACCCCGAGATCGAAGCGCTGCGCGTCCGCCAGATCAAGAACTTCTTGACGCTGCTGCTGCTGGCGCAGGGCACGCCGATGCTCGTCATGGGCGACGAAGTGCGCCGCACCCAACACGGCAACAACAACGCCTACTGCCACGACAGCGAGCTGAGCTGGTTTGATTGGTCAGCGGTGGAGCGTGAGCGCGAGCTGCTGCGCTTCACGCAGAATTTGATCCGGCTCAAGCGGTCACGCTTTGCCTATGTCATGGACGATTACCTCATCAACAACGGCGACATGCGGCTGACGTGGCACGGCGTCGCGCTCGATCAGCCCGATTGGTCGCCCCATTCACGTTCGCTGGCGGTGCTGCTGCAAAGCAACATGGGCAGCGCCTACCTCATGATAAACGCTTACTGGGAGGCGCTGGCATTCGAGCTGCCGAGCATGCCGTGGTATCGCTTGATCGACACCGCGCTGGCCAGCCCCAACGACTTCTGCCCCCCCGCCGACGCGCCGCGCCACCGCCAGCCCTTCTACCACGTCGAGCCGCGCTCTATCGTGATGTTGGTCAACCAGCGTCGGCAGCGATGAACGAGCGCGGCGTATTCAGGCCGCAGCAGGTGACTCCCATCCGCCAGAGGCTGAAGCCCCTTCTAGGGGGCGCACGCTAGCCGGATGCTTTAGCGTCTGGCGCAAGAGGCCTGACGCTGCATCTCACCCCTGCGCCGCGCCGATCAGGGCGCGGTAGCCCTCGACATAGCGTTCAGGCGAGAAGTAATCCAGCGCAAAGCGGCGCGCTGCGGATGCCACCGCGTCATAGTGGGTGTGATCGTAGACGCGGCGCAGCGCAGCGGCCAGCGCGGGCACATCGTCCGGCGGGACGAGCCAGCCCGTTTCGCCGTCGTGGATCAACTCGGGGATGCCGCCGACGCGCGTCCCGATGACGGGTGTGCCGGTCAGCATCGCCTCCAGCACGACGCGCGGCAGCCCTTCAGAAAACGACGGCAGCACTGCCACCCGCGCCCGCGCGAAGCGGGCCGCCAGCTCTCGCTGCGACACTTTCCCGACGAACTGCACCCGCTCCGCGATCTGCAAGGCCTGCGCCTGCGCGGCGAGCTGCGCGGCATACTCGGCGTTCTGTGGCTCGCCGACGATGTGCAAGGCGGCCTCAGCAGGCGCGGCTTGCGCGAACGCCTCCATCAGCAGATGAACCCCTTTGCCCGGGCGCAGCACCCCCGCGTAGACCACATCCACACACTGCGCGGCAGGCTGCGCGCGCGGCGCATCTGCAAAGGCGCTTGTGTCTGACCACGCCATGAAGCGCACGTGCGGCGCGTGCGGGGCATACGCGCGGCAGCGTTCCTCCGTCGCAGCCGAGACGGCGCGCGTCGCGTCCGCATGGCGGAAGGCATAACGGGCAGCGGCGATCATCAGGCGCTGCACGATGGGGCGCAGTGGGACGCGGCGCTGCAAGAACACGTCGATCTCAAAGTTGTTGTGGTTTTCGATCACCAACCGCACCTGATGACCAAAACGCCGCTTCATCCAAACGCCCACCACGCCCTCAAACGGGCTTTGCGCAATCAATGTGACGCGCGTCCGCTCGGCGATGAGGCGGCGCAGCAGGCGCGGCATTTGAGCATAGTACAGGGCGTAGCGCAGCAGGGCGCGGCGCGGCGTCGGCAGCAGGTAGAAGCTCACCTCGTCGACGAAGTGGTAGGGCGTGCCTGCTGTCGCAAAGCCCACCACGATGATCTCATGCGGCAGGCCAGCGGCCAGCAGCCGCCATTTGGCGCGCTGCGTGTCGTCCAGCGGGTGGCTGTAGCGCGCGCTGCTCAGCCAGATCACGGTATGCGTCAATAGATCCCTTCCTCGTCGATGAGGTCGTCCTCCGGCTCGGCGGTTGGGTCAAGCTCGACCTTCTCTAACGGCACGCCGCGCCCCACACGGAAGCGATCCAGATCGCGCGCGACATAAGCGTTGGGGAAGATCGCCTGCGCCTCGGCGATCATCTGCTTCTCGCCGTAGCGGCGGCTGATGTGGTTCAGCAGCAGGCCTTTCACGCCCGTCTCCGCCGCCAGCGTGGCGGCCTGCGCCGCAGTGATGTGACCGTAGGACGCGGCTAGCTCGGCGTCTTGGTGCAGAAAAGTCGCCTCGATCACCAGCGCATCCGCCTCGGCCACAACCTCGCGCAGATTGTCCGTGCGGGCGGTATCGCCTGTGAAGACAAGCTTCGTCCCCTTGATCGTCGCGCCCAGCACATCATCGGGGTGGATCACGCGGCCATCCGCCAGCGTGATGCTCTCACCGCGGACGAGCAGGCTGCGCTCTGGGCCGAAGGGCACGCCCAGCGCAGCGGCCTTCTCCGCGAGGAAGGGGCGATGATCGCGCTCTTGGAACACATAGCCCAAGCAGCCACGCCCCCGATGCACCACGGGGAACGCGCTGATGGTGAAGTGCTTCGCCTCGTAGATGACGCCCGCGCGCTCGACCTCGTGCAAATTCAGCGGGATGTTAGGCGGGCGCGTCGTCAGCACGACGCTGTAGAGCAAGCTGCGCACGCGCTCGATGGTGTGGGGGCTGCCCCAGATGTGAATGTCTGACATCGTCTCCCAGCGCGTGTAGGTCGAGACGATGCCCGCCACGCCGAGGATGTGATCAAGGTGGGCGTGCGTCAGCAGCATACGGTTCAGGCGCTTGAAGCCGATGCCCGCCCGCAGGATCTGCCGCTGCGTGCCCTCGCCGCAATCGACGAGGAAGCGCTCCTCGCCTGCCAGCACCGCCGCCGCCGATAAGCCGCGGTGCACCGACGGCGCTGAGGCGGACGTCCCCAAAAAGACGATCTCGAACACGGCCTACCCGCCAATCTCTACGCTGTACAAGATGAGCCGGTCGCCTTGGCGCTGCTGCTCCGCGTCGAACACCGGGAGCCGCGCGCCCGTCTGCTGCTGATATGCGCCAATTGACACGAGATAGGTTCCCGGAAGCAGCGTCGTCCGCAGCGAAATCGGCACCACCTGCACGAATACGTCACGTTCGCGCAGGTAGCTCACATCCACGCTGATCATGTCGCGGTTGTCGGCCACTGTCACCGGGTCGCTCAGGACATGGGTGAAGAACTGCAAGTCAGCGGGGACGACGCCGCTTTCGACGCGCCAGTAGTTGATCACAGTCAGCACATCGCCCGGGCGATAGCGGCGGTTCGTGTCGGGTTCGTTGCCCAGCCATGTGACGTTGCCGCCGAAGCGGATCGGCGGGTTGACTGGCGGCTCAAGCTGCGCGATCTCGCCGTAGCGCGCCGCCACCGTCGTCGTGAACACCCCCAACCGATCCGCAAGGGCTGGCCCCACCTCCATCCGCAGGACGCGCCCCGTCGGCAGGTTGGGGTCGGTGCGCGGCGTGCCCAGCGCCAACCACTCGCGCAGATACCCGGGCGCGGTGTCGAGCGCGTCTGGCTCCACCAGCAGCACGTTGAACAATTCCCCCCCACGCGGGAAGATCAGCCCCGTGTTGCAATCGACAAAGCGCACGCCCACCAGCGGGCGGCGGTTCGTCATCAGGATCAAGCGCTGCGTCGCGTTGAGGGTGCGCCCGCCGCCCACGCCGCTCACCTGCGGGTAGCAGATCACCGTCGGGATCGTGCCCATCTCGCGGTCAAGGAAGCGCGCCAGCTGGTGCAGATCGCTCTCGTAGGCTTGGCGCACCGGCTCCAGCGTCGGCCACACGGTGAGCAGGTCGCGCCCTGTACAGATGAGGTTGAACCCACCCAACGCCACCAAGCCCGCCGCCAGCACAGGCCGCAGCCGCTGCGATGAGCGCGTCAGCAGCAGGTGCGTCGCCGCCCCAAAGCACAACGCCAGCGGAACCATCCACGCGGCCATGTCGGAATAATTGGGCGCGCCTTCCGAAATCAACGCCACCGGCATCATCGCCAAGAGAAACACCAACACCAGCACATAGCGCGCATGGCGGCGGAACCACACCAGCGCCCCCATGCCCGCCACGATGAGCAGCGCCGTGATCGGGTCGAACAGCGGACGGCCCGGCAGGTTGTGCGCGGGGTTTTGATCCCCGGTGGCCACAAGCGCCGCCAAACTGTTGAGCACGCTCCCGCCCACGTCGTTCAGCCCGCCGATCAGATGGCTAGCCGCGTTCAAGCCCGGGCGGTTGATGCTGAAGATCAGGTAGGGCACGGTCACGATGATCACCAGCAGCACGCTGAAGCCGATGTAGCTCAGCCGCTGACGGTCGAACGGGCGGCGGCTGAGCACCACGTAGACGATGAAGATCATCGCGCCGAGCGCCGCCAGCAGCCCCACCGGATGCAGGTAGAACGCCACGCCCAGCGCCGCTCCAAAGGTAGCGAAGGCCGCGGTCGTCGCGGTTTCCTCGCGGGCGATGCGATACACCGGCACAGCGCGCGCCAGCGCCAGCATCACCACCACCACCAGCAGCGGCACCAGCCCATCGATGAGGATGCTGCGTGCCAGCAGCGTCGGCCAGAAGCTCAGCGCCAGCAGCGCCAGCGCGGCCAGCCCCGCCAGCACCCCAAACAAGCGCACCGCCAGCGTATACACCAGCGTGAGCATCACCAACGACGCCAAGACGAACGTCCAGCGCAGCGCAAACGGCCCCGCGCCTGTGAACACGGTGGTGACGGCCAGCGCCGTCGGCCCCAGCATCTCTACCCCGCGCCCGGGCGCTTCCTCAAACAAGATCGTGATCGTGCCGCGGCGCGCGGTCTCCATCAAGCGGATGGTTTGCTGTTCACGGGGGGTCAAGCCAGCGGGCAAGTCAGCCAGTGACACCATGCGCAGCGCCGCCGCCAAAAACAGCAGCAGCAGCGCAATTCCATAACTCACCCGTGATGACAAAGATAATCCCTATCGCAATTGCAGACCGGCAGCAAGCGCCCATTATAGCGCAGTTGCCGCCGCGCTACAGGCCAAGACAGCCACGCCCAACACGGCCAGCAGCGCCGTCAAGCGCACTTCCACACGGCGCAGGCGCTGCCACACGGCGGGGTCGCCTTTGCTGTGCTCCATCAACAGGCTGACGCGCTCCAACTGTGGGGCGACCCCGTATTGCAGCGCCACCCCCGCCGCCATCATCCCCACGATGAGGATGTGCTTCACCAGCATGATCCGGCTCCAGTCGTTTTCAAACGTCAAGAAGCCGTCGTAGTTGGGGTCAGCGGTCATCTGGAACAAGCCCGTCACCCACAGCGCCGCCAAACACAAATTGCTCATCGGGTAAAAGCGCTGGCGCAGCCGCGACAGCACACGGTAAAAGGCGGGCTGCCCGTCGATCACGCGGCGCACCTCGGGGAACACCAGCAGCACCGTCACCAGCAGCCCGCCGATGTAGACCACCGTCGCCACAATGTGGACGAACAGGCTAAGGGCAAGACTTGACGAGTCCAATGTATTCTTCCTCCGTCGCGTCCGGTTTGCCTTCGGGGACGACGAAATCATCGCAGAACTTGGGCATGCGCATCATCGCCATGAGCGCTGGGCTGTGGTAGCGGTCAAACGTGCTGAGTGACCACCAGTATTCCTCGTTGGATTGATCCCACCCGGGCTTCTGAAGGTAGATTGCGCTCACCAGCCCCACCCACGGCCGCCAATGCTTCACGATGTAGTCATAGGCGCGCAGCATGTAGTCTTCGCGCTGCTCCTCGCTGACGGCAAACCAACTGTATTCAGGATGGATGGGATCCGTCGTATAGCCCATCTCGAGGATGGCCATCTGACGGGCGCTGTCGTTGTGCAGCAGCATGATCTTGCGCAGATCCTCCACGCGGCGGAAGCTGGCCCAGCGCCCGCGCCCGTCGCGCTCGGCGTCGTCCGGGCCATATTCGGGCGCAGAAAAGCCCGGCGCGTGCACGCCCACCGCGTCCACGTGCTGCTGGAAGCCCGCGCGGTACATCGCGTCGAGGAACACGTCATCAGGGACGGCGGTCGCGTCGTGGGTTCCGGTCGGTGCTAGACCAGCCGAGATAACGCGGGCGGCGGGGTCAGCCGCGCGGATGGCCGCGCTGCACGCTGCCAGCAGCCGCGTGTAGCCTGCCGCGTCCGGCGGTTGGTTGCCCCACTCACGGCTGAGGTTTGGCTCATTCCACACCTGATAGCCCACAATGCGGCCCCGGTAGCGCTCCGCCACCGTGCCGCAGTAGGTCGCCCACGCCGCCAGATCATCGGGCGGGGTGTCGTGGTCGTCGTCGCTCAGGGCGCTGCCCGGCGCGGCCCACTCTGGGACTTGCCCCAGCCGCGCCACCACGCGGATGTTACGGCGCTCGGCCTCATGCAGGATGCGATCTGCTTGGGTGAAGTCCCATTGGCCCGGGCGCGGCTCCAGATCACGCCATGCGAAGGTCTGCTTGATCGTGTTGAAACCGAGCATGTTCACGGTGTCCATCTGGTAGCCGAACTGCCCCGTATCCCACCAGCCGAACACCTGAATGCTGTACGTCAGAGACGGAAAAGCCGGGCTGCGGATGTCCGCCCCCCGGAAAGGATCCACAGGCCGCAGCGCCCACGCCGCCCCAGCTATCATCAGCAGGGCCAGCAGGACGCCGCCGCCCAGCATTGTGCGGCGCGTCATGGGTGCTTACTGCCGTCCTGTGCGCCGGTTGTAGTCAAACACCCACTCACCGATGGCGTCATACGCCGGCCGGAAGGTGTAGCCCGGGCCGATGAGCGAATATGGCACGTTGTCGTTGTCGGGGTTATAGCCCGCCTGCGGCCCATAGTTGAAGTTCCACACAATCGCCAGCCGCGTGAAGCCCGATTCCTCCATGAAGCTCAGCGCCTGCGGGAACCACTCAGCTTGCTCGGCCAGCGTGTTGTCTTTAGCGAACTCAAAGCCCTGCGGATAGCCTTCCAAGTCCTCCGCCACTGCCCAGCCGAACTCCGTCACGCAGAGCTTCATCTGGCTGCCTGCCGCACGGATGCGGTTGGCGTAGCCCTCCAGCGTGCTGCGGAAGCTCCAGCTGTGATGCGGGTTGTCGAATGGCCCGCGGAACTGCGCGGTAGGGTCATTGTAGCCTTCATCCCAGCGCACCAGCGGCGGCAGGTTGTAGCCGTTGGCGTGCGCGCCGTAGCAGTCGGCGTAGTTCAGCACCCCCGCCTGAATCAGCATATCGGTGTAGCGGAAGTCGTTGATGGCGCTCACGCCGTCGTCCCACCCCGTGGGCGAGAGCGCGCCGGTAATGATGAGGATGCCCGGGTCAACCGCTTTGACGGCGTTGTACGTCGCGCGCAGCAGCGCCACGTAGTTCTGGGCGCTCAGGCCGTTGGGGGAAGCCCATTCGCGGTCGATGTTCATCTCGTTCCACACTTCAATCGCGGCCACCTGCCCCGGGTAGCGCTCGATCACCTTCAGCACGAAGTCCACATAGTCTTGGATGTTGGCGGGCGGCCCCTGCTTGCTGAGGTCAGCGCCCGGCTCGCGCGCCCAGTCCGGCGCGGTGACGATGCTCAACGCCTGCTTGATGCCGAAGCGCTGCGCCGAGGGCATCACAAGGTCGAGGATCGCCCAGTTGTACTCGTTCGGGCGCGGTTCAAAATCGCGCCAGCGCACTTGCGTTTTCACCCACTCCATGCCGAGGTCGTTGCGGACGCTGCGGTAGAAGCCGTCTTGGTTGACGGGGTTGAAATCTAGCGAGAACTGCACCTGAATCCCGACCTCGAAGCGGTCGTCGAAGGCTGGGGCCAGCGTCGGCAGCGGGGTGGGCGAGGCGGCTTCCGGCGCGGGGACGCTGGGCGTAGGGGTGACGAACTGCGCCACGACCTGCGCTTCCACTGTTGGGCTGGGGGTGACGGGCAGCGGCGTCTGGCTGGGGATCATCAGCGGCTGCGACAGCGCCACGTTGAGGTTTTCATCGTCGCGCGGCGCGTTCGGCGAGCTGTACGTGAAGTAGATCGCCATGAAGGTGGCCAGCCCCATCACCAGCGTGATGAACGTCCACACCAGCACAAAGCTCCGCAGCTGGCGCTGCGCGTTTCTAGCACGAAGTAGGGTGTTTGTTGCCATGTTTGGGTCTCCTTGACCTTGCGATTTATCGAGCTGCCGCCAGCGCGTCACAGGCTGGGCAGCCCCCGCCCGGGCGGATGATAGCAAAGCCTGCCATCGGATCCGCCCCATAGTACGTGAAATCAACGTTCCAGACAATCATCATACGCACCCGCCCACTCTGTGAGAGCAGCGCCGCCGCCTCCGCCAGCCATGCCGCCTGCTGCCCGACTGTGACGTTGCTCGCCCACGCGAAGTACGGGTCGAGCGGGGGGTAGCCTTCCGGCGTGAGGTAGCCTAACTCGGTGAAGCACAAGGGCTTCTGCCCGCCGGTGATGTTCCAGTAGCGATCTAGCAGCGTCCGCAGGTAGCGCGTGTAGTAGTTGTCGCGCGGGTCGCCGCTGGTCATGCTGGGCGGGACGATGCCCTCATTATAGTGAACGCCCACGCAGTCGGCATAGTTGAGGCCGCCCGCCGCGACAACTTCCGCCAGCCAGCGGTCGTCGTTCATCACGCGGCCCGGATAGGCCGCCTCTGCGCCAGTGGGGCCGGGGGCGGCGCTGATGACCGCCACGGAAGGGTTACGGCTCTTGATGGCGTTGTAGGCGATGCGCAGCATGTTGGCGTAAGCCGCCCCGCTGATCTGGCCGGTGGGCCATTCACGGTCGAGGTTTGGCTCGTTCCACACCTCAATCGCGTCGGGGCCATAGCTGGCAATCGTCGCCAGCCAGTTGG
>JBDNCV010000129.1:0-11228 GCA_046719465.1 Anaerolinea sp.
AGCCCGCCGCAAGCGCCTTCACCACCACCGAGGACGACGAGGCAGCCGACGCGCCGCCAGCCAAGCCCGCCGTGACCGCGCGGCCATTCGCCTCGCCCTTCAGCAAGCCCGCCGCAAGCGCCTTCACCACCACCGAGGACGACGAGGCAGCCGACGCGCCGCCAGCCAAGCCCGCCGTGCCCGCGCGGCCATTCACCTCACCCTTCAGCAAGCCCGCCGCAAGCGCTTTCACCACCACCGAGGACGACGAGGAGACAATCAGCGCAGATGACGATCTACCTGATCCGCTGGCTGATGATGATGCGACTGCAAAACCTGCCGCGCCGCGTAACTCACTTTACGCCCGCGCAAGTGCCATGTCTAATCCGTTTGGGCAGGTTCGCCCCGTGCCCAAAACAATCAAGGTAGAATCTGATACGGAAGCTGAAAAAGCCCTTGATAGCCTTATGTCATCACCAAACGATGATTTGTCCTATGAGGCTGAGGATGACTATTACTCCGAGGACGATGATGAATATGCTTCCTCACCGGATGATTGAGCGGCTTTGAAACGCGCCACCAGCGAGAACCCAATTGCTACCAGCATCAACATGACGCTAAACGCAACAAACTTGTACAGTTGGCTTTCGAGAACCAACGTGAGCATCCCAAAGAACGCACAAAACGCATAGTACCCCAACGCGAGCTGGCGCGGAGTCATCAGCCCGCTGTCGAGCAGTCGAAAGTGCAAATGCCCCCGATCACCGCTGAAAGGACTGCGTCCCTGCCGCAGACGATTCGCTGCCTGCCACGCCAAATCCATGAGCGGCAGTCCCATCACGAGCAAGATCGTCGCCATCTTCGCCCCGCCAATGATGCTGAGTGTTCCGACGAGGTAACCCAAGTACAACGCCCCACCCCCGAGGTAAATCTGCGCGGGATAAAAGTTGTAGACAACGAAACCAGCACAAATGCCGACGAGCGCCAAGTGCAGCAGGCTTACGCTCGACTGGGCAGGCTCCACGAAGAACGCCCCGTTGAGAAACAACAAGACGCCAGCAATCCCACACACGCCCGCCGCCAGTCCGTCTGCTCCATCGAGGAAGTTCACCGTGTTCATCATCAAACCCATCCAAAACAACGTTAGCACAATCGTGACAGGCATTCCCCACTCTGGGGTTTGCTGGCCGGTGAACGGGTTGTTGAAGTATTCGATGAAGATCTGAAACGCGATAGCAATTCCAGCAGCGAGGATCTGCCCTGCCGCCTGTGCTATATACGACAGCTCGTAAAAGTCGTCGATGAGGCCCACGATGAATATGACCGCCCCACCGAGGAGCAGCCCAGTCAGCCTTGTAACTTCGTTCGGATCAAGCCGTTCAACGGGCAGCCACTGCGCCACCAGCACAGTGACCGTAAACGCGATGAACAGCGCAATGCCGCCCAGTTTAGGCATGGGGATGCTCTCGCGCCGCCGTCCTCCCGGCCGAGAAACCGCACCCAGTTTGAAGCTCAGCCAACGCGTCATGGGAACAAGCAGCAGCGTAAGCGCGAAGGCGAGCAGCAGCACGAGGATATACGATGCGGAAATGACCCACTCAGGCAGTGTCAAGTGCCGAACATCCGATCGCCTGCGTCGCCTAACCCCGGCACGATGAAGCCGATCTCGTTGAGGCGTTCATCCAGTGCCGCCAGATGAATCGGCACATCCGGATGCGCCTTTTGCACGGCAGCAACCCCTTCCGGCGCGCCCAGTAAGCCGATGAATTTCACACGCTTCACGCCCCACTCGCGCAAGATGTCGATCGCTGCTGTCGCCGAGCCGCCGGTTGCCAACATGGGATCCAACACGAAGCAGATCTCAACAGATGGCGCAGTCGGCAAGCGATTGTAGTATGAAACCGGCTTGAGCGTCTTCTCGTCGCGGTAGACGCCGATGTGCCACACCTGCACGCTCGGCAGCAGTTCTAGTACGCCCTCCATCATGCCCATCCCGGCGCGCATAATCGGGACTAAGCCGATGGTTTCCTGCGCCTCAAAGCCGTGCGCTATTCCCAATGGCGTTTGCACATCGCGCGGGATCAGCGATACGTCCAGCGTCGCCTCGTAGCACAACAGCAGCGTAATCTCCCGCACAAGTTCGCGGAATTGACGATGATCTGTTTTGACGTCGCGTAAAATCGTGAGCTTGTGCTTGATCAGTGGGTGCTGCGATACGTGCAGCATAGGCCACCCTTTCCTTTCGATTGAGCCACTCAGAGTTTACGCGCCACGGCACAGCATGTCAAAGCCAACTAGCGACAAACTGTCCTCGCCTATGCCCCATGTAAACTTGCGCTACCATGAAGTATACTGTGGCTAGAACAAATAACTCAGTGGAGCCATCATGACCGACGATGGACGCATCGTCAGCGGTGCCGCTCGCCGCGATGACCGCGACAACATCGCCCTGCGCCCCAAACGTCTCGACAGCATGGTCGGGCAGGATGCGCTGCGCGAAAACTTATCGGTGATCCTTGAAGCTGCCAAACTGCGCAAGGAGCCGATTGATCATATTTTGTTCTATGGCCCGCCCGGGCTTGGCAAAACGTCGCTTGCCCATGTGATCGCCAACGAGATGGGCGCGAACATTCGCGTGACCGCTGGCCCGTCCATTGAACGTGCGGGTGACCTTGCGGCCATCCTCACCCACCTCAAAAAGGGTGATATCTTGTTCATCGACGAAGTCCACCGCCTCGGCAAAGCAGTTGAGGAAATCCTGTACCCCGCCATGGAGGACTTTGTCCTCGATATCGTCATCGGCAAAGGCCCTGCTGCCAAAACTGTGCGCCTGAACTTGCCGCGCTTTACCGTTATCGGCGCTACAACTCAGCTTGCGCTGCTGGCTGGGCCGCTGCGAGATCGCTTTGGGGCGCGCTTTCGGCTTGATTATTACTCGCAAACGGCGATGGAGGCGATCATCATACGCGCGGCTGGCATGCTGGGCATTCCAATTGAGCCAGCAGGCGCGGCTGAAATTGCCCGCCGTTCACGCGGCACACCTCGTATTGGGCTGCGCTTGCTGCGGCGCGTGCGCGACTATGCCCAGACGCGGGCTAGTGGCATCATCACCGAAGACGTCACCCGTCAAGCGCTGGAGATGATGGCAATCGATCACTTGGGGCTGGATGAAGTAGATCGCCTCATCCTGACCACCATCATCGAGAAGTTTAACGGTGGGCCGGTCGGCCTTGAGACCATCGCCGCCGCCACCAGCGAAGACAAATCAACCATTATGGATGTCTACGAGCCGTATCTGTTGCAGCTCGGCTTTATTGACCGCACGCCGCGAGGCCGCGTTGCCACCGTTCATGCTTATCAGCACATGGGACTACCTTATCAAGCCACACCCAACCTACCCACCGATCAACCAAAGCTGTTTTGACCGATGGACTTATCACTCTTTGATTACGACCTGCCTGAGTCCTTCATCGCGCAAACGCCGCTTGAGCCGCGCGATGCCTCCAAGCTCATGCTAATTGACCGCAGCACAGGGCAGATCACGCATAGCATTTTCCGCGACATTGAGCATGAACTCACCTCGCATGATGTGCTGGTGGTGAACGACACGCGCGTGATTCCAGCGCGCATCTTCGCTACCAAAGAGGATTCGGGTGGCCACGTGGAAATTTTGCTGCTGCGCCAGATGACAGACACCGACTGGCTCGCATTGGTAGGCGGACGCGGCGCAACTGTCGGACGACGCTTTCAGCTTGATCACAGCAATATCAGCGCCGAAGTAATCGAAGAACTTGAATCAGCCCAACGCCTGCTGCGGTTCTCACAGCCGATCAATGGCGAGTTGGAGACGCTCGGTCAGATGCCGCTGCCTCCCTACATCCACGAGCGCCTAGACGATCAAGAACGCTATCAGACGGTCTACAGCCGCTCGCCCGGCTCCGCTGCTGCCCCCACGGCTGGCCTACATTTCACGCCGGAGCTGCTGCTCCGCCTGCGCGAAAAAGGCGTCCAAATCGTGCGCTGTACCCTGCACGTCGGGCTGGACACGTTTCAACCGGTTAAGGTCGACAACGTGTTGGATCACAAAATCCACAGCGAATATGCCCGCCTCGACAGCGACAGCGCCCGCATCATCAACGAGGCTAAGCTCGCCGGTGGGCGCATTATCGCCGTCGGCACAACTTCCGCCCGCACACTGGAGACCGCTGGCATCCTAAGCGCAGGTGGTGACCCCTCCAAGCCAGAGCTGGTGACCGACGTGTGCGCATGGCGTCCCGTTGTTGCGTTTGAAGCGCAGACGCAGCTCTACATCTATCCGGGGTATCAATGGCGGGTAGTCGATGCCATGATCACCAACTTCCACCTGCCAAAATCCTCCCTGTTGGTGATGCTCAGCGCGTTCGTGGGACGCGAAAGACTTCTACACGCTTATGAGGTCGCCAAACAGCATCACTATCGTTTCTTCTCGTTTGGTGATGCCATGTTCATCCGTTGATTTCCATGTGCGACGCTCGTGCTCGCCGGTTGCCGGTTGACTTTGGGATCGTTGTCGATACAATACGATAGCCTCAAATCTTGATGAGGTTTTTGCCAATTTTCCCCGCTAGTTGACCCAGTATGTGGTTTTCGGCTGTGGAAGCAAGAGAAGGTTGGACGCATGTATGCAGTAATTCGGACGGGTGGCCGTCAGTTCCGCGCGGAAGTCGGCCAGACCATTGATGTAGAACGCCTGCCAGAGCGGGCCGTTGGGGAGTCCTTCACCATCAACGAAGTGCTTCTGGTGAGCAACGGTGACCAAACCGTTGTTGGCCAACCGTTGGTGGATGGGGCCTCGGTAAAGGTCACCGTTGTGGAGCAGTTCCGCGGTGAGAAGGTGATCGTGTTCAAGTACCGCCAGCGCACCAATTACCGCCGCATGCGCGGTCATCGTCAATATCACACACGACTGCAAGTTGACGCCATAAACGTCTAGTCAGGAAAGGGTTTTCGTCATGGCTCACAAAAAAGGTGGCGGTTCATCTCGTAATGGCCGCGATAGCAACTCGAAGCGTCTGGGCGTGAAGGTGTTTGGCGGTCAGGCTGTCGTCCCCGGTAACATCATCGTGCGCCAGCGCGGCACTAAATTCCACCCGGGCGAGGGCGTGGGCATCGGCAAGGATCATACTATCTTCGCTACCGTCGAGGGGTATGTCGTGTTCGAACGCATGCGCAACCGCGAAGGCCAAAAACAGATCAGCGTTGTGGCTCAAAAGCCAGAACCGGCCGCTCAGTAAGTTCTATATCATTCACGGTGCTGCGCCACTCAACCTTGAGCCGCAGCACGAGGAGACATCATGAAAGCGAACATCCACCCTAAGTGGTACAGCAACGCCACGGTCAGCTGTATGTCGTGTGGCAACACGTGGACAACCGGCGCAACTGTTCCCAGCATCACCACCGAAATTTGCTCGAACTGCCACCCCTTCTACACAGGTGAGCAGCGCATCGTTGACACCGAAGGCCGCGTTGATAAATTCATCAAGCGCATTCAGACTCGTGAGGCTATGCAAGAGCAGGCGCGCAAGCGTCAGCAGTCCCTCACGCCGATGGATCTGCCTCTGAGCGAACTGAAGATCAATCAGCGCTACCTCACCATCCTTGAGGAGGCAGGTGTGCGCGTGGTGCAGGATGTCTTGAACAAGCTTGAAGAGACTGGTGATCAAGGCTTGCTCGACATCAGCGGGATCGGCCGCCAAGTTGTGATGGACATCAAGAAAAATTTGCGTGCCCGCGGTTACAAGCTCCCGGGTGACGCTGAAAACGACGCCTAGTTCAAAAAGTGCGTTTTCAAAAGGCAGGCCATTCGACGCGCCTGCCTTTTTGATTTTTCGATTCCGATATATGCTTATCGACAGTGATGTTTAGATACACCAAGTTGAGATATGCCCATGATTTATACAGAAGGCCGGATTGAAGTTGTATGCGGCAGCATGTTCTCCGGCAAGACTGAGGAACTAATTCGACGTGTGCGCCGTGCGATGATCGCTCGCCAGCCGATCCAAGTGTTCAAACCACGCCTCGATGACCGCTACGGCATTGACACAGTAACCAGCCATACGGGGCAGTCGGTTGAGGCGGTTCCGGTGGCCCTCGCCTCCGATATTCTTGATCAACTTCAACCCAAAACAACCGTTGTGGCCATCGATGAAGTGCAGTTTTTTGATGCGGGCATTGTTCAGGTGGCGCAGCAGTTGGCAGATCGCCGCATTCGTGTGATCTGCGCTGGGCTGGATATGGACTTCCGTGGCGAGCCGTTTGGCTGTATGCCGCAGTTGCTCAGCGTAGCGGAGGAAGTTCTCAAACTCAACGCGATCTGCACTGTCTGTGGGATGCCCGCCACGCGCACCCAGCGCCTTGTCAATGGCCAGCCTGCTTTCTACGATGATCCGGTGATTATGGTCGGCGCAAAGGAGAGTTATGAAGCGCGCTGCCGCCAGCATCACTATGTCCCACACCGCGAAGTTGAGCTTCAGCCCAATCGCTTGTGAGGCCTAACTAGCCGTGAACCGCTCCCTACGGGACATCAACCAGCACGTAAGGCAAGAAGTTGCCTTCATCCGCCCCGTCGTTGAGGAGGTGACGCGCGTCCTTGTTGGCCAAGATCGCCTGCTCAATCGGATGCTGGTGGCGCTGCTGGCTGACGGGCATATCTTGATTGAAGGTGTGCCCGGCATTGCCAAGACGTTGGCGGTCAAGACGTTGAGCGCAACGATTGACGCGCAGTTCCAACGCATTCAGTTCACACCTGACCTGCTGCCCAGCGATCTAACCGGCACGCTCATTTACAACCCAGCGACCGCTGAATTTACAGCCAAGCGCGGCCCGATCTTCGCCAACATCGTGCTGGCTGATGAGATCAACCGTGCACCAGCCAAAGTGCAGTCCGCCCTGCTCGAAGCGATGGAAGAGCGCCAAGTCACCCTCGGCGATGTCACCCATCCGCTGCCTGTGCCGTTCATGGTGCTGGCCACTCAGAACCCGATTGAGCAAGAGGGAACCTACGCCCTGCCAGAAGCGCAGCTTGACCGCTTCATGCTCAAAGTCATCGTAAATTATCCCTCACAGGCCGATGAGCGTATCATCGTTGAACGTATGTCTGGTGTGCGCCCTGCCCCGCCAACGCCGATTACAACCTGTGAGGCCGTCTTGCGCGCGCGGCAGGTGGTCGATACGGTCTACGTCGATGAAAAAGTGATCGACTACGCCCTCGCCATCATCCACGCCACCCGCAAACCGGCTGATGCCGGTTTCAAAAAACTCGACCGCTTGATTGAGTACGGCGCGTCCCCGCGTGCGACGATTGCGCTCGTCCGTGCGGGTCGGGCACATGCGGTTGTGAACGGGCGTGGTTTTGTCACCCCTGATGACATCAAGGCCATGGCCCCTGACGTGCTGCGGCATCGGCTCGTGCTGACCTTTGAAGCCCTTGCGGACAACATCACAAGCGGGCAGATCGTCAGCCAGATTCTCAAACAGCTCGAGGTGCCCTGATGCTCAGCCCGCAGGATCATCGCAAGCTGCGCCAGATCGAAATCCGCACACGCCGAAACGTCCAAACCTTGTTTGCCGGAGCGTATGCTTCCAGCTTCAAAGGGCAAGGGATCGCCTTCGCCAGCGTGCGCCCCTACACCTACGGTGATGATTTCCGCAGCCTTGATTGGAAGATTTCTGCCCGAACCGGAACGCCCCACGTGCGTGAATACGTCGCTGAGCGCGAGCAAACCGTGATGATCGTACTGGATGGCAGCGCCTCGCTGTTCTTCGGCACAGATGAGCGCACCAAACGCGATAAGGCGGCGGAACTCTCGATGATCTTGGCCACGTGTGCCAGCCTCAATCAGGATCGTGTCGGCTTGATCATCTTTACCGATTGTGCCGAAGTTTATCTGCCGCCGCGCCGCAGCCGCACCCACAGCATGCAAATCCTCAAGCACATTTGGACGTATCAGCCGCGTGCTAAAGCAACCAGCCTCAACGCCGCGCTGCAAACGCTCATCAACGGGCTGAGGTCGCATGCCATTGTCTTTTTGATCTCGGACTTTATGGTTGACCCGTCCGACTATGAGCGAACGCTGCTCCAAGCCAGCCACAAGCACGACCTCACGGCCTTCTACATTTTTGACCCATTAGAGCACGCACTGCCAACTGCTGGCGTCATGGCGCTTCAAGATGCCGAGTCCGACAAGATCGCCCTTATCGACACAACCAGCGGAGCCGCCCGCGCAGCTCTACAACGTCAGTCGCAAGCTCTTCAAGACGCACGTAACCTTGCCTTCCGACGCGCTGGCGTTGACCTTTGGGAGCTGCCGCTGGCAGAGGATCTGGTTGTGTCCTTGCGTGCCTTCTTCAAGAACAGACAGCGGCGCCTGAGACGATGAAGTACCTGCTGACTCTGTGCCTCGTTGGGCTTGCGTGGACTGTGGCGGCGCAAGGTGACTTTAATAGTCCCATCACTGTGCCGCCTGACCCCTCCCCGATCGTGTTCGCCGCGTTGACCGCTTCTACCTCATCGCCCCAACTCGGTGAGCCGTTTCTGCTCACGCTCACTGTCCGCACGCCGCCCGACCTGCCGATTGTAGAGTGGCCTTCCTTAAGCGACCTGCCACTGCCGTTTGAAACACTGTCAGAGGAGCCGCGTTTGTTGTCGCAGCGCGCCACAGAGCATGTCTATACACAAGTGGCCGAAGTTGCCTTATGGGCAACAGGCATGCACATGACACCCGAGCTGCGCGTGGTCTATGAGCGCGGCGGGAGGCGCTTTTTCGCGCCGGTGCAGTCCGTCAGCTTACTAGTGCCAGCTCAAATCACTAACCCACTGGAGGCCGTTCCGCGCCCATCGCTGCCAGTGGTCGACCTCGCTTTACCTGCTCAATGGTTGATCCTGCCCGCAGTGATCGCTCTATTGACCTTCATCTGGGCCTTCATGCGCCGCAGGCGCCCAGCCGAAGCGCCTGCGGCCGAACGCAGCCGCGCCGCTCAAGTGATCATTGCCCAGATTGAAGACTTGCAATCAAGCGGCCTCACCGCGGATGAAATCATCTTGATCTGTGTTGAGCGGCTGCGCTTGTTTCTTGCACAGGCCGTCCACATCAACGCACAGGAGATGACAACAACCGAGATTATCCACCAACTGCGCGCCCAGCGCTTGCTGCCGATGCGCTTGATCAACGCGCTGAATACCCTTATGGAACAAGCCGACCTCATCAAGTTCGCCAACCTATCACCAGAGATCAGCCCGCAGCAGTTCATGCAGGTTTCCATCCGCTGGATCAAACAGACCGACCAAGCGATTAGTGGTTTGTATGAGTGAATTCCGCCTGCTTTGGCCCCTTGCCCTTGTTCTGCTGCTGCCCGTTGTGTGGAAGCTGTGGTCGGCGCTGCGCTCAGATTCGCTCAACCGCTTGCCTGTCCTACAATATTCGGACACTCGTCTATTGGCGGGCATATCACCCACCCTGCGCGTGCGCTTGCGCCGACTGCCTGCCATTATGCAGTGGGGAGCCTATGGCCTCATCGTGCTGGCGTTAGCGCGCCCACAAGCGGGAACAGAAGTGATCACGCAGCGGTTTGAAGGCGTCGATCTCGTCTTCGCTATCGACATTTCAGGGACAATGGCCTTGCCGTTCTCACACCTGACGCGGTTAGATGCTGCCAAAGTCGTCACTGAGAATTTTGCGCTCAACCGTCCGAATCATCGTCTTGGACTCGTTGCCTTTGCCGAACAGGCCTTCATCCTAGCCCCACCCACGCTGGATCGTGGGCTGTACCTGCGTATCCTGAACGATGTCACCTATGCTAGCCTGCTCGACGTCAGCAATCGCACTGCTATCGGCATGGGACTCACTGCGGCGGCATCTTTGCTCGCGGAAAGCACTGCTCCCACCCGAGCGATTCTGCTGCTCACCGATGGGATCAACAACGCAGGAGCCATTGACCCCATCACAGCGGCACAAGCTGCTCGCGCCCTTGGCATTCGCATCTTCACCGTAGGCATCGGCACGACTGGAAGTGACGCCGATTTCGACGAGGCGGCGCTGCGTCAAATTGCCGGCCAGAGCATGGGACGCCACTTCAACGCGCAGTCAATCGATGACCTCATTGCAGTGTATGATACGATTGACAAATTAGTCACAGACCCACGCATGTTAGAAGCCCGTGTCCTCTGGCAGGATCAGGCACATATTCTTATCGCGGCGGCGTTGTTCGTGTTGGTTATGGCCAAGACGCTTGAACGGACGGTGTTCCAGACTATCCCATGATCGATTTCCTGAACCCAACCGCTCTTCTTCTCCTAACGTTGATCCCAGCGTTGATTGCGCTGTTCATCGTGCGCGATGCCGCGCGGCGGCGTGCCCTTTCTCAGATTGGCGATCAACGGCTTGTGCAAAGTTTGCTGCGGCGCGTGTCTGTGTCTGGGCGTCGCCTTCGGACAGCGTTGTGGCTGCTCTCATTGGCAGCCCTCATTGTCGCACTGGCGCGTCCGGTTGCGGGGTCTAACTCAGAGCAGACCTTCCCCGTTGGCGCAGAAGTCATCCTCCTCATCGACGTGAGCCTGAGCATGGTCGCTCCTGATGTCGCCCCGAATCGGCTGATGCGCGCCATCTCCGATGCCGAGGCTCTGGCGCGGCTGCTCCCGGGGACGGCTTTCGGCATTGTCAAATTTGCCGGGATCGCCCAGCCCTTCATGCCGCCAACGGTCGATGCGGGAGCGCTCACGCTTTTTCTCAACAGCTTACAGCCGGATTCCATACCCATACCCGGAACGTCGCTCGCTGCTGCCCTCACAACCAGCATGACCGTGTTCGATGACAACCCCGCGACACCCGCTGTCATCGTCCTGCTTACCGATGGTGAAGATCATGAAGGCCAAGTTGATGTCGCCCTCCTAGCGGTGATTGAGAACAACATTCCGGTGTTTGCGCTCGGCTACGGCACAGAGCAGGGCAGCACCATCCCAACGATCAACCCTACAACCCAACTGCCGGAGTTCAAGCGCGATGCGACAGGGAACCTTGTCATCTCAAGGCTGCGTATGGACGCTCTGGAAGATATTGCACTGGCGACTGGAGGCTTTGCGCTCCGCGCCGACCAGCCTGATGCTCTGTCAACCGTTGCAGATCGCATTCGCGCTTACCAAGGGGAGGCCCTTGAGCCTCAGCTCATCACGCGCCCTATCGAGTATTTCCACCTGCCTTTGCTGCTGGCGGCGC
>JBDNCV010000013.1:0-39244 GCA_046719465.1 Anaerolinea sp.
GCGTCGCCGCTTGCTCGCGCTGTTTTTCCTCCACTTCCTGCGTGGCGCACCAGACGGTCATCCCCTCGCCGATCTGTGCGGGCGTGTTCGGCATCGAGCGCACGACGCGGCTGTTCAGCACTTGGGTCACAATCGTCTTCATCGTCACACTGGCCACAATCGACAGCACCAGCTCCACGCCGTCGATGCGACCGCGCAGCTGCGCCAGCACCCGCGCCATCACCTGCGGCTTGACAGCCAAGATTAGGATGTCGGCATGGCGGGCCGCCTCGAGGTTATCGGTCGTGAAGCGCACGCCGTACTGCCGCGTAAGAAAATCCCCCTTCTCTGCATGAGGATCCGCCGCGATGATCTGATCGCCGCGCAGCAGTTGCTGATTGAGCATCCCTGCGATCATCGCAGTGCCCATCGCCCCTGCCCCAACAAACGCTATCGTTGAGTCTTTGAAAAGTTCTGCGCTCATGCCTTCATCCAATCGGGTAGTAATTCTGTTCATGCCAACGCGCAACAGCCTGCTCAAGCCGACCCCGCACCACCTCGACGCCGATCCCGTGCCCGCCGGGGACGCTCAGCGTGCTGTCAGGGTTGAGCACGAACGGCGGCTCGGCGATGTCCTCGGTAAAGTAGCGATCCGTCGCGCTGATGTCACACGGCAGCGTCACGCCGGGCAGCGAGGCGAACGCCACGTTCTGCGCGCGCCCGATCCCCGTCTCCAACATCCCGCCGATCCAAAGCGGCAGTTTGTGCTCCACCGCCACGCGGTACACGTCGAGCGCTTCGGCAAAGCCACCCACGCGCGCCGGCTTGAGGTTCAAGATGCCGAGCGCACCCACTTGGATCGCCAGCCGCAGGTCATTGGCCGATTTGACGCTCTCATCAAGGCAGATGGGCGTTTTCAACTGCGGCTGGAGCTGGCTGTGCTCGTAGATGTCGTCATGCGCCAGCGGCTGTTCGATCATCAGCAGGTTGAACTCGTCCAACTGTTTGAGATGCTCTGCGTCTTTGAGGGTGTAAGCGCTGTTCGCGTCGAGCATGATCATCGTATCAGGGAAAGCCGCACGCACCCCTCGCGCCAGTTCCACATCCCACCCGGGCGCGATCTTGAGCTTGATGCGCTTGTAGCCTTGATCGAGCCGCTTGCGGATGATCGCAATCGTTGCCTCAATGCTGGGCTGAATGCCGATGCTCACGCCGACCACCGCACGATTCGTCGAAGCGTGCTCCGGCGGCAAATACGACGCGAACAAATCGGCCAAGCGCATCTCATTCGTCTTAGCGAAGGCGTCCCAGATGGCCCCTTCGATGCCCGCGCGCGTGTGCTTGTTGTCGCGCAGGTGGTGCAGCAGCCCCCGCCCTTCAAAGGGGTCGTTGAGCGTCTTGCCGATCAACGGAGGGATCAAGAAATGCTTCATCAGATGATAGGCCGTGCCGACGGTCTCGCCGCAGTAGCCCGGCTCTGGCGCAACGGCAGCCTCACCCCAGCCAATTACCCCATCTGTGGTAACCAGTTCCACGATGACCGCCGCTTTGAACGGTTCCATCCCGAAGCTGGTGCGCAGCGGCTCCACAAACGGGATCGCCACCGGGTGCAGGTGTATCGCCGCAATCGTGATCGGTTTCATTCAACAGGCTCCTCAAAAGGTAAACGTGCCGTCGTCCGGCGTGAACACATAAAAAGTTTGCTCCCCACGGCGGATGACATCCGTCGCCAGATAGCCCGCCGCCAACAGCGCTGGGAACGCCTCGCGCGCATAGGCACGCCATGCCTCCGCCAGCGCTGCATCTACTGCCGCCAACCCCAGAATGTCCGGCGGGATCTCAAGCAGCAGCGCTGCCTCGCCCGATGCAGCGCCTAAGAAGCGCGGCTGACCGGCCTCCACTGCGCTTACCAGCACGGCATCGGGGTACTCGCGCGTGGAACGATCCGCCGTATGGGGGTGCGCCACCCACCAGTTGGCCACCAGCCGGTCGCCGCTCAAGGTGGGGTTGGCAGCGTTCGCCCCGAAGAAATTCAGCTCATAGGCCTGCCCGACTGCACCTAGCTTGTGCAGGTTCAGGTAGGCGTTGCGCGCGATGAGCGGGTCAAACGTCCACGTGACGAGCGCCACACCGTGATCGAGCGCGAAGCGGCGCTGCGCCTGCTTGAGCTGCTCGCCGATCTTGTAGTTGCGATACTCCGGCAGCACGACCATCCGCTTGCTCATGACGAGCAGCGCATCGCGCGCGGGTGTGCGATCCTCTGGGGTGATCTTCGCGCCGAGGAAGCCCATCAGCAGCCCCACCAGCGCCCCCTCCACATAGGCGCCGAACACGTGCCCGCCGTAGTGCGCCATGCTCAGCAGCATGTGCAGCGGCACGATGTCGCTCATGTCGCTGCCCCAGTAGATCTTCTGAAGCTCGACCGCTTGCTGCAGCTCGTCCGGCGTGTGCAGCGCGCGAATCTCAACAGGGTGTGTGGCCATAAATAACTGCGTCCCGAGTTAAACTGAAATATTGGCACGAGGCCGCCGCCGGAACACATAGCGCAGGGCGCGGCGCGCGCTGGCCTGCTGCGGCAGATACGCCACCAGCGTATCCTCGAGGCGGCGGGGCTGAAACCCAAAGTAGTCGTACATGTTGCCGAGTTGGGTCGTCCGGTTGGTGGCGAGGATGTCAAGCCACTGCGAGGTCATCAGCGTGCGGGGATACACAAGCTCATACACCCGCACGATCACCCGCAGCAGGTAGGGCGGCACAGGGATCACCACTCGGCGGCGGCGGCATACGCGCTGAATCGTGCTGACCAGATCGGCCAGCGTGCTGTATTCGATCCCGCCGATCTCCATCGTGCGGTCGACCGCGTCGAGCGACTCCAAGCTGGCCACCACCGCGCGCGTCAGGTCGTCGATGTGCAGCGGGTGCAGCACCACTTCGCCGCGCCCGGGCATCAAGAAGAACAGCGGGTTGATGCTCAGCATCATAGCGATGTGGTTGATGAACGCATCCTCTGGCCCGAACACCACCCCCGAGCGGATAATCGTGTACGCCAGCCCCGAGCCGCGCACAAGTTCTTCCTCCAAGCCCTTCACGCGGTGCAGCACATACCCCGCCGAGGACGCCGCGCCGAGGTGGCTGAGCAGGATGAGCCGCCCGACGCGCGCGCTGCGCGCCACCGCAATCAGTGACTGCGTCCCTGCCAGCTCCACCAGCTCAAGGTCACGCTGGCTGCCCCACCACATGGCGCTGGCCAGATGGATGATGGTGTGAACGCCAGTGCAGGCCTTTAACAGCACCTCGTCATCGTTCAACCTCCCCTCGAACACCTCCGGCTGCGGGAGATCTGCCCAGTGAGGGGGCCGTGCCTCGCCGGGCGCTAATAACACCCGCACGGGCAGCCCCTGCCGCAGCAGCGCCGCGACCACATGCCGCCCGATAAAACCGGCAGCCCCAGTGACCAAAATCATAACTTGCGTGCCGCCTTCGTGTTCATTACGCTAAGATAAGCTTGCTGCTCCGGAGGTGGATTATAGCGTATGGCGCGCGTTTTCGCGTCCTAAGGCGCACCGGAGCGTTCGATCAGGGATACCACGGGAGTACAAACATGAGCAGGAAGCGCGTCGTTGTCACTGGGATGGGCGCGATCGGCCCTACCGGCAACAACGTTAAAACAGCGTGGGAAAATGTCGTCAACGGCGTGAGCGGCATTGACTTCATCACGCTGTTCGACAGCAGCATCATTGAGAACAAGATCGCTGGCGAAGTGAAAAACTTCGACGCCGATGCTTTGCTCGGCAAGAAGGAAGCTAAACGCACCGACCGCGCGACGCACTTCGCCATCGCTGCTACCAAAGAGGCGCTGGAGGACAGCGGCGTGGTGGTGGACGAGAGCAACCGCTACCGCATTGGCTGCATCGTCGGCAGCGGCATCGGCGGCATCAACTCGTTGATCGAGGCTGTCATGGGCTTCACCACGAAAGGGCATCACGGGGTCAGCCCGTTGGTTGTCCCCCGCCTGCTGATCGACGGCAGCAGCGGGCGCGTCTCGATGGAGTTTGGGCTGCGCGGCCCCAACTTCTGCATCACCACCGCCTGCGCCACCGGCAACAACTGCATCGGCGAAGGCGCAGAGATCATCCGCCGCGGCCAAGCCACCGTGATGGTCGTCGGCAGCACCGAAGCCGCCATCACCCCGATGACGATCGCGGGCTTCAACAACATGAAGACCCTCTCCAACCGCGACGACGACCCGCAAGGCGCGAGCCGACCGTTCGACTTGCACCGCGATGGCTTCGTCCCCGGGGAGGGCGCGGCCATGCTCGTCCTCGAAGACCTTGAGCACGCCAAAGCGCGCGGCGCAAAAATCTACGCTGAGGTGTTGGGCTACGGCCACACTAGCGACGCTTATCACCCCACCGCCCCGCTCGAGACGGGCGAAGGCGCGGCCCACGCCATGCTCTTCGCGCTGGAGGATGCGGGCTTGACGGCTAAAGACATCGACTACATCAACGCCCACGGCACTGGCACGCCGCTCAACGACGCCGCCGAGACCGCCGCCATCAAGCGCGCGTTAGGCGAAGAAGCCTACAACATCAACATCAGCTCCACCAAGAGCATGACCGGCCATCTGCTGGGGGCAGCAGGCGCGCTGGAAGCGGTGTTCAGCATCATGGCCATTCAGGACAACGTCATCCCCCCCACCATCAACTTGACGACGCCCGACCCCGTTTGTGACCTGAACTACACCCCGAACGTCGCCGTTCGCAAGCCGGTGAACATCGTCATGAGCAACGGCTTCGGCTTTGGTGGCCACAACGCCACGCTGATCTTAGGGCGGTATCGCTAAGCGCAGGCTGGTATGCAAAAAGAGAAAAAAGCGGCTCTGCCACGGCGCGACACGGGCATTTACGCCCACATCGTCGGCTGGGGGATGTCTGTTCCCGAAACGGTCATGACCAACCATGACCTCTCGGCCATCGTGGAGACGTCCGATGAGTGGATCACCACTCGCACCGGCATCAAAGAACGTCGGATCGCCAGCGACCGTGAAAGCACGACCACGCTGGCGATCCGCGCCGCCCGCCGCGCGTTAGAAGTGGCCGACCTGCTGCCACGCCAGCTTGACCTCATCATCGTCGCCACCAGCACGCCCGAGCACGTCTTCCCCAGCACCGCCAGCCTTGTGCAGGATGCGTTGGGCGCGAGCAACGCGGGCGCGTTCGACCTTTCGGCGGCCTGCTCAGGCTTCGTCTACGCGCTGGACATGGCCGCGCAGGCCATCCGCACCGGCAGCATCACCCACGCGCTGGTGATCGGCGCAGAGACGATGAGCCGCGTGCTCGATTGGAAAGATCGATCAACCTGCATTTTGTTCGGGGATGGCGCTGGGGCCGTCGTGCTGCGCGCCAGCCTAGAGCATGGGGGCGTGCTGTCCAGCGTGCTGCGCTCCGACGGCGCGGGCGGCCAGCTCCTCGCCATCCCGACGCACAACCACGCGGCACTGGGCGACCTCAAAGCGCAGAAGATGATCATGAACGGCGGCGAGGTGTTCAAGTTTGCGACGCGCGTCGTCGACGAGAGCATCCGCCAAGTGACCGATCAAGCGGGGATCACCCTCGACGACGTGCGCCTAATCGTGCCGCATCAAGCCAACCTGCGCATCTTGGACGCAGTGGCGCGCAAGCTCAAGATCGACATGAGCCGCTTCTTCGTCAACCTCAACCGCTACGGCAACACCAGCGCCGCCAGCATCCCCATTGCGCTCTGTGAAGCCATCGAGCAAAAGCGCCTCAACGAAGGCGATTACGTCGTGTTCGTGGGCTTTGGGGGCGGCCTATCGTGGGCGGCGACTTGCATCAAGTGGGGCGCGCCCACCCTTGAGAGCAGCCGCAGCATCCTCAACACGCGCCGCCGCCAGTTCCGCTATCTGCTTGCGCGCTGGCGCAGCCGCATCTTGAGCTGGCAGCGCAGCATCAGCGGCTTCTTCAAGATCTTCTCACCGCGCCGCATTCGCGCCTCATTCCGCAAAGAGGGCAGACCGCCTAAGGCTCAAGACTGACCGCGCCCAGCGTCGACGTCGCGCCCTCAGCAGTGTTGAGCGCGGCTGGCAGCAGGCAGTTGTCGAGCAGGCGCGGCTGGCCGATCTTGACCGCCAGTGAGAGCAGCAGCGGCGCATCAGTGGGCGCAGTGACTGGCTGCAAGGTGGCCGCAAGGCTCACGTCGACATAATCGACCTCGGCCAGCGGCTCCGTGGCCAGCACGCCCCGCGCCACAGCGATCAAGCGCTGTGGGTCGCGCTCGCCCGCGTCATAAGCGTGTGACGCGGCCTGCAAGCTGCGGTACAGCACCGTCGCGGCGGCGCGCTGTTCCGGGGTCAAATACACGTTGCGCGAACTCATGGCCAACCCGTCGGCCTCGCGCACTGTGGGCTGCACGCGCACCTCCACCGGCAGGTTGAGATCCGCCACCATCCGGCGGATCACCGCGACCTGCTGCGCGTCCTTCTGCCCGAAGAACGCCACCGTCGCTTGTGTGATGTTGAACAGCTTACAAACAACCGTGGCCACGCCTACGAAGTGCCCGGGGCGGGCTGCGCCCTCTTTGCCCTCCGCCACTGCGCCAACGCTCACCTGCGTCTGAAAGCCGCGCGGGTACATGATGGTGGCATCCGGCGTGAACACAGCGGCCACGTCCGCTGCGCGCAGCAGGGTCAAGTCGCGCTCGAGGTCACGGGGGTAACGTGTAAAGTCCTCGTTGGCGGCGAACTGCGTCGGGTTGACGAAGATCGTCACCAGCACAGGGTAGCCCGCTGCTTTGGCCGCTTCCACCAGCGCCAGATGCCCCGCGTGCAGGTAGCCCATCGTCGGGACGAGCGCCACACCGGCTGCGCCTGCTCGCCAGCGGCGCACCGCTTCGACCGTCTCAAGCACCTGCATCAAACTCGCTCCGCAGCGCAGCGATCACCTCATCGCTCATCGGGAATCTGTTGGCCGCCGTTGGGAACGCCCCCGCCATGACCTCCGCGCGATACTGCGCCAGCGCCGCTTGGATGAGCTGCCCAGCCTCCGCGTAGCGCTTGGCGTGGCGCGGCAAAAACTCGCTGAACAAAGCCACCAGATCGTGCAGCACCTGCACCTGCCCGGACGTGCCCTCGCCCGCACCGATGCCAATGGTGGGGATCGACAGCTTCTCGGTGATGAGGCTTGCCAGCGGCGCTGGGATCAGCTCCAGCACAATGGCAAAGGCCCCTGCTGCCTCCAGCGCGAGCGCATCGCGGATCAGCCGCCGCGCCGGTTCTAGATCGCGCCCTTGCAAGCGCCACCCGCCCAACTGGTGGACGCTCTGCGGTGTAAGGCCGATATGCGCCATGACGGGGATGCCCGCCTCAGTCAAGCGCTGCACCGTCGCGGTGACGGCTTGCCCGCCTTCCAACTTGACAGCGGAGGCGCGCCCTTCCTGCATCAAACGCGCCGCGTTAGCCAGCGCGGCCTCGGTCGTGGCATACGTCATGAACGGCAGGTCAACCACGATGAGGGGCTTCTGTGTCACGCGGCTCACGATCTCGCTGTGGTAGATCATGTGCTCAAGCCGCACTGGGATGGGGTCAGGGTGGCCTTGGATCACCATGCCGAGGCTGTCGCCGACGAGGATCACCGGAATCTCAGCTTGTTCCGCCAGCCGCGCGCTGGGCGCGTCGTAAGCGGTGACCACCGTGATCCGTTGGCCTTCATCGCGCATCTTCTGCACGTCGCGGATGGTTATTCGCATAAAGCAATCTTTCTGTGAGCGGGTAAATCTAATTTAGGTTCCCGGGCGGGGGGTCGGCGTGGGCGTCACTGGCGGCTCAGTGATGTAGATCGTCACCATGCAGCTTGCGACCAACTGCTGCGTGATGTCGAACACCGTCAGCCGGAACGAATATTGGCCGGGGGGGTAGGCGGCGGGCGCAAACTGGCTGAAGGGGGCCACCTCGCGCGTCTCCTGCCGTCGGTCGTCGATCACGACGTAGGTGTTGTCCGTCCCCGGCCCACTGATTTCTAACTTGGCCACCGCAAATGAATCGGTGAAGGCCGTGCCAACAACGCTAATCGGCTGGAAAACGCGCATCCCATTGGCCGGGATTTGCAGCGTCGCGCGCGGGTCTTGACAGCCTTCAGCCGCAGGGGCGTTCGGGATGATTGTCCCGACGGGGGTCGGGGTCAGCGTCGGCGTGAGCAGGATGATCGTGTTGTTCTCGCCCAGCGGCGCGACCGGCTGAATGTTGAGGCCACCGTCCAGCGGGGCGGGCGTTGCCGTGCGGAAGTCGCCGTCTTGGGCGCTCAGGCTCACGTTGATAATCTCGCGCTGTTCCAGCTCCGTTCGCAAGAAAGGGGCGACTGTCTCCTGAATCCCGAGCACCCCCAAGATCATCAGCCCAAACGCCACCATCCACCCGATGGACGTGCCGAAGCGCTGCCGTGCCAAGTCACGCTCTAGCTCGTAGTAGGTGCTGCTGAGCTGCCAGCGCGCATGCAGGCTGCGCCAGAAGCTGAGCGCGGCCAGCGCCGCGAGGATGATGTACAGCGGCACGGCCACCTGATCGATCAAAAAGACCAACGTCATTACACTGCCCTGATCACCCCACGCAGCAAGGCCGTCATACGCGGCACAATCAACTTGCCTGCTTCCAGCACTTCCTCGTGGTTGGCGTCCGCGTCCCCATCGATGTGGGTGATCGCCTCGTTCGTCACCCCTGAGAAGGCCGCCACGCGCAGCCCCATGTGCCGCGCCACCACCACCTCATGCACGGTCGACATGCCCACGGTGTCCCCGCCGATCATCCGCAAGAAGCGCACTTCCGCCGGGGACTCAAAGAACGGCCCCGACACACACACGTATACCCCCTCGTGCAGCGGGATATCGTGCGCGGCAGCCACCGCGCGCGCTGCCTGCCGCAGGTCGCGGTCATAGGTGCGCGACATCCCGGGGAAGCGCGGCCCCAGTGCGTCATCGTTAGGTCCCATCAGCGGGTTCGCGCCGCACAGCCCCGCAAGGTAGATATGATCGTTGAGCATCATGATGTCGCCCACGCGATACGCTGGATTCAAGCCACCGCCGGCGTTCGTCAGCAAGATCGCCTCCACACCGAGCAGCCCCATCACACGAATCGGCAGCGTCACCTGCTGCAAGCTGTAACCTTCGTAAAAGTGCGCCCGCCCCTGCTGGCAGATTACCGTCTGTCCCTCTAACTTGCCGATCACCAGCCGCCCCGCGTGCCCATGCACAGTGGACTGTGGCCAACCCGGGATGTCCTCATAAGGAATCAAGAACGCATCTTCGATCAAATCGGCCAGTCCGCCCATGCCTGACCCCAACACAATTCCAACACGCGGTCGCACCATCGTCCGAGTTTGAATGTAGTGCGCTGCCTCAGTGTAGTGTGCAGCCTCAGCCTGTGGTTGCATAATTACATTGGCTATAGTCATGGTTGAACCACCTTTAATCAATAAACCGAATGCCTCATGAAATTATACGACGCCTGCAGCTCAACTTTAAGTAAAGATTATGAGTGCAGGCTACTCCGCGTCGCGCTGGCGCAGCGCCAAGTTGAGCGTCTCCAACCCAGCGCGCAGCCGCTCTTGATTGTACTCGAACGGGGTGTCCACATCGCGCAAGACGCTGTCGGTGTTGACGTCCACGTAGAGAGTTTCCGACTGGTGCGCGTTCAAAAAGTCGCGCAGTGACCTCTCCACCGGCAGATCGAGGATTTCCGGCCAATGCGTTCGGTTGATGAGGATGGGGTGGCCGCGCCGCCGGTTATAGCTGGGGGCCGCAATCGTGCGCGTGCTCTCCGCGTAGGCTTTCATCAGCTTGTGCAGCACGCCCGCTTCCAGACGTGGTTGATCGCCCAGCACCACCATCGCCGACGAGACCGACTCCGGCAGCGCTTGCAGCCCCACCTTCAACGACGAGAGCATCTCGCCGCTGCGGTACTGCCGATTGTGGACGATAGGGACGTCCAGCGGCTTCAACACGCGGCGGATGTCCTCCGCGCCGTGGCCCGTCACCACCATGATGTGATCCAACCGCGAGCGGATCAGCTGCTCTACGATGCTCTCGATGATCGTCTTGCCGTCCACCCACGGCAGCAGCATCTTGTGCTCGCCCATGCGCGACGACAACCCCGCCGCCAGCACCACCGCCCCCAACGAGCGCTGCACCTCGTACACGGGCGTGGCCGCGCGCACCGCGCCAATCGCCACCCCGTGGATGCGCGATCCTTTGAGCGCCGTCCGCGCGATCAAGCGCGCCCGCTGCCGACTGTAGCCGCGCTCGCTCGTCTGGTTGAGCAGCGCCACCACCCGCGCTGTCGGCGGGACATGCTTCATGCCCAGCTCCTCATCGCGCAGCACTTGGCCGATCCACGGCGCATGAATGCGCTGCCCGGGCACGAAGCCGTAGCGTTCGCTCATGGCGGCGGCGTTGTAGACGCTGGCCTCGTCAAATGGGCGATCGAGCACGTTCAACGCCACGACGGGAACCGCCAGCGTCGTCACATCAGGGATGCGCGGCTCATCGGACAGCGGCGCTTTAAAGCTGCGCCCATGGGCTTTGTCGGCCTCCAGCAGCAGCAGGTCGCTGTCCACGTTGTCGAGCAGCGCCGACCAATCGAGCGGCGGCGGCAGCACCCGCCCCTCGCGCACCTCGCCGTAAAGGAAGATAAACTTGTGCTCGTTGAGCGTGTGGTTGATCGCGCTGAAGTCGCCCGTGAAGCGCAGCGCCGCGGGCATCAACCCCAGTTGATCCTCGTCAAGGTAGGTCGTCGTGCTGGCCAGAACGCGCCAGCCAAGCTCCATGACTTCATAGCCGAGGCCCACCAGCGCCGAAGTCTTGCCGCCGCCCCCCACGAACGAGACCACCTCGCCCCGCGCAATGCCCAACGCCTCAAAGAGTCTCATGCCGCCTACATCGCCCCGATGCCCTGCGCACGCAGCGCGGCCACCACTTTGTCCGGTGTGAAGGGCTGCGAAGTCAGCCAGACGCCGGTTGCATCGTGCACCGCCGCCGCAATCGCCGGGACGAGCGGCAGCATTGGCATCTCCGCCATGCCGCGCGCGCCCCACGGCCCAATCGGGTCGGGATATTCCAAGACGACCGACCGCACTTCTTCGGGCACGTCTAAAACTGTCGGGATCAGATACGTTGACAGGTAGGGGTTGAGGATGCGCCCCTCTTTGCTGACGAGATACTCCATCAGCGCGTAACCCTGCGCCTGAATGACGCCGCCCTCGATCTGCCCCTGCACGAGGTTGGGGTTGATCGCCTTGCCCACGTCGTTCACCGCGATCACCCGCACCAAGCGAATCAGGCCGGTCTCAACGTCTACCTCGACCTCGACCACTTGCGCCGTGTAGCCATACGCGAAGTTCGGCTCGCTGCGGCCTGTCATCGGGTCATAGGGCGTCGTGCGCGGCGGGCGATAGAGGAACTCGGCTTTGGCCGGGCGCTCCTCGGCGCGCCACAGCTCCAGCGCCTTCTCCGCTGCGCCGCGGATGGCGTTGCCCGCCATGAAAGTCAAGCGCGAGGCCGAGGCGCTGCCCGACGTCCCATGTTCGGCGGTGTCGCCCGTTTTCAGCTCAACGCGCTCCAACGGCACGCCCACCGCCTCCGCCGCCATCTGCATAAACACCGTGTGCGCCCCTTGGCCCACGTCCGCGCCGCCTGCCCGCAGCACCACGCGCTCAATCTCGCGCCCGCCGTGCAGCTCGATCCCTGCCCAACTCCGTTCAGGGAAGCCAAAGCTGTAGCCGATGTTCTTGTAACCGCAGGCCACCCCGATCCCGCGCCGTTTGGTCGGGTCGTTGGGCTGCACGGTGGGCGGGCGGCGCACGCCATCCTCAGTCATCTGCCAGCCGCCCTCGCGCGCAGCGGCCTCCAGCACTTGGCCGATGCTCACCCCCGCAGGGAGCGGCGTGCCTGTCGATTGGATGCTGCCCTCGCGGAAGCAGTTGCGCCGCCGAATCTCCAAGCGATCCATCCCCAGCGCATCAGCAAGGCGATCCATCTGCCCCTCAGCGGCGAACAGCGCTTGGGGCGCGCCAAACCCGCGGAACGCCCCGCATGGGATGTTGTTGGTGTAGACAGCGTAGGTATCGATGTGGATGTTGGGGATCTCATATGCGCCGGTCACGGTTAGGTTGGCGTTGCCCAGCACCTTGTTGGAGGTGTAGTTGTATGCGCCCGCATCGCCGATCACGCGGCACTCCGCCGCTACGACGCGCCCCTGCGCGTCCGCCCCCCACTTGGCGTAGACCTTGATCGGATGGCGCTTGTGGTGGTAGAGGATCGACTCTTCGCGCGTCCACTGCGTCTTGACGGGCCGCCTCAGCTTCCACGCCGCCAGCGCCAGCACAATCTGCACCGACATGTCCTCGCGCCCGCCGAATGCCCCCCCAATCGCGGGGTAGATGACGCGCACCTGCTCCTCGGGCAGCCCCAGCGCATGCGCGATTTGTTCTTGGTCTTCGTGCGTCCACTGACCCGCCACGACCACCGTCACGCGCCCCTGATCATCAATGTAAGCCAGACCAGCCTCCGGCTGAAGGTAGGCGTGTTCCTGCCAGCCCGTTTCGTAGACGTCCTCAACCACGACCGCCGCCTGTGACCAGCCCGCGGCCATGTCACCCTTGCGCACGCGAATGTGCGTCACGATGTTGTTGGGCGTGTCGTAGTGGAGCTGCGGCGCGCCCTCGCGCATGGCCTCCTCTGCATCAAACACGCCCGGCAGATCCTCATAGGTCACGTCGACCAGCGCAGCGGCCTGTGCGGCGATCTCGTCCGTCTCGGCCACGACCACCGCCACATAATCCATATAGCAGCGCACCTTGTCCGTGTCGGGCTTGCTGCCGCCCGGCCCACAGATCACCGGTTGATCCTTGATGACGAGGCCATACTCATTGTGCGGGATGTCCTCTGACGTGAAGACGGCCACCACGCCGGGGAGCGCCAGCGCGCGTGTCGCATCCACCTTGACAACGCGGGCGTGAGCGCGCGCGCTGAACACAATCCGCAGCCAAAGCTGCCCCTCGATGTCAATGTCACCCGGGTAGGCGGCGGCGCCCGTCACTTTGCTCACAGCGTCGATGCGCCGGATGGACTGGCCGATGACGACGGTATCTCTGCTCATAAGGGGTTCCTGTGCTCGCTCAGCCTCAGCGTTCGTTGATCGACTTGTTCTTCGCGCGCATCTTGGCCATCATCTCCTTCTTGCGGCGATTAGCAGCCTGCTGCTCCTTCAACATCTCGCGCTTTTCGCGGTCAAGCTCGCGCTCGGTAACGCCTTTCGGCCCCTTCGGTTGGAACATCGCGTAGATCATCGCCACGAAGAACACCTGCACGATGAAGATGGCAATGCCGCTGATGATCGTCATCTCGCGCAGCGGCAAGGCACGCTGCGTCACCAACGTGTCAACTTGAATGGCGACTGGCTCCGCCAGCACAAACGCAACGCCGCCGAAAATTACCAGCAGCAGCAGCCCCAACAGCGGCAAGAACGGCTTCCACCACGGCGGTTTTTTCGGTGCGTACTTGCCCCCAAACTCTTGATTGCTCATTGTTCTGCGCCTCCTGCGGCCTCACCCGCCTTCATAAATGCTTCTATTATCTTATAATACCCTGTGCAGCGGCACAGGTTGCCGCTAATGCTTTGTTCGATCTGCTGGCGCGTGGGGGCAGGGTGTTCTTCTAACAGCTTAGCGCCCGCCATCAGCAGGCCGGGCGTGCAGAAGCCGCACTGCACCGCGCCGCACGCCACGAAGGCCGCCTGCAGCGGGTGAAGCTGCTCGCCCGCCGCCAACCCTTCCACAGTGACGATTTCCGCGCCATGCGCGCGCGGCGCAGGCACCATACAGGCCATGACCGCCGCCCCGTCGAGGAACACCGTGCAAGCCCCACATTCGCCCTCGCCGCAGCCCTCTTTCGTGCCCTTCAAGCCCACGTCGTCGCGCAGCCAATCCAGCAGCGTCTTATGTGACCCTGTGCTGACGCTGACCGACTGTCCGTTGATCGTCGCCTCGATCGGGGCGCTGCCGCCGTTGTGGACAGTCGTCGCGGCGCTGCGCTCCACGCGCGCCTCATGCGCGCCCCACAGCTGCGCAGGCTGCTCCGGCAGCGGCGGAATCGCATCGTCTCGAATCTGGCGCAGCGCCCGCGCCACCAGCACCTTGACCATCTCCGCGCGATACTCGGCTGTGCTGCGCACGTCGGTGATGGGGGTGGGGGTAGCCGCCGCGATGCGCGCCGCGCTGCGGATCGTCTCCTCGGTGAGCGGCTGGCCGACCAGCGCCGCCTCCGCCCCGGGGACGCGGATCACCGTGGGCGCAACGCTCCCCAACGCAATGGCCGCGCGAGTAACGACCCCGTCCTCCACCCGCACCACGGCCGCCACGTTGTTCACGCTGATGGCCTGCGCCCGCCGCAGCCCCAGCTTGATGAACGTGCCGCGCTCGTTCGCGCTCAGCAGCGGGAAGTGGATGGCCGTCAGCATCTCATCCGGGCGCATCACCGTCTGGCGCAGGCCGGTGTAGAACGCGCTGAGCGGCACGGTGCGCTCCCCCTCAACAGAGGCCAGCACCACCTCCGCGCCCAAGACCAGCAGCGGCGTGATCGTGTCGTTGGCGCTGCTGCCGGTGATGAGGTTGCCCGCGATGGTCGCACGGTTGCGGATTTGCGGCGCGCCCACCTCCCATGCAGCTTGCGCCAGCGGCAGCGCCCGCTGCCGGATGAGCGGGTGCGCCACCACATGATTGTGATTCACCAAAGGCCCCAGCCGCAGTGTATCGCCCTCGCACGTGATCGTGTCTAACCCAGCAATCCGCGTGATGTCGATCAGCACGCGCACATCGGGGCGCTTGCCGCGTTCCATCTCCAGCAGCAGGTCTGTGCCGCCTGCAATGATGCGCGCCGCGCCGCGATGCTCGGCCAGCAGCGTCAAAACGTCCGTCACACTTCCAGCGGTGATATACTTCTGCCACATACCCACTTACTCACTCTACAGGCTCAACGGTTAACAGGTAGTATGGGTTGATATTCAAGATGCGCGTGTGTTTATACTGCGTGTCGACGACCTTCCGCCGATCCCACGTGTGGACGTGCCCGTGGATCATGTAGCGCGGGCGATACCACGTCAAAAAATCGAGGAAAGCGCTAAAGCCCTGATGCGGCAAATCATCAGCATCGTGGATGCCCTTAGGCGGTGAATGCGTGACGAATACATCGACGCCGTAACCTCGTTTCCATCGATTATAGCGCAAGCGCGGCGCAAGTTGTAAAACCTTCATCCGCATCTCGTGCTGCGTGTATTGGATGGGGCCGTTGTTGTACTGGATGCTGCCTTCTAGGCCAATGAAGCTTACGCCTTTGTACTCGAACAGGTTGTTGTGCAGGTCGATGCCGCCCGGCGGCTCGGTTGTGTACATCTCGTCGTGGTTGCCGCGCACGTAGAGCAGCGGCTTGCCGAGGATAGACGAGATATAGTCGAGATATGCAGCGGGCATATCGCCGCAGCTTACGATGAGGTCAACATCGCTGTAACGCCGCCGCAGGTTAGAGGCGCTCTCCAACTGGGGCACGACCGTATCGCTCACACACAGCAGTTTCACGCGTCCGCCGCCCCCTGCTCCAGCGACGGATCCCAACGCATCGGCTGGCCGTCCCCGCCGCGTCGCAGTTGAATGATCTCAGCAAGGATGCTGATGGCGATCTCGCGCGGTGTCTCCGCGCCGATCTCAAGGCCAATCGGCGAGCGCACGCGCTGAAGCTGCGCCTCACTGAGACCCTGCTCCAACAGCGCCTTGCGCGTGAGCGCCCAGCGGCGGCGGCTGCCAATTAGCCCGATGTAGGCCGCCTCTGTCGCCAGCAGCGCCGGGATCAAGCCCAGATCAACCGGCATGCCGCGCGTCACCGCGCACACGTAGCTCTGGCGGCCCAGCGTGACGTGCTGCGGCAGCTCATGCCCTGCGCAGACCACGTAGCGGTTCAACCCGGGGACGAGCTGCGGCGTGGCGAACTCAGGCCGGTCGTCGCTCAGCACGACGAAGAAGCCCATCCATTTGCCCAGCTCTGCCAGCGCCTGCCCCACGTGCCCCCCGCCGACCACCACCAACTGCGGCGCGGTCTGCACTGGCTCGATGAAGATCTGCGCCGAGCCGCCGCACACGCCCGGGTCGCCGTCGTCAAGGCTGTTCAGCACGAACGTCTCAATGCGCGCGCTGCCCGTCTGGATCACCTCGCGCGCTGATGCGATGACGCGCGCCTCCATCGCGCCGCCGCCCACCGTCCCCACGATGCGGCCATCGCTGTACACCAGCATCTTTGACCCCGCATGGCGCGGCATCGACCCCTGCGTCGCTAACACGGTCGCCAGCGCTGCGGCGAGGCCCTCGGCGCTCGCTTGGGCCAGCGCGGCGTACACTGCGGCCATATCATCCATCAAATACCGTCCATCGCTCAATCACGAGGCGATCATCGCGCACAGCCTGCGCCGCGCGCACCGGCACGCGCTCGCCCCCCATGGCATCATAAAACCCAATCATGAGCGTATACTCACCCACTGGTAGATCGTCAACGTTGAGCGAGATTGTAGCGAAAAGCTCCCCCGGCAACCAATTGCCCAGCGGCAGCCCCAGCAGATAGCCGTCCCACTGCGCCACAGGTGGCTGATCGATATCAGCGTAGACGTGGGCGAAGAAGCGCGCCTCGCGCGGGAGCGGGGCCAGCCCCTCCCAGCGCAGGGTCAATTGGCCGGTGGTGGGGTCAAACCCAGCGCTGAGCAGACGCACCTCCTCCGCGCCGAAGGCTGCCAGCGCGTCGCCTGCGACGTTCGGCTGCGGCGCATCCAGCGCGTACACGAAGTGGCTGGCGGGCGCATACTCCCCGCTGTGGAGCGCCGCTTCAGTCTCGATGAGCAGGGTCTCCGCGCCGGCGATGGGCGTGGCGAATTCCTGCCAGAAGCCCGGCGCCTCCACCAGCACGCGCTGTGCCACCGGCTGGCCGTTGACGCGGATCGTCAGCAGGCCGCGCCCCGCCGCGTGAACGCGCGTCACCAACAACAGCGGCTGGCCTTCTTCCGCGCGGATGGTGAAGCGCTCGCCCCCTGTCAAGCGCCGCACCCCGTCGATCAACACCGTGTTCTCGCTCAAGAGCGGCTGTTGGAACACATCGGTGAGGAAGCCCGCCCCGGGCGCGCCGTGCCATGCGTAGCTCACGGCCTGCTCGGAGGCCAAGTCTGCCACGTTGATCCACGTCAACAGGCGGGCACTGCGCGCGTTCAGGTGCTGCTGAGTCGCGTCTGAGGCCGCTTCGGCGCGCAAGATCACCGCGGGCGTGTTGTAGTCGGGCTGGGCGATGTGCTGGGCTGGCGCGGCCAGCGCCACGTTTGCCGCGTCGTCCAGCACAACTGGGAAGCTGACCAGCGGCGCGTTGAGCAGCAGCGTCCCCTCTAACCGCACAAGGCCGTAGCCATGCCCCGCGCCGTAGCTGGCGATAAACTGAGGTCGTTCGCGCAGCAGCAGCTCGGCCACGCTCCCCACCCCATTCCGCCAGTAGCTGGCAGCGCCCGGGGTCGTCAAGCCGACCATGTCGAGCGTGTGGCGCTCACCCACGTAGCGCATCAGTCCCACATCGTGCACGGCGACTCGCGCGTTCGGCGGGGTGTTGGCGCGCAGCCACTCGGCCATCGCCAACGGCTGCTGAGCGACGTAGCCCAAGTTCAAGGCCTGATAGCGCGCGAAGGTCAGCGATGCGGCCACGTGCAGCCCCAACAGCCCCACCCCTAACCCACGGCGCGGCCAGCGCGGCAGCGCTTGCAGCAGGACAACGGCCAGCGCCAGCAGCAAGGCCAACAGCGGCATGTGGTAGCGTTGAAAGTGCCAGAAGGCGTTATCTAAGGTGCTGATCGCCAGCGATACGCCAAGCAGCCACCCCGCGATAAGCAGCGCCACCCGTCGCTGGCGGATGGCGAGCGCGATCAAGCCCAACAGCCCCAACGCGCCAACGGGCAGGCCAACGGCAGCCCCAGTTGCAGCATCCGCCCAAAAGCGCAGCCAGTTCTCGGCAATTCGCCCCACGATGACCGCCTCATCCGCAGGCAGCATGGCGAGGATTGACTTGCTCTGATTGCCACTGGCGTTGAGGCTGCCCGTCATCCACAGGTTGACGAGCGGCTGCACCCCGCACGCCAGCAGCGGCAGCGCCATCCTCAATCGATCTGGCCAGCGCGCGCCGCGCCCGTCAAACGCCAGCGCCAGCAGCGCCGCCAGCCCGGCCATCGCGCTGGCCTCTGGCCGCATCAGCGCCAGCAAGCTCCCCCAGAGCGCAAACTGCCGCCACTGCCGCGCGCTGAACGCCCACAGCGTCCAAATCACCGTCAGCAGCACGAGGCCAGTCTCCATCCCGCTGTTGAAGTGCCATGCGAACGCGCCGCCCGCCAGCAGCGCCGCCCCCAGCAGGCGCAGTCCCGCGTCTACCCCCCAAACTGCCGCCAAGCGCCACCAGCCGATGAGCGCCCCGCCCAGCGCTGCCCAGCCGACGATCACCGCCCACTCGCCCAGCGCCCGCCCCTGAAACCCCAGCGCATAGCCCGCCGCCAGCACATAGGGGTACAAGAAGCTGGTTGCGCCGCTGGTGGCAGGCTCCCCGGCGTTGTAGACGTAAGGCTGCCCGAGCGCGAGCTGCCGCGCGTACTGGAAGTGAATGTAGACATCGTCCAGCGGCATGAGCATCTCGCCGCCGCCAACTGCGCGCCCCAACGTGATGCTCAGCAGCGCGCCCAACGCACACCACGCCGCCAGCCCACCCCACAGCAGCCGGTTGCGAGCCGCGGCGCTCATCCGCGCCCCTCGCTGCGCAGGAAAGGCTCACGGTAGCCTTGCGCGAACGCATCCACCACGGGGCGCACGTCCGCGTTCAACGGCACGAGCACCGGCAGCGTCGCCCCCGCTGCGACGTAATCGCGCACCCGCTGGCGCACCTCGGCCTCGCTGCCGAACGCGACCACCTGCCGCACCAAGTCCGGCGTGAGCAGCTTGTAGGCCGCCTCTGGCACTTCTCCGAGGCTGACCTGCGCCCACTGATGACACTCCGCCAGCACCTCCTGCGGGAAGCCGTTGGCGCGCATCCAATCCGGCCGCTGGAGCACGGCTTGCAGCGCCGCCTGCTGCGCCCGCTGAAAGGCCGCTGTTTCGCTCTCGCGCGCGGCCTGCACGCTGCACAAAATCAACTGCGCCACCTCAAACTTGGCAGGGTCGCGCCGCGCCTTGCGCAGCCCTACATGCGCTTCCTCGACGGCATACGCCGTGTAGGCTGGGGTCACCATCCCGTTGAGTATGATGCCATCGGCGATCTCGCCGGCCAGCGCGTGGCATGCGCCCGTCCCCGCCAGCAAGAACGACACCGCGCGCGCTTCAGGGCGCTCTATGGGCTGGGCTTGCACGTCCACGAGCTGGAGCGTCTCCCCGCCCATCGTGACGCGCTCCAGCGCCAGCAAGCGCCGCAGCGCCGCCAGCGTCTCACGCATGGCCAGCAGCGGCTTGGGGCGCATCACGCCAGCGCGCAGCGCCTCTTGATCGTTCCACGGCCCCAACGCGCAGCGCACGCGGCGCGGCGCGAGGTCGTCTAACGTCATAAGCGCCGCGCTCAGCGCAGGCAGCGTGCGCGTCGGCTGATGCACCACCCCCACCCCGAGGCCGATGCGGCGGGTCGCGTGGGCGTAGCTAGCCATCGTCAAAAAGGGGTCGCGGCTAAAGGCCACCTCGGCCTGCCACACGCTGTCAAAGCCGCGCGCTTCAGCGTACTTCACCGCGCTGAGGCACTCCAGCAGCGTCCAATGATTTGGAAGGAAGAGGCCAACGGCGTCACGCATGGCGGCTGAGTCGGTCAAAGCGCGGCAGGTCGGGGGTGGCAGTTCCCAGCGCGAGCCGCTGGTGGTAGAGCACAAGGTCGTTGGGCGTGTCCACGTCGAGCGCCAGCGTGTCGCTGGTGACGACGCGCGTCAGCAAGCCCGCCTCGTGCGCACGTTGCAGGTGACGGTGAAAGCTCTGCACGCCGTACTGTGGCTGGAATGGCAGCGGCAGCGGCGCGATCAAGGCGTTGGTTCCGGTGCGCTCGGCATCCGGTGCGATCACCAACCCAGCCATCGCTGCGTGGTCGAGCAGCATAGTCACGTCCCACTCGGTGATGAACGGCAAATCACCCGGGAGCACCAGCGCCAGCCCAGCGCCCCGCCGCCGCAGCGCCGCCGCCCCCATGAGCAGCGCCGCGTTCAAGTCGCTGTGGGGCGGCTCGTGCAGCGCCTCCGCGCCCATCGCCTGCGCCACCGCCAGCACCTCAGGGTCACGGCTGACGACCAGCGCGCCACACAAGCGGCGCTGTGGGACGACCACGCGCAGCACCTGCCGCAGCATGGCGCGCGCCAGCTCGGCGCGTTCTGCGTCTGTCAGCACCGCGCTCAGGCGCGTCTTGGCCTGCGCCAGCGGCTTCATCGGGATCATCGCCCAAACGTTCATCTTATGCGGTCTCACCCAGCGCCAGCACCTCCTGTGCAAGGCGTATTTTGCTTGCTTCATCGTTCATGATCGTGTCCAGCGCCACCAAGCGCGGCGCTTCCAAGTGGCGCGGCGCATCGCGCTTATCATACACAAATGTGGTCACAAAATCCGCGTAGAAGCGCGCCACTGGCACATAGCTAACCTCGTAGCCCATCTCGCCCATCATTTTGGCGGCTGGGCCTTTGATCGCCCGCCCCTCCACAATGGGCGTAACCGCGATGCGCGGCGCTTTGGATTGGGTAATCGCCTCGCGCATCCCGGGGACGTGCAGCATCGGCATGATCGAGAGCCACGGGTTCGACGGCGCGAACACGATCACGTCTGCCGCGCCCAGCGCGTCCGCCACTTGCGGCGGCAGCACAGCGTGCTCCGCCCCGTCGTAGCGCAGCCCCAGCACGGTAGGCTGGCAGCGATAGCGCACGAAGTACTCTTGAAAGTCCAGCCAGCCGTATTCGCGGGTGTGAACGCGCGTCTCAACAAACTGGTCGCTCATCGGCAGCACGCGGCACTGCACGCCCTGCGCCTGCGCCAAGTGCGCGGTGATCTGCGTCAGGGTGTGGCCGCGGCGCAGCATCTCCGTGCGCAGCAAATGGGTGGCGATGTCGCGGTCTTTGATGTTGAACCACGGGGCTTCTCCCAACGCCCGCAGCGCGTCCAGCGTCACGGTCGTATCGCCCGCGATGCCCCAGCCGTTGACCGGGTCGACTCGCCCCGACAGCGTGTAGAGCAGGGTGTCCGTATCGGGGCAGACCCGCAGGCCGTAGTGCCAGAAGTCGTCGCCGTTGTTGACGATCACCGTAAGCGCCTCCGGCGGCAGCACCCGATACATCCCCAGCGCAAGCTTGGCCCCGCCCACCCCGCCGACGAACAGCACCACGCGCTTCATCGCCACACCACCTTCTCAGCGAGCGGCTGGCGCGCCTTGTCGCGCGTTTGCGCCGCGTATCCCAACGTAATCAAGCCCTGCGGCTGCCAATCGGGCGGCAGGTCGAGCGCGTCCTGCACCACGTCTGGGCAGAAAAGCGGGGCGCACATCCAACACGCGCCGAGGCCGTGCGCATGCGCCGCCAGCAGCAAATTCTGCCCGGCCATAGCCACGCTCTGCACGGCCATTGTCCACTCGTGCTGCTGGCGGCGCGCGTCAGGGTAGGTGTCCATGTCGGCCATCGACAAGCACAACACGATCACAACGGGCGCGCCCGTCAAGCGCTCATACGAGCGGGTGACGTCGGCCTCGATCACAGCCTGCGGCGCGTTGTCGCGCTCTAAGTCGGCGCGCAGACGTGCGCCCATTGCCCGCGCGAGGCGCTCCCGCCCCGCCCCGCGCACCACCGCGAAGCGCCACGGCTGCCGATTGTGAGCCGAGGGCGCCCACACCGCCGCCTCGAGCAGCGCCTCTAGGGTCGATTGGGCAACTTCGCGCGGTTCATAGCGTCGAATCGAGCGACGCCCCCGCGCCAAACTCAAAAAATCGTCCATAATCAATCTAACGATACAGGTCTTTCTCAGGTGGACGGTTGAGATCAGACGCGCGCCCTGCCCCGCGCGGGAAGTCTAGCCCGCGCAGGATCACCACGGGGTAGCCCTCGGCAGCCTCGCCGCACAGCAAATGCGCCGCCGACGCCGCCAGATCAGCGTAGCCCTGCTGTGTGATGAGCAGCTCGCGCCCGAACAAGTCGGGGCGGCCTCGCATGTCCACCAGCGCTTGCATCCCGCTCACACCGATGGCCACGCCCACGTTGCCAAAGCGGAACGGTCGCCCGTGCGTGTCGCTGATGATTACCGCCAGCTCACAGCCTGTCAGCGCCTGAAGCCGTTCCCGCAGCGCGTCCGCGCTGGCATCGGGATCCAGCGGCAGCAGCAGCACGCGCTCCTCGCTGTGTTCGACGTTGCTTTGGTCAATGCCGGCGTTGGCGCTCACAAAGCCGAGGCGGTGCTGCGTCACCAGCACGCCAAAGGCCGCCCGTGAGACGCCGCGGCTCTCATCCAAGATGAGCTGCACGAGGCGCGGGTCTTTGCCCGTGATCTGCGCGAAGTATTCAGCCTCAGCGCTGACCTGCACGCGGCTTAAATAGGCGTAGCGCCCCTCGGCCTTGCTCACGATTTTGGACGAGACCACCACCACATCACCATCGCGCAGCGGCTCATGGGCGGCGGCAGCAGCAGCGATCAGATCTGCGAGTGAATCGTTAGGGTTGATGAGCGGGATGCCGGGGAGAGCGAACGCCGCAAACGACGGCGTGGTCACGCCTCTTCGACCCCTGTAATGCGAATTCCCGCGCCCTTCACCTTGTAGCGCTTGTTGATGTAGAGCAGCACCGGCGTGAGCGCCTCAGCAGCGATGGCATTTTGCAGCGGCCCCGCGTCAATCGGGCGCAGGCCTGCCGCCCGCACCAGCTTCATCGCGTTCTCTTTGGCGGCGTCGTGATCCCCGCACACCAACACGTCGCAGTCCACCTCGGCGTGGACGTCCTTCAGCTTGACGGCGCTCACGTTCTGGAAAGCTGCCACCACCGGGATCTCAGGGCCGAGGATCTCTTGCGCTTCAAGGCAGGCCGCCTTGCCTGCCGGGATGTTCACCTTGGTGATGTTGGGCGGGGCCAGCGGCACAGTGAGGTCAATAACCATCGCGTCTTTGAGGTGGGGCTTGATCGCCTCCAGCGTGGCACGGTGCGCATCGTAGGGCACGCTCAGCACGACCGTCTCCGCGGCAGCAGCGGCCTGCTCGTTGCTCATGCCCGTCAAGTAGTCTGCGCCCAGCGTCTGGTTCAGCTCGGCGGCGGCGTTCAACGCTTTGTCTGCGCTGCGCGAGCCGATGATGACCTTGTACCCGTTCAGCGCCCAACGCATCGCCAGCGCTGACCCTTCCTTCCCAGTGCCGCCGATCACCGCCACCACTGGAATCAATGAGCCGCTCATAAATACCCTGCCTTAACATTGTCGTAAGCGAACCGCTGCTATTCTAGCGAAATCCCCGCCGCTGCGTAAGGCACGCTCTCTGCCCGCGGCGCATAGAGCCGCCGCACGTAATACCCGCCTTCACGATAGAGATCGTCGAGCGTGACCGCATCGGCGAAGCGATCCCATGTGGTGTGGATGAACGCGAAGGCGCGGCGGCGAACGTTGACGATGGGCGGGTGCGCCTCCCGCAGCGGCCCCAGTTGGCACAGCCAATACAGCGCGTCCGCTCGTGGGTGCTGCGGCTCATCGGGCAGCAGGTCGCGCCGCCGCGCCAGCTCCACCCCGCGCAGCACAGCGTAGTAGTAGACCGCCCCACCCCAGAAGAAGCCCATCACCTCAGCGTTGACGCCCTCCGGCAGAGACGCAACCGGCACACGATACCGCCGGTGATCGAGCAGCGCGCGCAGGTCGCGCTGGCGCTTAACGACGCCGATCAACACGCGATCTTCAGCGAAGAGCGTCATTCGTCCAGCCTCAAGCCCTGCTCCAACGTGCGCATCTCGCTGATCACCTCGTCGCGCTCGCGTGCTAACACCCGATACCGTGGGAGCTGCACCGCGCGCGCGCCATCTGGGCCGCTCAGCAGATGGCTAATCTCTTGCTCTAGCGCCGCGCGCCGCTCCACAAGGGCATTATAACGCCGAAGCTCATCGCCCTCGGTCGGCTCATTGAAGCTCCGGTTGTCGGTCATCCGGCACCTCCTTCGGGCTGGTGTGGGTCGGTGGCAGCACGCCGGTATCAGCCAAGTGACGCCGCGACGCCACCACGTACAGCGGGCGATTGCGCGCCTCGTCGTAGATGCGCGCGACGTACTGCCCAATGATGAACATAAAAAACATCTGGAACGCCCCTACCGCCAGCAGCAGCACGATAGTCGTCGCCTGTCCGCCGAAGAAGGCCTCGCCCATGAACAGGCGCAAAAAGACGATCACCGCGCCCGCCACCACTGCCAACACCGCCAGCAGCAAGCTCCCATAGATCATGAGCTGAAGCGGGAAGTAGGAGAAGCTGGTGATCGCGTCGGCGGCAAACGAGAGCATCTTCTTCAAGGGGTACTTGGTTTGGCCGGCGGCCCGCGCTCGCCGCACATAGCCGACGCCCGTCTGCTTGAAGCCGGCCCAGCTCGTCATGCCGCGTATGAAACGGTTGTGCTCTCGCATGGCGCGCAGCACATCCGCCACCCGCCGATCCATCAAGCGGAAGTCCCCAGTGTCCAACGGAATATCGACGTCCGTGATGCGGTAGACGAAGCGGTAGAACAGCTTGGCCGTAGTCAGCTTGAACAGGCTTTCGCCCTCGCGCGCAGTGCGGACAGCGTACACCACATCGAAGCCCTCGCGCCACTTGGCCACCAGCTCTGGGATGACCTCAGGCGGGTCTTGCAGGTCACTGTCGATCAGGATTACCGCGTCGCCGCTCGCATGGTCGATGCCTGCCGTCACCGCCACCTGATGGCCGAAGTTGCGCGCAAAGTTCACCACGCGCACGTGCTCATCGACATCCGCCAGCTGGTTCATCACGTCCAGCGAGGTATCGCGGCTTCCGTCGTTGATCAGAATGATCTCGTATGGTTCACCGAGGCCGCGCATGACTGCCGTCAGCCGTTCATAGAACTGCGGCAGCACTTCTTCCTCGTTGTAGACGGGCGCAACAATCGAAAAGACGGGTTTCACCATAGAGACTTGCCCAAGTGTGTTTCTTACTCCTATTGTAACGCAAGAATACGTTGAACGTTACGCACGGTGTTCGTTTTGCTTAATATACACGCGGATCACCGGTCTGCCGCACCCAATCTGCGAGCTGCTGCCACCATGTCACATCCCAGTGGCTGGTCGCCGCGCCGCTGGGTGACGGCAGCACATAGACCGGCAGCTCCTTCACCGCCTGCCACCCATAGGCGATCTGCTGTGTGCCGCGCTCCAGATAGACCGAGGCGGCCTTCTTGCTCGTGAACGCTACCGCGCGCGGTTCACAGCGGCGCATGGTTGCCACGAACCGTTCACGATCAAAATCAGCGGGTTTTAAGTCGCTGTCGTTGCCGATGGATCGCTTGGCCATGTCCGTCAGGCCGAGGCCATACCGTGGAAGCTGGCGAAAGTCTGCCGCGTCAAAGTCAGGCGGGATCAAGCCGATCTGCCGCAGCGTCGGCCAGAAGCGATTCGCGGGGTTGCCGTAATAAGTTTGCCGCAGCGCTGAGATGCGGCTGGGGGCCGTGCCGCAGAACACCAGCACCAGCCCCGGCTCCAGCACATCCGGCAGCACATCGTTGGTCATAACGCCTGCAAGATGGCGCGCACGTGTTCTATTTCGTCCATGTTGATGGTGTGGCCGAAATTGGGGTAAATGCGCTTGGTGACGGTCGCGCCGAGATCCTCGAACACCTGCGCGGCGTGGTGCACCCGCTCAACAGGGATGTGGAAGTCAACGTCGCTGCACCCCAAGAACACTGGCGTGCCTGCCATGTCCCCTGTGTAGCCGGTCAGCTCATCGTCGGCGCCGATCAAGCCGCCGCTCAAGCCCACCACGCCGCCATAGCGCCCGGGGTGGCGCGCTGCAAACTCCAACGCCAAGCATGCCCCTTGCGAAAACCCCAGCAGCACGGTCTTGCTTTGTGGGATGCCTGCGCTGACGAGGTAGGCCAGCGTCTGCTCGATAGTGCCCAGCGCCTCTGAGAGGAACGGCTCATTGGCCGCGCGCGGCACGAGAAAGCGCTGCGGATACCACACCCCGCCCTCGGCAGCCGGCGCAAGGTAGGCGAGATCAGACGCTGCAAAGTGTGAGGTGATCGTCAGGATGTCCTGCGGGCTGCTGCCGCGCCCGTGAATCATGATCACCGCCCCACGGGCAGAGGCGACGTCCGCCCCTGCCCGCAGCAGACGCTCAAAGGGTCGCATAGTGCTCCTCCCAATTAGGCACGTGCAGCGGCGTCAGCACGCGCTCGATCTGATTGCGATGCGGGCGCAGCCACTCCGGAAGCTGCAAGGCGCTGCCCAGCGTCTCCTCGCTTTCGTCGATCATAAAGCCCGGCGGCAGTGTCGCCAGCTCGACGATGTGGCCGTCAGGGTCGCGCGTGTAGATGCTCTTGAAGTAGTCACGGTTCATCAAAGGTGACACCCGATACCCCGCCTCCATGAGTCGCTCCCGCCACAGATGCTGCTCCTCGTCGTTGGCCACCGCCAGCGCAAAGTGGTGGGTCATCCCAATGCCGATGATCGCCTGTGGGCCGCTGGCCTCGATGTAAGTGATCAGCGTGCCCGGCTGGCCGTCATCAACGCCCCAATACCAATGCTGGCGCGTCGGATCGTCGAAATTGCCAGTCATCTTGACGCGGCGCATCCCCAGCACCCCGCTGAAGAAGTCGTGTGTGCGCTCCAAGCTGCCGCTAATGGCCGTGATGTGGTGCATCCCGTTCAACAGCGCCATGTCGGGCGTAATCGCGGGGACAGGCTCTGGCCACGTCTCGCTCTCCAGCGCCAAGTAAGCGTCTGCCCCGCGCGCCATCTCAGCAGGCACGGGTTGATAGACCGTCCCCAACGTCTCCAGCGTCTCATCGATCGTCACCCCCGGCCCGTCAGTCGCAATTTCGACGTTCACGCCGTCCGGATCGCGGAAGTAAATGCTCTGGAAGTAGTGGCGGTTGCGCGGCCCGATGACCTTGATCCCCAAATCAGTCAGGCGGCGCTTCCACTTCAGCAGGCCGTTGTAATCCGCCACCCGCAGCGCGAAGTGATGCGTGCCGCCGATGCCGTGGCGACGCTTGCCCGCATGCGGCCACTCGAAGAAGGTGATGGCCGTGCCCGGGCGGCCCGTCTTATCGCCGAAGTAGATGTGGTAAGACCCGGGGTCATCAAAGTTGACCGTCTGCTTGATCATACGCTGCCCCAGCACTTTAACGTAAAAGTCCACTGTGCGCTGAGCGTTGGCCGATACAAGCGTGATGTGGTGCAGCCCGAGGATTTTCATCGCGTTCTCTCCGTCTTATCTCCGGTCTTGTACTGCTACAGACGCGCCATGTCCTCTGACCTTACTACAAAACGGACTTTAGTCCGTTTTACTCATCTGACGTTGATCTACCCTGCTGAAGCGCTTCCGACAGGCGTTCGCTTCTGATGAAGATGCCGGTGGCATCTGCGATGAGCTGCCCGTCGACGTTGGTGAGCGCCGCCCACGTGAAGGTCTTGCGCCCCTCTGTGCGTTCCACGCTGGCGGCCACCCGCAGCGGTTGATTGAGCGGCGCGCCAGCGCGGTAGTTCACTGTCATCGTGACTGTGAAGCCCACGCGCCCCGCCTCAAAGCAAGCAGTGCCCATGGCCTCATCCAGCACTGCCGCCACCGCCCCACCGTGGGCATAGCCGGGCGGCCCTTCCTTGCTGCTGTCGAAGCTAAACTGAGCTTCAACAGCCCCGTCGCCTGTCCGCTGGAAGCTCACGCCGTAGCCGTTCGGCGCAGGGCTGCGCATCATACGCGAACCGACAAATTGTGATTCCCCCATGGTTGTCTCAGTCCTTCTGCTGGTCTGTACGTAGATTAGGACGGCTCATCAAGATGAACAGCCCTTCGGCTTCCACACACAAGGCGTCGGTCTCATCGCGGATCTCCGCGCGGAGCCAACGCTTGCGCCCCTCACGCTCTGTCACCCATCCGCGCACGCGAACAGGACTGCCTAATGCGACCGGTTTTCGATAGCTGATGTTGAGCTGCGCGGTAAAGGCCGGCTCTTGATGATGGAACACGGTGGCGGTCATGGCCTCATCCAGCACGGCGGCCAGCGCGCCCCCGTGCACAATGCCGGGCGGCCCCATGTAGCGCTCATCGAACGTCATCACCGCGCAAAGCACATCGTCAGCGTCCGCGGCGAAGCGCAGCCCGAAGCCGCGCCCCACAAAGTTTGACCCAACGAACATCACAGCGGCTCCACAAGGCTGACAATACGATTCGACGGGCCGCGCAGCACGCGCCGATAACCGACTAGCCAACGCTCGCTGTCAGGCAGCGTCCACGCAATGCCGCGTTCGCTGATGCGCGAGGCAGGCGCAATCTCGGTGTGGAAGATGAACTCGATCACGCCGCGCTCGACATGCTGATACAAGCCAATCCAGCGCAGTTCCGCCGTGCGCAGCTCATATACTCCGTACTGATCGCGCACGTGGGCGCGCACCTGTTCCCACGGGGCAGCAGCGCCGTTCACTCGACACCCGGGCAAGCTGCGCGTGCCGTCGGGCAGGTCATTGGCGAGAATCGTCCCCGTCAAGCGATCCAGCACGGCGAGGCTGGCGTGGATCTCAAAGCGCGGCCAGCGTGGCTCTGGTCGCCCCGCCAGCAAGTTCTTGACGTAGCGCCACGCAAGCTGGCGCTTTACCCGCCGCAGCACCGCGGGCGGCGTCACCAGCACGTGCAGCTTTGAGATGCCCGCGAGCGCGTCCTTCGCCATAAAATCGCCGAAGAGATTCGACGGCAGTTTCTCAGCTTGGAAGAAGCGGTTCTCAGTGCTTTCGTCGGTGGCTGCTTTCAAGTCACCGCCAACCACCTGCGCTAGGAACAGCACATTCACGCGGCTGCGCCCCTGCTGATAGTACAAACCGAGGGGCCGCTGCACCTCACAGACGATGCCCGTTTCTTCCTGCACCTCGCGCTGGGCGGCGGCGGCCAGCGCCTCCCCATGATCCAAACGCCCCGTTGGCAGGTTCCACACGCCAAAATCACCCCGCCGCGAGAGCAGAATCTCGTTTTGGTCGTTGAATACCGCCGCCGCCACGCCAACGCGCAAGTGGTTCATCTAATCATCCCCACGCAGCAAGGCACGGGCAGCGCGGTTGTGTTCCTCGACAACGCGCGGCACGTCTGCCGTCAGCAGATGTCCATCCTCCACAACCACCCGCCCGTGGATCATCGAGAAAGCAACACTGACGCTGCTGCACAACACCAACGCCGCCGCGGGGTCATGCTGTGCCCCTGCAAACGCCAGCGCATCCAGATCACAGCCGATGATGTCGGCGGCCATCCCGGGCGCAATGCGGCCAATGTCATCGCGCCCCAGCACCTGCGCCCCGCCCACCGTCGCCAGCCGCAGCGCCTCGCGTGCGGACATGGCCGCCGGGTCTTGATGCGCTACCCGCTGGAGCAGCATCGCTTGCCGCGCCTCGTTGAGCAGGTGGCCGCTGTCGTTTGACGCCGAGCCATCCACCCCCAACCCCACACGAACACCGCGACGCAGCATCGCCCGCACCGGCGCAATGCCAGAGGCCAAGCGCATATTCGAACAGGGGCAGTGCGCCACCCCCGTCCCCGTGCGCGCGAACAGGTCAATCTCGCGTTCGTCCAACTGGACGCAGTGCGCATGCCACACGTCATCTCCCACCCAACCGATGCTCTCGGCATAATCCCCCGGGCGCTGGCCGAACACCTCCAAACTGTAATCAATGTCGGATCGGTTCTCAGCGAGGTGAGTGTGCAGCCGCACGCCATACGCCCGCGCCAACCGAGCCGATTCGCGCATCAAATCCTGCGACACGTTGAACGGGGCGCAAGGCGCGACCACGATCCGCGTCATGGCATAGCGCTCAGCGTCGTGGTACGTTTCAATTAACCGCCGAGTATCGCTTAGAACGAATGCCTCATCCTCAACCAATTCGTCTGGCGGCAGGCCGCCTTTGCTCTCGCCCAGCGTCATGCTGCCGCGCGCCGCGTGGAAGCGCAGCCCAAGCTCACGCGCGACGGCGATCTGCCCGTCAAGCTGCGCCCCATTCGGGAAGGTGTAAGTGTGGTCGCTGCTCGTCGTGCAGCCGCTCAGCAGCAGCTCGATCATCGACGTGCGCGTCGCCGCGTAAAGCTGCTCTGGTTTCAGCCGCCGCCAGATTGGGTAAAGCGTCCGCAGCCAGCCGAACAACTCATTTTGCTGCGCCATCACGCGCGTGATCGACTGGAACATATGGTGATGGGTGTTCACCAAGCCCGGCAGCATCACCCAACGCGACGCATCTATCACGCGATCCGCCGTCGTGTGCGGGCACTCAGCCTGTGGCCCGACCCACTCGATGACGTGGTCACGCACGAACACAGCGGCGTCGGCCAGCTCGCGTTCCTGCTCATCCATCGTGAGCAGCGTGTGGATGCGCTTCAGCAGCAGCGTCGCCATATTAGCCCACTCGCTCAAGCGTGCGCTGCGCCGCTTTGAGGCAGTTGCTCAGCAGCATGGTGATCGTCATCGGCCCGACGCCCCCGGGCACTTTGCTGATCGCCCCGGCCACCTCCACCGCGCTGTCAAACTCGACATCGCCCACGATGCGGTAGCCGCGCTCGGTCGTCGGGTCGTCGACGCGGTTCGTCCCTACGTCGATGACGACCGCCCCGGGCTTCAACCAATCACCCTTGACGAAAAACGGCTGCCCAATGGCGGCGATCACGATATCTGCGCCCCGCACGATATCGGGGATGCTGCGCGTCCGGCTGTGGCAGACGGTCACCGTCGCGTTGGCCTTCATCAGCATGAGTGCCATCGGCAGGCCAACGATGTTGCTCCGCCCGATGACAACCGCGTTGGCGCCGCTCAACGGCACGCCGTGCGCCTCCAACAGCGCCATGCAGCCGGTCGGCGTCGCAGGGGTGAAGGACGGCTCGCGCCCTTTCATCGCCAGCGCGCCGATGTTGATCGGGTGGAAGCCGTCCACGTCCTTCTCAAGGCTGACAGCGCTCAGGATCGCCGCTTCGTCCACGTGCGGCGGCAGCGGGAGCTGCACAAGAATCCCGTGGATGGCGGGGTCAGCGTTCATTTGTTCGACCAGCGCGCGGACTCGCTCCTGCGGGGTGTTCGCATCGACCGTTTCAACCACGGAGTGAATGCCCACACGCTCACAAGCGCGGCGCTTCATGCGCACGTACTGCTGCGAGGCGGGATGATCGCCCGCCATCACCACCCCCAGCCCGGGGGTCACGCCCTGCGCGCGCAGTTGGCTCACCTGTTCTGCGATCTGCGCCTGCATGCGATCCGCCACTGCCTGCCCGTCAATAATCACTGCCCCCATTCGTTTCCCACCTGATTTTGGCTCACTACACGCGGTGATTATCTAGTTGTAAATAGGTTTTTACAAGACATGACAAGACTTACACCTCGTTCTCGATCAAGATCAGGTAGACTTGTAGTGGAGTCAATAGACCTGCCATGTTGTGCTGCCCAGAGATCTGATACGGGGTTTGCTATGAGACTGATGAAAAGACATGATGGCCTCAACGTAGAAAGCGGACAATCACTGGTTGAATATGCGTTGATCGTGACGCTTGTGATCATCGCCTTTGGTTTCGCTCTTGCAGCGACCGGCCCGGCGATCGGGAACGTGTTCAGCAACACGATCTTCAACCTCGTCGGCCAAGACGGTGAAATCCTCGAGAACATCCCTGACCGCGCCGGATTCTGGGGCACAGTGACATGGGTTGCGCAGCAGACACCGCAAGAGACACCGCTGGCCACGCGCACGACCGTTCCACCTACACAAACCAACACGCCCGGGCCATCCCCCACCCCCACGCAGACGACGGTTCCCGCCACGCCCACCAACACGCCGACCCCGGCCCCCTCGCCCACGCCGTTTGACCGTGGGTTTGTCGCGCCGTGGACGGACAGCGCCAACCCCGACACTTTCGTGAACTGGCGCCTCGACAACGTCAACAGCTACTTCGGCAGTGGCGATTGGTATGGCTCCTATTACCCCTCGATTGACTTCACTGGCACGCCCTTTGCCAGCGGCGAAAACAAAAATGTCATTAACCCCAGCGCCTATCAGATCATTGAGCAAAACTACGGCAGCGGCAGCCCTGCCGTCGGCGGCCCGGTCGACAATTTCAGCATCCGCTGGCGCCGCAATATCCTGCTGACTACCCCAACCACACTGTCGTTTGACGTGACAAACGTTCAGAACGGCGGCGTGCGCGTCTTCATCGTCGGCGGGCCTTTCGGCGGAAACCCCAGCCAGATCACTGGTGCGCCCGGCACCTGCTCGCAGATCGTGCGCCGCGGCGGCAGCGCTGGCCAATTCGTCCGCTCGAATGACCCCATGCGGACAACCGACCTCACCACCGTGGCCGGGACGACCAGCCCGTCGCAAGTCAACCGCAGCAACGGCTTCCACGTGATTGACGATGGTGAGATAGCCGCCGGCCGCGCCTCGCAGTTTGAGTGCCTCGTCATCGACCGCTGGCGCACGGGCGACAACACCAGCCGCAGCATCACCGGCGTGCAGCGTACCGTGCCTGCTGGTGAGTACACTATCATCGTGGAGTACGCTCACACCAGCGGTGACGCTCGCATCGGCGTGAACGTCGCCAACCGCCAAGGCCGCATCAACCCTGACGATGCCGCCATCGACGGCAGCGGCAACCCGATCTCGGGCGGCTTTGCCAACTGCAACTTCACCAACGTCGAGACAGTGCGCTCCGACACACCTACTTTCATGTGGAAAGAGTTCAGCACCAACCTCGGCGTGGGGTTCCCGCCCCAGATGCGCTGCTATCTTGAGCTGCGCGGCTACGTGGAAGTGCCCGCTTCAATGACTGACCCGAAGTTCACCTTCTGGGATGCGTGGGACATTCGTAACAACGTCGATCAATGGGTCGAAATTGCTGATTACGACCCCGACAACGATGGCATCTTCCGCCGTCAAGACCTTGTATGGCAGCGTGTGTTCCTGCACCGCAACGATACCTTCAACTACAACTGGACGTACAACGTCATCGATCTCGCGCCCTACCTCGCCACGTCCACCAGCCGCCGCCTCGCCATTCGCTTCGGCATGGAACGGCGCGAGGCCAGCAGCAATCGCATGCTCTGGTACATCGACTCGATGACCATCGACAGCATGCCGAGCCAAACGCTCTACATGAACAAGTCGTGGGATCTCAACTCCATGGAGCAGCTCAAGGATTTCATCACGAGCGGCAACTGGAACCTCACCAGCGAGCTGACGGTTGGCGGCGGTATGTCGTTCCACGAAAGCCCGACCGGCAACACCAACCGCATGGACACCAACCGCGGCGGCAACTCCTCGGTGGCGGATGGCGACCAGCGCATGCACACGATTGAGTTCAACGGCTTCATCGACCTTGATGACCCGCGCGGCCTCACCGACGACGAAGGCGACCAAGGCGACCCGATCTTAACCTTCTTCCACCGCTACAACATTGGCCCGCGCACCGGCCTTGAGGTGCAGTACACCACCACCCCCTACGGTGTTGGCGGCGCCACGTGGACGCTCGTCCCGAACGGCGGTCAGATCGTCGCACGCACCACCACCAGCGATCAAAACCTCAACTCGTTTGAGCAAGTGGTCGTCAACTTGAACGACATCCCAGCGCGGCGCTTCCGCCTGCGGTTGGCGATGGTCGTGCGCGCAGATGCCACACAGCGCGCTGGTTGGTGGATCGACAACATCAAGCTGGAGCGCACGGGCCGCATTCGCTACCTCAACTACCCCTTCATCGACGACGCGGAGAACCCGGCCGCCATTCTCAACAACTACAACTTGCTCGGCGCGTGGGGGCGTGTCACAGGTGGGCATCGCCCGCCGGTGAACGAGGCTGGCTGGTCATACACCGACTCGCCCGAGGCTAACTTCGACCCCAGAGTGGGCGATTACTCCATCACTTTCCGCAAAACGCTTGACCTGTACAACGACTCACCGCAGAATGTGTTCTCGCCAGTTTGCGATCTGGGCGCGCTGTGCGAGACGCCGCAGAATCCAACGCCGGTCAACCCTGTGCTGTCGTTCTGGCACAAGCGCTACATGAACCAGAACACGCAGCTTGCGGTCGACTGGAAGCGCACGACCGAGCCGCAGTCGCAGTGGCGCCCGCTGTGGGTCTACAACGGCAGCGACAACCAGAGCTTCGTCGTCAGCACCTCGGGTTTCCAGAGCACCAGCACGCCGCGGACGCGCGTCAACGATGCGTGGGAACGCGTCCAAGTTGACCTTGCGCCGGTGTTCGCTCGCCTGCTGGCCGACAACCCCAACAGCCGCACCGACGCCGACCCCACCGACGACGACATCGTGCTGCGCATCCGCTTCTCGGTGACGGGTAACCCGGGCACCCCGCGTGACGGTGTCTACATCGACGATATCCGCATTGACGAGCGTGAGGAGCCGTTCTGGGCGCTGTGGCCAACCGGTGAAACGCGCAACAACATCGCAGGCCAACCGATCCGCACCAACGGCACGCCCGTCGTCGGCAACGGCACGACCTATCAAGACACGCTCGACAACCGTCCATGGTTCAACATCTGGCACGTCGGCGGCGGCTGGGACGCCGTGTCGTTTGAACAGCGCGACGGCTTGCTGGCCTTCCACGACAGCACGACCGTCGTGAACCAGCCCGGTAACCGCGCCCCGAACTTCGATGTGCCAGAGGGTAACAACGGCGTCGTTCGCACGCAGACCTTCAACGTGCTGGAGATGAAGACCATCATCGACCTGCGCGGCACGCGCGCCAGCGACCGTCCGCTGCTCTACTTCTGGACGCGCCACTACGCAGGCGGCGATCGTGAGTTCCTCAGCGTGCAGATCTCACGCGAGGATCCCACCAACTCGCAGAACGCCTGCCCCAACTCGCAATCGCCGGTGGCCGGTATCACCCAGTGCTATCAGAAAGACCACGGCTGGCGTCAATGGGAGACCGTCTGGTCAACCACCAACAGCCGTAACTACACGTGGACGCGCGCTCAAATTGACCTGTCGCCCTATGCGCAGTCTGCTGGCCAAGACGGCACGCGCATTCGCATTCGCTTTGTGACGGACGCCCTGCGCACCTCTCCGGCAGGTGATCATCGCGACGGTTGGTACATCGACGGTCTGACTTTCACCTACTTCGCCCCACAGGTGACCTTCATCGGCCGCACTATCGGTGGCGTGTTCACCGACAACACGCGCAGCATGGACAACTGGGTGGCAGAAGGCGGCTGGGGGCTGACACCAGCCATATGGAAGGGCGCTGGTGGCGGCGTGACCAGCCTCGGCGGCAACCCGTGGCAGTTCCGCATCTGGCGACGCGCTGAGGTGCAAGCCGTGACGCCGAGCTGTGGCGACTGGCGCGATTGCGCGAATCGCTTCCTAAACAACCACCGCACCGTGGCTCCGCCCACCCCGTGGCACAGCGGCTTCGTCTCCGACATCCGCGAGAACTGGGGCACGGGCGGCCCACGCAACGCGGCCAACGTTCAAGTCACCAACGAGTTCGTGATTCGTTGGGAGATGGAGACGCCCCCCACGCTCATCGCCAACCGCTACGTGTTCATCACGGCAGCCGATGACGGCGTGCGCTTGCGCTATGACACTGTCCCGCCCGGCAACCTGCCTCCTGCCACGTCTGAAGACCCGCCCGCCTACAGCGGCTTCTGGAACATTGTGGACAACTGGCAGTACCAAGGCCGCACGACCACAGTCAGCTCGGCGCGCATCCAAGGGGGAACGTCCTACCGCTTCACCATGGAGTACTTCGAAGCGAGCGGTGATGCTTCGGTGCAGCTCACCATCGGCACGTTCGGCTTCTCGCTGACGGCACAGATTCCGCGTGGCTCAGGCCGCCTTGAGAGCGAGCAAGTGCCGATCATGCGCAACAGCAACTCCTCCTTGATCTACCGTGGCGTGTTCGATCTGACACAAGCAACCAATCCTGTGCTTTCCTTCTCAACCTACTATGAACTAGGCGGCACAGCCTTCGTGGAAGTCAGCATCGACGGTGGCTTCACATGGACTCGTGAATTCCTCGACGGTATTCCTAACCCCGAAGGCATCTGGGCTGGCCCATGGTGGGGCTATTACTGGAACAACAGCAGCACCGCTAACCCGGGTGATAACAACAACACCCTCGACTTCCCGCACGGTGGCTGGCCAAGCCCCGCGCCCACCTTCGCCACGCAGCCGGTGACGTTCCGCGGCCCATCTGGCTTCCCCAAAACGCGCAACGAGGGCAACGTGCTCAACTACTCTTGGGGCGGCAGCCCGAACGGCGGCACGGTGACCGGCATCAACAGCGACCACTGGAGCGCGCGCTTCGTGCGACGCTTGGCCACGACTGACTTCACCACGCTGACGTTCACCATTCGCGGGGACGATGGCTTCCGCTTGTGGGTCAACTATGAGCCGGGCTGCGCCCTCGTTAGCAACGATCCAAACCGTCCGGTCATCAGCGGTGGCCGCAACTGGGGTCGCACCAACACGCAGTTTGGCGACCCGAGCGCAGGCTGCCTCATCATCGACGACTGGGAGAACCAAGATCAGACGCGCACTGTCACACGTACCGTGCCGCCGGGGGCGGTCATCATGATCGACCACTACGAATTCACTGGCAACGCCCGTATGGAAGTCACCGTGCGTCAGGGCAACTTCAGCAGCCCAGCTTGGGGCGGCACCTACACGCCAGACTTCACCACCAACCCGCAAACGGGCTGGCAGGATCGCCTCTACGACCTGAGCGCCTATGCTGGCCCGGGCCGTCCGCCGATCATGCTGCGCTTCCGCGTGGATCGTTTGGGAGAAACGTCAACCAGCGTGGACGGTAACACCCGCAACAGTAATAACTTCAACTGGCCGGTCGGCGTGTGGCTGGCAGACATCAACGTCTTCGAGCCATAACCCTGCGGCTGTCCTGACAAAACAAGAAGGGTTTCTCTGAAATCAGAGAGACCCTTCTTATTTTTCGCTCAGCAGATCATGATAGGTTGTGGTTTACAGACAAGCACTGGAAGTCAAGCATGGCATCACAACAGCCGATTGGCAAGTTCATCGTCGTGGTCGGGCCGGGCGGCGCAGGCAAGGACACCCTCATGAAATGCGCGCTGGATGAGCTGGCGGGAAGCCGCGTCCCCGTGCATCCGCTCGTCACCGCGACCACCCGCCCCCCGCGCGCGGGCGAGGTGGACGGCGTGTCGTACCACTTCAAGACGCACGATGAGTTCCGTCGCATGATCGACCAAAACGAGCTGATCGAACATCAGCAGGTGACAAGCGGCAACTACTATGGCGTCCCACGCGCGAGCGTTGACAGCATCATCCAACGCGGCGAGCACGTCATGGGCGACATCGACATCTACGGTGCGATGTACGTGCGCGCCCATTACCCCAACGCAATCTTGATCTTCATCTCGGTCGGCACGCCCGACATGAGCGACGAGGAGCGGCTGGCCATCCTGCGTGAGCGTATGACCCGCCGTGGAGACACGCCCGCCGCCATCGAAGAACGCATCGAACGCGCCCGCCACGTTGAGCTGCGCTTTGCGCCTCAGTGCGATGCGGTGATCTACAACAACGATCTGGCGCAAGCCACCCGCGACCTGATCGACGCCATTCACACCCTCACGCAGCAGTCTGTGTAGGAGTGAGCCTGATGACCCTCGCTGAGCTGCACCGTGCCCTTGGGGCCACCCTCGCGCCCGATCACATCCCGCTGCACTACGGCGACCAAGCGCGTGAATATCGCGCCGCGCTGGAAGCTGCTGTGCTGCTGGATCGTTCTCACGAGGGGCGGCTGCGATTAGCTGAGCGCGACGCCCTAAGCTTGATCAACCGCATGTCGACCAACCGCACCGATGCCCTTGCCGTGGGAGAAGGCTGCGCCACCATCTTCACCACGCCCACCGCCCGCATCATCGAACGAGTGGAGGTGCTGCGCCGCGCTGAGGACGTGCTCTTGCTCACCCACCCGCCGCGCAGCCAAGCGCTGACAGAGTACCTCCAGCGCAACATTTTCTTCAACGACCGCGTGACGGTGACCAACATCACCGCCCAGACGAGCAGCTTTGCGCTGCATGGCCCCACAGCAGATGCAGTCGCCGCGCAGCTCGCGCCCACCGCGCTTGATCTGCCGCTCTACGGCTCGATGCTGACCACGGTCAGCGGCCACCCCGTGACGCTGGCGCGCCGCAAGCCGTTGGTGGGCACGCACTGGGTTATTATCTGTGAGAGGGCGGCAGCTGTCGACGTGTATCGCGGCCTGCTCGACGCGGGCCAACTGAACAGCCTGACACCGGCGGGGTCGCTGGTGTATAACGTGCTGCGCATCCGCGCGGGTGTGCCGTCGCTGCCCGAACTCAACGAGCAGTACATCCCGCTGGAGCTGGGCCTGTGGGATGAGGTGAGCTTCCACAAGGGCTGCTACACTGGCCAAGAGATCATCGCCCGAATGGACAGCCGTGAGCGGCTGGCGAGGGTGCTGGTGCGGCTGCATGCCGCCGCCTCGCTCAGCGCGCCACTGCCGTTAACGCACGCGGGGCAGACCATCGGCGAGGTGACCAGCGCGGTCACGTCCCCGCTTGGGGAGCAGTTTGCCATGGGCGTAGTCAAAATCGCCCACAGCGCGGCAGGTACAGCGCTCAAAGCTGGTGAGGTCGACGTCGCCGTTGGGGAGACGTTGGGCGTGCTGCCTGCGTGGTTAAAGGTGTCGTCTTAAGCTCACGAGCCGGGCGGCGGCGCGTCAAAGAACAGCGCCCACCATGAATGCCATGCGGGCGGCGTCTCCACGATGAGCGGCGACGGCGTAGCGAACACCACCGCCTCCGGCGCGCTCTCCGCGTTCGCGTCCATCATCGGGAACAGCACCAGCAGCACCTCGCCCTCGCGCACCATGCGGCCTTGGCTGCGCGCCCACTGCTCGATAAATGCGTCACTCTGGACGAAGTTCAACCGGTCGATCAACGCGGCTTGCTCGCGGCGGAGCTGATCAATTTCGTTCTGCACTGCATCACG